>CAYJUC010000132.1:3300-9286 GCA_964372605.1 uncultured bacterium | reverse complement strand
TGGGCTCAGGCCCGAACCGGATCGGCCAGGGGATCGAGTTCGATTACTGCTGCGTCCATGCGGCCTTCGCGCTCAGGGAGCTCGGGGTCGAGGCCATCATGGTCAACTGCAACCCGGAGACGGTCTCCACCGACTACGACACCTCCGACCGCCTCTACTTCGAGCCCTTGACCTTCGAGGACGTGATGAACATCGTCGAGCGGGAGCGACCGCTCGGGGCCATTGTCCAGTTCGGCGGCCAGACCCCCCTGAAGCTGGCCGTGCCGCTCCAGCAGGCCGGTGTGCCCATCCTCGGCACCGCTCCCGACGCCATCGACCGGGCGGAGAACCGCGAGCGGTTCAGCGCGCTCCTGACCAGGCTCCGACTCGCGCAGGCGCCGTGCGGAATGGCCTCCTCCTTCGAGGAAGCCTCGCGCATCGCCGCCGCCATCGGCTACCCGGTCCTGGTGCGCCCCTCCTACGTCCTGGGCGGCCGGGCTATGGAGATCGTGTACGACACCCTGGACCTCTCCCGCTACATGACCGAGGCGGTCCGCGTCTCCCCCGAGCACCCGATCCTGGTGGACAAGTTCCTGGAGGACTCGTTGGAGATCGACGTGGACGCCATCGCCGACGGCGAGCGCGCGGTGGTGGGCGGCGTCATGGAGCACATCGAGAAGGCCGGAATCCACTCCGGCGACTCGGCGTGCGCGCTCCCCCCCTACACGCTGGGAGACGATCAAATCGCCGAGCTCAAGGCCCAGGCAAAAATCCTGGCGAGGGAGCTGGGGGTTGTCGGGCTCATCAATATCCAGTTCGCGATCAAGAACGAAACCATTTTTGTCCTCGAGGTGAACCCGCGCGCCTCGCGCACCATCCCCTTCGTCTCCAAGGCCATCGGCGTCCCCCTGGCCAAGCTGGCCACCAAGGTCATGCTGGGGCATTCGCTTCACGAACTCGGCTTTGCCGAGGAGAAGGAGGTCGCGCATATCGCGGTGAAAGAGGCCGTCTTCCCCTTCGTGAAGTTCCCGGGGTTGGACGTGGACCTGGGACCACAGATGAAGTCAACCGCCGAGGAGATGGTGATCGACCGGTATTGCAGGAAGGCCAACGTCAAGTCCCAGCTTGCGGCTGGCTCCCCCCTCCCCACGACGGGGAAGGTCTTCCTCTCCGTGAAGAACCGCGACAAGCGAACGGCCGTCCAGGTGGCCAAGCGGTTGGCCGAGATGGGGTTCTCGCTGGTGGCCACCCAGGGGACGGCAAAGGTCCTGGCCCGCCACGGGATGGCCGTGGACGTCATCAACAAGGTGGCGGAGGGGTGGCGCCCGAACATCATCGACCTGATGAAGCGCGGAGAGATCGCGCTGGTCTTCAACACGCCGGAGGACGGCAGGGCGCGCAAGGATTCGTATCTGATCAGGCGGACGGCGGTGATGCAGAACATCCCCTACTACACCACCACGGACGGCGCCCAGGCGGCCATCGGCGGAATCGAGGCGCTGCTGAAGGGCGAGCTGACCGTCCAGTCGCTCCAGGAATATTATGCCGCGCCCTGACCCCAAGGGCGGGGAGCCAAGGGTGGGAGGCCGGAGGCCGGGAGGGAGATGATGCCGGGGCGGGAACCCAAAGACCGGCTCATCGTCGCCCTCGACGTGGAGACGCTGGGCCAGGCCGAGAATCTCCTCGACCGCCTCGGCGACGTCGTCACCACGTTCAAGGTGGGGAGCCAGCTTTTCACTTCGGCGGGCCCGCAGGCGGTGGAGCTGGTGCAGAAGAAGGGGGGGAGGGTGTTCCTGGACCTCAAATACCACGACATCCCCTCGACCGTGGCGGGCGCCGTGCGCGAGGCGGCGCGCCTCGGGGTCTTCATGCTGACCGTCCACGCCTCCGGGGGCCTTGCCATGCTCGAGGCCGGTGTCTTAGCCCGCGGGGTCCTGGGGAAGGCCGCGCCGATCCTCCTCGCCGTCACTCTGCTGACGAGCCTCGACCGGGCGGCACTCCAGCGGGAGCTGAACGTGCCGCTCTCGGTGGAGGGACAGGCGCTCCACCTAGCCCAGCTCGCCAGGCGGGCCGGACTGGACGGGTGCGTGGCGTCCCCCCGTGAGGCCCGCATGCTCAGAAACGCGCTGGGACTAGACTGGGTGATCGTGACCCCTGGAGTCCGTCCGGCGGGCGCGGAGCACGGTGACCAGGCCCGGATCGCCTCACCGGAAGCGGCGGTCGGCGCCGGCGCCGATTACATCGTGGTCGGACGACCGATTCTCGAAGCTCGGGATCCCGCCCGGGCGGCGGCCGCCATCGTCGAGGGGATCGCCCGGTCGTGAGCCCCGCCGAAGTGCTCGCGCTCTACGAGGCGACCGGGGGCCTCCTCCGAGGACATTTCCTCCTCACATCAGGTCTTCACTCGGACACCTACCTCCAGTCGGCCCTGGTCCTCCAGCGCCCCGAGCACGCCGAGGCCCTCTGCCGCCAGCTGGCTCTCGCGTTCAGCGAGGACCGGGTTCAGGCCGTGATCGGCCCTGCCCTGGGGGGAATCCTGGTGGCCCACGAGGTGGCGCGCGCCATCGGCTGCCGGGCGCTCTTCGCCGAGCGGGAGGACGGCGTGATGCGGCTCCGCCGCGGCTTCGCCATCGACCCGGGGACCCGCTGCCTGGTCGTGGAGGACGTGATCACCACCGGCGGATCGACGCGGGAAGTGATGCGGGTGGTGGAGGAGGCCGGCGGAGTCCTGGTGGGCGTCGGCGCGCTGATCGACCGGGGCGGCGGGTCGGCAGCCTTCCCGATGAAGAAGGTCACGCTGGCCACTCTCTCCGTCCCCAACTACCGTCCCGAGGAGTGCCCGCTCTGCCGGAGCGGAACCCCGGCGGTAAAGCCCGGAAGCCGGAAGTAGCGTCGTCGGACACTTTGACAGCCCGGCCCGATCTGGCTAATATGAAGTCGTGGTTACGCCACGTCTGGTTTCCACCCCTCCGCGAGCGAGAACTCTGTGACCCGGAGCATGACCGGGTATGGGCGGGCCGCAGCGGAGGGAGAGACGATCACGGTGGCCGTCGAAGCCCGGTCGCTGAATCATCGGTACCTGGACATCTCGCTGAAGCTCCCCCGCCCGCTCCTCCCGCTCGAGCTAGAGGCCAGGGGCCTGATCCAGGGACAGATCCAGCGGGGACGTCTCGACGTGAGCGTCAACCTTGCTCCCGTCGCCTCCCGGCGGCCCGGTCAGGTGAAGGTGGACACGGCCCTCGCCCGCGAGTATCTCGAGCGCGCCAACGCCCTCGGCGACGAGCTGAAGATCGGGGGGAGCCCGGAGCTCGCGTGGCTCCTCGAGCGGCCCGGGGTCCTCATCCTCGGCGAGGCGCAGCCGGTTACCCCCGAAGAGGGATGGCCTCTCCTGGCCCGCGCCCTGACGCAGGCTCTGGCGAATCTGGTGGCTCAACGGGAGGCCGAAGGCCAGATCATCCTGAAAGAGATAATGGCGTTCCACGCCGAGCTCGGGGCTCTGGTGGAGCGGATGGCGGCCCGGGTTCCCGAGGCACTCGCGCGCCGTCAGGCAAGCCTCCGGGAGCGGCTCAAGGCGCTGCTTGGAGAGGTGACGCTCGACGAGGGACGCCTGGCCATGGAGGTGGCGGTGTGGGCCGAGAAGACCGACATCTCCGAGGAAGTGGCCCGGCTGAGCGCTCACCTGGAGCAGTCGGCGGCGCTCCTGAGAGGGGGGGAAAGCGTCGGTCGAACGCTGGACTTCCTGGTCCAGGAGATGAACCGGGAGGTCAACACCGTCGCGTCCAAGGCGGACGACCTGGAGCTCTCCCAGGCCGCGATCACCGCCAAAGGGATCCTGGAAAAAATCAGAGAGCAGATCCAGAACCTTGAATAGATCACGGAGGGGCGGGAGCGGCGAGACCGGGGAGCGCGGGCCACGCCTGCCCGACGGCCTCCCCCGTGGAACCGGGGCGGCGGTCAGGCGGCGCGGAATCGGTCTGGTGGTCTCAGCTCCTTCCGGAGCCGGGAAGACCACGCTCTGCCGGGAGGTACGGTCGCTGCTCCCCGATCTCGCTTATTCGGCCTCGTACACCACGCGGGCGCCGCGGCCCGGCGAGGTGGCGGGGAAAGATTTTCATTTTGTGTCCGAGGCTGTCTTCAACGCCATGCGGGATCGCGGGGAGTTCGCCGAGTGGGCCGTGGTCCATGGGAACCTCTACGGCACGGCCGCCGGCCCCCTGGAGCAGGCGTTGACCGCCGGGCTCGACATCCTGCTGGACATCGACACGCAAGGGGCCCGCCAGCTCCGGGCCCGCTACCCCGAGGCCGTCACCATCTTCGTCGTCGCTCCCTCCCTGGCGGAGCTGGAGCAGCGACTCCGGGAGCGGCGATCGGACGCCCCCCAGGAAATCGCCCGGCGCCTCAGGAGAGCCCGCGAGGAGATGGCAACCTGGCGCGAATACGACTACCTCATCGTCAATCGGGACCTGAAGGACGCCGTGGATCAGCTCGCCACGGTGATTCAGGCGGAGCGCTGCCGGGTCAGCCGGCTCTCTCTTGAATTTCCCGATCTCGGCCTGTCATGAAGGAAGGAGGAGGGAAATCATGTCATTTCCGTCCCTGGAAAAGTGCCTGGAAAAAATTCCCAACCGCTACCTGCTGGTGGTGCTCTCGGCCAAGCGGGCCCGCCAGCTGAACCGGGGCGCCGCGCCCCAGGTCGAGTCCAAGCGGAAGAAGTGCAGCAGCGTGGCGCTGGAGGAGGTGGCGGAGGCCAAGGTCGGCTACCGCCTGAAAGAAGAGGGCGAGGCGCGCGCTCTCTGAGGGAGATCACGAGGGTGCTGGCGGGTCGAGAGATCGTTCTTGGGGTCACGGGGAGCATCGCGGCCTACAAGGCGGTCTATCTGCTTCGCGAGCTGACGCGCCTCGGCGCGGGGGTGACGGTGGCGCTCACCGAGCACGCCAGAAAATTCGTGAGCGATCTCACCTGGCGGACGCTGTCGGGACGGCCGGTGCTCGTGGATCTCTTCGACCCGCAGACCGACCTGGCCGTGGAGCACGTCTCCATCGCCGAGCGCGCCGACGGCTTCGTGGTGGCCCCGGCCACAGCCAACCTTCTGGCCAAAGCGGCTCACGGGATCGCCGACGATTTCCTCACCACCATGCTCCTGGCCACTCGGGCGCCGGTGCTGATGGTCCCGGCCATGGACGGGGGAATGTGGGAGCACCCGGCCGTCCGGGCCAACGTCGCCACGCTCCGGGGCCGGGGGATCAGCGTGATGGAGCCGGAGATCGGTCCGCTCGCCTCGGGACTCTCCGGACCCGGTCGCTTTCCGGAGATCGAGACGATCGTGGAAGCGATCCAGGGCCTCCTGACCCCGGTGAAGGATCTGGCGGCGGAGCGACTCCTGATCACCTCCGGCCCCACTCGAGAGCCGCTGGACCCTGTCCGCTATCTCTCCAACCGCTCCTCCGGGAAAATGGGTCACGCGCTGGCGCTGGCCGCCCTCCGGCGGGGCGCCAGGGTCATCCTCGTCTCCGGCCCCACCGCCCTCTCGCCACCGAGCGGAGTTGTCTACGTCCCGGTTCAGACCGCCGAGGAGATGCGGGAAGCGGTGCTCCAGCACCTAAGGCACGCCACCATCGTGGTGAAAGCAGCCGCCGTGGCGGACTACCGGCCGAAGAGCCAGAGCCCGATAAAGATCGCATCGAAGCAGGACGAGATCACGATCGAGCTCACGCCTAATCCGGACATCCTGAAGGAGATCGGGGCACGGAAGGGCGGCGCGTTTCTCGTGGGGTTCGCCGCTGAGACCCACGATGTCGGCGCCCGCGCCCGGGCCAAGCTCCAGTCCAAGGGGATCGATCTCCTGGTGGTCAACGACGTGAGCCAAACCGGGATCGGCTTCGAGTCGGACGACAACCAAGTCGCCCTGCTTGACCGGTGGGGGGGGACGATCGACCTCCCGAGGATGACCAAGCTTCAGGTCGCCCACGCGATTTACGACCGCGTCCTCTCGCTCCGGGCCGCCAA
>CAYJUC010000132.1:0-3200 GCA_964372605.1 uncultured bacterium | reverse complement strand
CTCCGGTCTCTGGCTGACACGCTCCGCTTCTACCGGGCCATGGGGATCACCCACCTGCCCCTCTCCAAAGATTACCTCCCGTCTCCACAGGACGAGCTCGCGCGACAGGAGGCCCTGCTCCAGGGGTGCACCAGGTGCAAGCTCTCGCGGAGCCGGAGCAAGATCGTCTTCGGCTCGGGGAATCCGCGCGCGGAGTTCATCACGATCGGCGAGGGACCGGGGGAGGAGGAGGACCGTCAAGGGTTGCCGTTCGTCGGACGCGCGGGCCAGCTCCTGACCAAGATGCTGGCTTCCGTCGATCTCGACCGCGAGCGGGATTGCTACATCATGAACGTCGTGAAGTGCCACCCGGAGAAGAATCGCAATCCCGAACCTGACGAGGTCGCCGCCTGCCAGCCGTTCTTACTGGCCCAACTGGGCGCGATCCGGCCGAAGGTCATCCTGGCGCTGGGCAACTTCGCCACGCAGACGCTTTTGGGGACGAAAGAGGGGATCTCGAAGCTCCGCGGAAAGAGCTACCAGTACCACTCCATGATCCTGGTTCCCACCTTCCACCCGGCCTTTCTCCTGAGAAATCCGGGGCCCGAGTACCGCCGGCTTGCCTGGGAAGACTTGAAGCTGGCCAAGCGCGAGTACGACCGGCTCCGCACTTAGCCCTCAATGATCGCCGACGTCGTCTTTGATCTCCCCCTGGACCATCCGTTCTCTTACCGGGTCCCCCCCGATCTTTCCTCACGCATCAGCGTCGGCCTGCGGGTGCTGGCCCCGCTTCAGAAGAGGCCTCGCCTCGGAGTCGTGGTGGCGCTCCGGACGGAAACCGACGACGCGCTGGAGCCGATCCTCGAACCGGCGGATCCCGTGGCGCTCCTCTCTCCCACTCTGGTCCTACTGGCGCGGCGGGTGGCGAGCGAGAGCCTGGCGAGCTGGGGGAGCGCCTGTGCCGCACTCCTCCCTCCCCTGAAAACGCCTCCCCCGTCAGTGGAGGTTTCCTCGGGCTCGAGAGAAAATCCCGCTCTTCCGCGAGCGGGGCTGCCGATCCTCCTGATCGGCGGAGACCGGGAGGAGCGGCTCCTGGATCTGCTCCGGAGCGAGAGCCACCGGGGGTTCTTGCTGGTCGCCCCTGAGATCGAGGACGCGGAAGCCTGGTCCCGGCGATTGGAAAAATGTCTCGGGCTCACCCCCCTCCGCCTTCACAGCGGACGCCCCGACCGCGAGCGCTATGCCTCATGGATCCGGCTCGCCGCCGGTCAGGAGCGCGCCGCGGTGACGACGCGCGCCGGACTCTTCGCGCCTATCCCGGTCCCTTCCACGCTGGCCATCGTGGACGAACACGACCTCGCCCACAAGTCTCCAGCCGCGCCTCGCCTCAACTGCCGCGACGTGACCGAGTGGCGGGCCGCCGCCGAAGGGCATCGGCTGCTCCTCACCTCAGCGACGCCGAGCGTGGAGAGCTGGTGGCGGGCTGAGGATGGCCAGTTCCGGCTCGTGGAAGGGGTTCCGGCGGCCTGGCCCGAGGTCAGCGTCGTCGATCAGCGAGAGCATGCCCCGACCGAACCGTTTTCCCGGCCTCTCCGCGAGGCCATCGGGGAGGCGCTGGCCCGGAACGGTCAGGTTCTCCTCCTCTCCATGCGCCTTGGCTACGCGTCGGTCCTCGCCTGCGAGGAGTGCGGGTTCTCTCCACGCTGTCCGGACTGTCGGATCGGGCTCGCCTTCCGCCGCCAGAACCGTGAGCTTCGCTGTCATCTCTGCCGGCGACAGGACCGGGCCCCCGCCCTCTGCCCCCGGTGTCACGGGCGAAACCTCACCGCCCGCGGATGGGGGACCGAACGGCTGGAAGAGGCGGCGCGCGTGACCTTCCCGGGCGTCCCGGTGGCCCGCTACGACGGCGAGTCAGCGCGTGGGGCGCGGGGCGCGCACCTCCAGGGCCTCATCACTCAGGGAGAAGTCCGTCTCGTGGTCGGCACTCGAAGCGCGCTCAGACTCTTCCCCGTGGGAGCCCTGGGCGCGGTCGGCGTGGTCAACCCGGACCCCTTGCTTCACCTCCCTGATTTCCGGGCTGCGGAACGCACCTTTCAGCTCCTCTGGGAAGCTGCCGAGCGGGTGGGGGCCAGGGGAGGACGGCTGATCGTGCAGACTCACCACCCGGACCACTATGCCGTGAACGCTCTCGTCCACCAGGATCGGAGCAGTTTTTACCGGAACGAGCTGAAGTTCCGCGCCGAGCTTGCCTATCCGCCGTTCAGTCGTCTGACCCGGATCGTGGTCCGGGGGAAAGAGGGAGCCGGCGCCCGAGCGCTGGCAGAGCAGATCAGCGGGGATCTGGCCGGTGTCGCCGACCTCACGATCTATGGGCCCTCCCCCTCTGGCCCCTCCCCCTCTGGCCCCTCCCCGCTCGGCTCTCTCAGGAGCCGGAGATGGCAAATCCTGGCGAAGGGGGACCGGGAGCTGCCGGCTCGCCTCCGTCCTCTCCTTCAACCGTACCTCATGCGGCGCGGCGCGCGCGGGGTGACGGTCGACGTTGACGTGGACCCCCTGGAGCTTCTCTGAGAGAGGAATCACTGTGGCATGGCGATCCTGACCATCCGTCGTTACGGCGACCCGATTCTCCGGAGGAGGGCCCAACCGGTCCCGGCTCCCACCCCGGAGATCCGCGCGCTGATCGGCGACATGGTGGAGACGATGTATCACCTGGTGGGGATCGGCTTGGCGGCGCCCCAGATCGGTGTCTCGCTCCGGGTCATCGTCGTGAACGACGAACGCGGAAGCGGCGCCCTCCCTCTGATCAACCCGCTCATCACGGACAAGGGCGGCAGCGCGGTCGATGAGGAAGGGTGTCTTTCCCTTCCGGGAATTTTCGGCATGGTGGAGCGGTTCCTGTGGGTGAGGGTCGAGGCCCTGGACGAGGACGGACAGCCGCGGAGTTTCGAAGCCCAGGGGCTTCGAGCCCGCGTGATCCAGCACGAGATCGACCACCTGGATGGAATGCTCTTCATCGATCGCCTGGACAAGATCTCCCGGGACCGGATCAAGCGGAAGATCAAGAAAGACGGCCTTCCCGACGAGGCTCCCCACCACGCCCTCGCCCTGTAATTTCTCGGAGGGGGGCTTCGCCCCCTTCCGACGCCCCGCGGCAAAGCCGCCCCCTCGCTTCGCTCGGGGCTTCGGGGGCTGCCTCCCCCCAAGGAGTAACTGCCCGTGAG
>CAYJUC010000131.1:0-9293 GCA_964372605.1 uncultured bacterium | reverse complement strand
GGGAGCCCGCCACAGGCGGCTGCGGTAGTGGCTTGCCACATCGCCCCAGGCCCGGCATACTAAGTCGCCGGATGCCCCACCACATGACAGGACGTCGAACCCGAACCGAGGACGCTTCGTGGCACAGGTACCTACCCACGGACAGCCTCTTTCTCATTTACATCCCTGCCAAGGTCTGCGGCTTCTGCGACGCCCGGACGCACGTCCCGAGTCGGCGGGGGTGGTGGTGGCAACGGGTCAAGGTGGCCGGGCTCAGCTTGCCCGTCGAGGCTTCCAGTTGTCAAGCCTGTTACCGGCTCCAGAAGGCGCACGGGCGGCGGGCAGGCGGTGCGTCGGGGGCCGCCGAGCAGGAGCCGGTGATCGAGCACGGCCTCCCCCATCGCCCCGGGCGGTGCCCCAAGTGCGACAGCCTTCTGGAACAGGAGCCCGGCTACTCGCGCTGCCGCTGGGGGTGCGGCAAGCTCTGGCCCATCCGCGGGGCCTCGCTGGTCCGGCAAACCGAGTACGAGCTGAGCTCCGGCTTGCGGCTGATCGCCTGAGCCGGGCGCGCCACTTCGCTCACTGCGCGGCGCAAGGTGGAGATCAGCGCCATCGCGGTGGTGGACGACGGGGCCGGCGCGGCGGCCAGAACACACCGCGCTCCTCATCCACGATATGCAGAATGACTTCTGTGCCCCTGGGGGAAAAATTTTCGACCGGGCCGCCAAACAGCCGGAAAAAATCCGGTCCACCGTGACGCAGCTCGCGGCGTGCGTCGAGATGGCCAGAAAAAGGCGCCTTTAACGACTTCCACAACTCGATGCTGGACAAAGTCCTGAGGATTCGTCGAATAGAGACCGTCGTCCTCACGGGTGTTTCGACCCACGCCGGGATTTTGGCGACCGCCTTCGGCCTGATCGACCACGGCTACGAGTTCCTGATCCCGCCGGAATGCGTGAGCGGGAACGATCCCGAGCTCGAGGCGGCTGCGATGAAGCTGTTGAAACCTCACGTGGTCAGCCTTGCAGAGATTCGCCTGGGTTTGTCCGCGCGGGGGCGCCCCCGCCGATGAAGTACATCATCGGGATCGATGTCGGCGGGACGTTCACCGACTGCGTGCTCGTGGACGAGGATGGCAACGTCAGGACGGACAAGAGTTTCTCCGTTCCGGGGAATCCGGGACAGGGCATGATTCGAGCGCTCGAAAACGTCACCGCGGCCGCCGGCCTCGCGGTCGGGACGGTGCTCCGAGAGACGCAGGTGCTGGCGCTGGGAACAACCAGTCTCACCAACAAGCTGATCACCAGAAGCGGCGCCAGGGTGGGACTGATCACCACTGCCGGACACGAGGACGCGACGCTGGTCGGTCGTGTGCTCTCGAAAACCGAAGGGCTGTCCGAAGCAGAGAAGACGGATCTCCTGTCGTGGTCGAAGCCCCAACCCATTGTTCCGCGCTACCTCATCAAAGGGGTGACCGAGCGCGTCGATTATAAGGGGCAGATTCTCGTCGCCCTGGACCCGCGTGACGTCCGGCAAGCCGTCCACGACCTTGTCCAGCGAGGCGTCGAGGCCGTGGCCGTTTCGCTGCTCTGGTCGTTCCTCAACCCTGCCCATGAACAATGGATTCGGGACTTTATTCAGGAACGTCATCCTTCTCTATTCGTCGCGACCGGAAGCGCCGTCGCGCCCGTGCTGGGAGAATACGAGCGGACCAATGCGACCATTCTGAGCGCACACCTCGGCGCGGCGGCTCGAGAGGAAATGGACAACATCAAAACTCTTTTCGCGCAGCGCGGGCTCCAGCGTCCCTTCCTGGTGATGCAATCGAATGGCGGATGCGGATGGGGCGGCGAGGTGGCGCTTCAGCCCCTCAGCATGCTCGCGTCCGGTCCCGTGGGGGGCGTCATCGGGGCGGCGAAACTGGGCGAGCAGGTGGGCTATCGGAATATCATCGCCACCGATATGGGGGGAACCAGCTTCGATGTTGGCGTGATTGCAGACGGAAAGACGCTCTTTTCCGACAGCGCGGTCTACAGCCGGTTCCGGGTTGCGCTGCCTCATGTGGAGGTGGTATCGATCGGGGCCGGCGGTGGGAGTATCGCCTGGGTGGACCCGGCGACCGGCACCCTGCAGGTCGGCCCACAGAGCGCCGGGGCCGTTCCCGGACCCGTTTGTTACGATCAAGGCGGCGTCGATCCAACCGTGACGGATGCCGACGTGATCCTGGGACGCCTCGCCCCCGAGAAGTTTTTTAACGGACGAAAGCGGCTCGACAAGTCCAGAGCTGTTGCTTCAATGCAGGAGAACATCGCGGATCCCCTCGGGTGCGATGTCTTGAGAGCCGCGAAAGGGGTCATTGATATCGTCGATGCCCGGATGGCGGACTTGATCCGCAAGTTGACCGTGGAACGCGGCTTCGACCCTCGAGATTTTGTTCTCTTCGCTTACGGGGGGGCCGGCCCCACCCATGTCGGCGCCTATGCCAAAGAGGTCGGATTGAAACTGGCGGTGATCTCTCCCTACGCGTCCGTCTTCTCGGCCCTGGGCATCGCCTCCTCTGATGTCGTGCGCGTCTACTCCAAGTCAGACCCCCTTCGGTCGCCCTTCGCGGCCGATCGCATCAACGGCGACTTTCATCGGCTGTCAGATCAAGCGTTTCAGGATGCGAAAAGAACCGGCCTGGAAACGGAGCAGACGGTATTCTCCCGGTTTCTTGACATGCGTTTTCGGCACCAGGTCCATCAGGTCAAGGTGCCCGTGCCGGACCGGCAGCTCACGCCGGACGATGTCCATGACATCACCGACCGATTTGTGGAGCAGTATGAGCAAAGCTTCGGGCGGGGAACGGCGGTCACAGAAGCGGGTGTGGAGATTCTGACCTTTCATGTTGTCGCGACCACACACCACGTACCGCTTCAGCTCAAGGAGTACCCCCCCGAAGGACGGGACTCCGGCCCGGCCATCGCGGGCACACGGCCGGTCTACTTCGATGATGGCTTTGTCGATGCGCCGGTCTTTGCTCACGACCGGCTTGCCCCGGGAAACCGCGTTGCGGGACCGGCGATTGTCGAGGGCGCCAACACCACGCTCGTGCTTCATCCGGGACAGGAAGCCACAGTGGATCGATTCAAGAATATTGTGATCTCACTTTGACGGGGGAACGCGAGCATGGTTGATCCCGTGACGTTCGAGGTGCTGCGACACCGGCTCTCCACTGTCGCCGAGGAGGGCGCGGCGGTTCTCAGGAATGTGTCGGGGTCGCCAAGCGTGGCTCAGTCCAACGACTGTAACGTGGCGCTCCTCACAGCGGATGGCGAGGGAGTCGTGATCGGCCGGACGATCAGCAGTCACGCCATGTCCTGTATCCAGACGGCCACGTACGTCCTGAAGGAATACCGGGACAATCCGGGTATCGGCCCGGACGACATGTTTTTTTCCAACCACCCGTATATCGGGACTCCGCATCAACCCTGTGGGGTCCTGGTCGCCCCGGTCTACTGGGACGGGCAGTTGGTGGCCTGGGCCGGAGCGGGGATCCATTTTGGCGATGTGGGCGGAACGGTTCCGGGTCAGGTCTCGATCGGCGCGCGCTCCATCTGGAGTGAGGCCATTCCGGTCCCGCCCATCAAGCTCGTCGAGCGCGGCACTCTCCGCAGAGACCTGGAGGACGAGTTCCTGACGCGCACGCGCACCAGAGTTCAGAACGCTGTTGACTTGAAGGCGATGATCGGCGCCAACAATACGATCAAGAACCGGATCGTCGAGCTCATTCGCCGCTACGGGAAGGAGACCATTACCGAGGCGCTCGATCAGATCATCGCCGTCTCCGAGACGAAACTGCGGGCCATCCTGCAGGAGATCCCCGATGGTCGCTGGACGTGCACCAACTATCTGGACTACTACGACGATAATCGGATGAAGACCTATGCCTGCAGGTTGACGCTGGTCAAAGAGGGGAGGGGGCTCCTCTTTGATTTTACGGGCTCGTCAAAACAAGCGCCGGCTGTGGTCAACGCCACCTATGCCGCTACCGAGGGCTACCTCTTGAGGGCGATGCTGGGGCTTTTTGGCTTCGCCGTCTCCCACTGTCCCGCGGCCATCCAGCGAGTCATTCGGATCAAGGCGGAGCTCGGGACGATCGTCCATTGCGCGTGGCCCGCCGGCGTGTGTAAGGGCACGACATCCGTCACGCAGGGCGTCTGGCAGGCGGCGACATACTGTTTGAGTCAGATGTTGCTGGGGAGCGAGAAATACGGGGCGCGAGCCATGGCAGTGTCCCGAGGCCATCTGCTCATCCTGGATGTGTTGGGTCAGGACCAATACGGGGTCCCCTTCGTGGCGGTGCTGCAAGACTGCTGCCAGGCTGCCGGGAGCGCAGCGGGAGTGGCCGCCAACGGCATCGACACGGGGGGAATTCCCGAGCCCGAGGTCAGCATTCCCAATGTGGAAGGCAACGAGTTTCGCTACCCGATTCTGTACCTCTACCGCCGCCAGGAAGCGGACAGCGGAGGTCCCGGGAAGTTTCGGGGAGGCGTCGGGCTGAGCATGGCCTTCATGCCGCATGACGTTCCAGAAATTTCCGATATGGTCCTCCACACTCACGGCGTCACGTTCCCGTCGGCCCTCGGGCTTTCGGGAGGCTATCCGGGAAGCCTGAACCGCATCACCATCAAGCGAGAGACAAACATCCAGGCTCTTTTTCAAGGCGGCACGATGCCCGGAAGCTTGACCCAAATCGGGGGCCAGGAGGAGCTCCCTCCTCCCTTTACGCACACCTTCCTGAGAGCCGGCAGCGTCGTGGAGTGTGTGGGGGGCGGAGGTGGTGGATACGGCGATCCTCTGGAAAGGGCTCCGGAAGCGGTCGCAGAGGACGTGGTGAATGGCCTGGTGTCCCAGGCGGCTGCCAGGAAACAGTACGGCGTTGTCATCGACGGCGAAAGAGGTGTCGATCGTGATGAGACCGGTCGGGAACAGGCGACGGTCAAGACCCAGCGCCAATCTGCGGCTCGGAACCCCACCCATCGGCGTCAGCCTGAAGGTGAAACCGGGGCAGAGAAACTCGTTGCACGGATTAACGAGTACCTGACTATGGTGCTTGGACCCGAGGGACCCACCATCCGTTGCCGTTGCGGGCTCACCCTGTGCGGGGCGTCCGAAAACTATAAAGCGTATCTGGCGGTGCGGGAGCTCGTCGGCCACGCCGACAATGGTATTCCGGATGGGACAGGGGGCGTCCCGTCCTTCAGCCTGAAGGAATTTTACTGCCCGCGCTGTTGGACGCTCGTCGAGACCGAAGTCTTCGTGGCGCACACCGAAGCGTGAGGGAGCAGCCGGGGAGGAGGATCGGAATGGAGCAGCGCGTGGATGTCTTCTGCCACATTCTTCCGAGGCGATATGACGAGGCGAGGTGGCGGGGCGGCCCGCTGAAGAGGCCGGTGGTCGAGTATTTTCGGTCCTTCTATATGCGGACACCAGCCTCGACATGAGCGGGAACCGCAAGCTCGTCGGTCTGTCGCTCAAGCGGAAAGAGGACGCTCGCCTGGTCGTCGGGCGGGGCCGGTACCTCGACGACCTGACAGTTCCCGGGATGTGCCACCTCGGGATCGTCCGAAGCCCGCACGCGCACGCGCGCATCCTCAAGATCGATCCCGCCGGGGCATCCCGACTCGATGGGGTGCTTGCGGTTCTGACGAGGCAGGAGATGCCTGAGCTGGCCGGTTCCGTCCCCCCGCTCATGCCCGGCCTGCGCCCCTACGCGCATCCGGTCCTTGCAGCCGACACGGTGCGGCATGTCGGGGAGGCGGTGGCGCTCGTGGTCGCCGCGGATCCATATCTCCTGGCCGACGCCGTGGAGCGCGTTGGGGTCGACTACGAGCCGCTCCCCGCTGCCGCCACGCAGGAAAGCGCGCTTGCGCCTGGCGCGCCGCGCGTGCACGACGACTGGCCCGACAACATGGCTGGCCGCTCGTCGGGCGAGATCGGGGACGTGACCAAGGGCTTCGCCCAGGCCGAGGTGACCGTGGAGGGGCGGCTGGTCTATCCGCGGGTCGCGGGCATGCCCATGGAGACGCGCGGCGTCCTCGCCATCCCGGATGCCGCGACCGGGGGCCTGACGGTCTGGGACTCGACCCAGATGCCGCACGCGGTCCGGAGCGCGATCGCCACGATTCTCTCGCTCCCTGAAGAGCGGATTCGTGTCATCGCCCCCGAGGTGGGCGGGGGCTTCGGGATCAAAGGCCATGTCTATCCCGAGGACATCGTGGTGCCGGCCGTCGCCCGGCGACTCGGTCGTCCGGTCAAATGGGTGGAGAGCCGGCGCGAGCATTTCCTGGCCGCCGCCGCGGATCGCGACCAGGAGCATCGAGCGCGCATCGGTCTCCTGCGCGATGGGACGATCGTGGGCCTCGAGACCAGCTTCGTCCGGGATCACGGGACCTATCCGACCCTCGGCAATGCCATCACCCTGAGCACGATCAACCACCTTCCGGGACCCTACCGCATCTCGAACTACCGCGGGGTGGGGCTGAACGTGGTGACCCACAAGACCTTCTCGGCGGCCTATCGCGGCGCCGGCAGGCCGGAGGCGACGTTTGTCAGAGAGCGCCTGCTCGACCGCGCCGCGCGCCGGCTGGGGATGGATCCGGCGGAGCTTCGCCGCAGGAACATGATCCGGCCCGAGGAAATGCCGTATCGCTCCGGCCTCGCGTACCGCGACGGTGTCCCGATCAATTACGACCCCGGCGACTTCCCAGCGGGATTCGAGCGACTCCTCGCACTCCTCGACTATGCCGCGTGGCGGAAGGAGCAGGCCCGGCGCCGCGGAAGCGCAAAGCCGATCGGGATCGGGCTCGCCGCCTACTTGGAGGCGACGGCGATCGGGCCCTTCGAGGGCGCCACCGTCCGCGTGGACCCGAGCGGCACGGTGTTCGTGCTGGTCGGTGTGCCGGCGCAGGGCCAGGCGCACGAGACGACGCTGGCCCAGATCTGCGCGGACGAGCTGGCGCTGCCGATCGAGGATGTGGTGGTCCTGGGCGGGGACACCCAGCTCCTGGGCTACGGGATCGGGACCATCGCGAGCCGCGTGGCCGCCGTCGCCGGCCCCGCGGTGGCGCGGAGCGCGCGGGAGGTTGCCCGGAAGACCAGGCGCGTCGCCGCGGACCTCTTCGAGTGCGGGGACGACGATGTGGTGCTCGCCGACGGGCGGGTCTTCGTCAAGGGACTCCCGAGCAAGAGCCTGCCCCTCGCCGAGGTGGCGCAAGCGGCGGTCCGGAGCAAGGCCCTTGCCGCGGATGGAGGGCCGGGGCTCACGGCGTGCGCGTTTTTCTATCCCGAAACCGTCACCTGGGGGTTCGGCGCCTACGCGGTGGCGGTGGAGGTGGACCTGGAGGCATGCGCCATCACGCCGCTCAAGTCCGCCACGGTCCACGATTGCGGCCGGCCCATCAACCCGATGGTCGTCGAGGGCCAGCTCCACGGGGGGATCGCCCAGGGGATCGGCGGTGCGTTGTGGGAGGAGCTTCGGTATGATGCGGAAGGGCAGCTTCTGACCGGCACCTTGATGGAGTACGGGCTCCCGCGTGCCGACCAGGTGCCCCCGTTGGACGTCGAGCACCTCGAGCATCCCTCGGTGATCAACGAGCTGGGGATCAAGGGGGTAGGCGAGACCGGCACCATCGCGCCGGGGGCGGCGATTGCCAACGCCGTCGAGGACGCCCTCGCGGACTACGGCGTCCTGATCGATCGCATTCCGGTCACCGGCGCTCGGCTCTTTGACGCGCTGCGCGCCGGGGGCCGCTGGCCAGCGTGAACGAGTTTGTCCGAGACAGGAGGAGAGACGCCATGAAAGTTGCCCGTCATCCAAAGCCCCCGGAGGTCGCCAACCTGACCCTGGAAGAGATCGCTGAACGGTACACGGCTCGGTTCCGTGACCGCGTGCCCGACTGGTCCGCGTTCGCCGATGCGCTGATCGACGGCTACCGGCGGGCCCAGCACCGCTACATCGGCAACATCAGCCGCAAGCCGGGATCCTTCATCCCGGCCGGAAACTTCACCCTCGGCGTCATGTACGTCCCGCCCGGGCAGGGGAACGCGGCCCACACGCACGAGGCGGAGGAGGTCTTCTTCGTGCTCAAGGGGCACCTCATGGTATTTCTCGAGGAGGAGGATGGCCGCCGCGTCGAGCTGAAGCTCGGCCCGTGGGACCTCGTCTCTTGCCCGGCGGGCGTGATCCACGGCTTTCAAAACGACGGCCTCGAGCCGGTGTACGTCCAGATCGTGTTGGGCACGGGGCGGCCCGAGCTCATGGGGTATGCGGAACCCGAGCTCTACGCGGACCGGGAAGCGCACCTGCGCGTAGGGAAAAAGTAGCCACAACATGGCGAACCTGCGTCGCGCTATGACTCTTGCGATTCAGCGGTTCGACCGCTCGGCGCCCCTGCTTGACCGCACCGTGCCGATGCCGGAGATCATGGCCATCTTCGTGCCCCCGGGCGGCCCCGGCGTGGTCGGCGTGCTGCAGGGCCTGTTCGACGCCGCCGAGATCCCGATGGCGCGTCTCGCGTTCGTCAGAGATCGCGGCGAGTCCGTGGTCGCGGTCCCCGTGTTCCCCGATCGGATTTTCGTGCACCAGTATGTCTACACGCGAACCGACACGGGGATCGATAGTCCAGCCGACCTGCGGGGGCGCCGGGTGATGGTGCCCGGATACTTCATCACCGCTTCCTTCTGGCATCGGGCGCTCCTCAAAGAGGGATACGGGATCTCGCCCTCCGAAATCGAGTGGTACACGACGATCCCGGAGCTGGATGAGCGGATGACGTTCCCCGACGGCGTGAAAGTCACGCTCGTCCCGAGTCCCTATCTCGGCACGGAGCGCTTGCTGGATGGAACTGTGGATTGCCTGATGACGGAAGCCACACTTCCGCTGCCCGCAAGCGAGCGGTTCCGGATCAAGCGCGTGTATCACGACGCCCACGCGCTCCAGCGCGATTTTTACCGGCGCACCGGTTTTCACCCTATCGTCCACGTCATCGTCGTCCGGAAAGAGGCCCTGGCAGCCTGGCCGGAGTTCGGCGTGGAGCTCTGCCGCGCGTACGACCTGGCCAAGGCGCAGATCTATCAGGGCCTCCAGAACGAGCGGATGACCAGCCTGCCCCTGATGCGCGCCTACCTCGACGAGACGCTGGAGCTGTTCGGGGACGACCCGTGGCCATACGGTCTTGAACGGAATCGTGCGGAGATCGACAAGTTCCTGGAGTACGCGCACGCGCAGGGGCTGACCCGGCGGCGCCTTGCCCCCGAGGAGCTGTTCGACG
>CAYJUC010000130.1:8078-9327 GCA_964372605.1 uncultured bacterium | reverse complement strand
ATCCTTCTAGCGCCGCCGGAGCGGCATTGCCGGCGGCGTACCAGGGAGGGGACACGTGCAAAGGGATTCGACGAAACCGGCCCCTGTTCAGGTTGTCGACGTGCATCACCACTGGCTCCCGGAGGAAATCGTCCGCCGCATCGGGGAGTTCGTGGGGGAAGGACACCGGGTCGAGTCGCAGAAGTCCGGCCTGATCCGGATTTATGATCCGGCGGGAACCGCGGTGATGAGCATCGAGCCGGAGAAGTACACCTCGCCACGGGTGCAGCTCGAGGATATGGACGCCACCGGCATCGACGTGGCGTTCCTGTCCGCGTCCTGTTTTCCGAGCTGGATGACGATGCGCGCGGCCCGGCTCCTGAACGACGCGGCCGCGGACCTCCAGCGCAGTTACCCCCACCGCTTCGTCCCCATGGCGCACGTTCCCCCGTTCGGCGAGCCAGGCATCGTGGAGGAGCTCGAGCGCTGCGGCAAGGAGCTGGGCTTGCGCGGCGTCTGCATCACCACGAACTTCCAGAAAAAGTATCCCGACGAGCGGGAGTACTGGCCCTTCCTGCGCAAGGCGGCGGAGCTGGACCTCCCCGTGTTCGTGCACGCCGCCGGCGCGCCGGCCCACGCCGAGGTGTTTCGGCAGTACGACCTCGCCCGGACCCTGGGACGCTCGTTCGAGCACTGCGCTGTGGCGATCAGGATGCTGTACAGCGGCGTCATGAAGGAGATCCCGCGCTTGCGTCTCGTCATGCCGCACCTGGGGGGCGCGTTTTTCGTCAACGTGAAGCGTTTTTTCGAGAGCCCCACCCAGCTCGTCCACGAGCTCAGGACCGGTGACTACGCGGAGCCGCTCGATCGGATGCTGTTCGACACGGCCCCGTCCTTCTGGTACGGCCCGAGCGAGATCGGCTGCGCCGTGACGAATCTGGGCGTCTCCAGGGTCGCCCTCGGGAGCGATTACCCGGCATTCTGGGACCGGAGCGTGCTGCGGAACGCCGTGGAACACATCCACGCGCTGCCGGTCCCGGACGATGCGAAAGCGCGCCTGATGGGCCTGAACGCGCTCCGGTTCTACGGGTTGGAGGTGCCGGCCAGCGCCGCGTGACTGATGGCGAGGGTCCTCTGCCGGGGTGCCCCGCTCGCTCCGGTCCCTATGACAGCGTGCTGCAAAACCTGTTCGAGCGCGGGCTTGGCCCGCGCAATCAACTCGGGCCTCGCGCAGCGGGTGGCCTGCCTCACGGCATGGCTGAACCCGCCA
>CAYJUC010000130.1:0-7978 GCA_964372605.1 uncultured bacterium | reverse complement strand
AGGGGGGCGAAGCCCCCCTCCGAGGGATTTACCGGGCGAAGGTCTTGATGATCAGCTCGAGGTTCTCCCGCACCCGCTCCTGGGGAATGACCCGGGCCGGGCCGACGCCCGGCGGGTACAGGGTCGGAAAGTCGATAACGTCCCTGTAGCGCTCGAGCTTCTCCCGGCATTCCGCCGGCGTGCCGGCGATCGCCAGCTCGTCGATCATCCGATCCGACACGGCGCCGGCCACCGCCTCCATATCCTTCTTCTCGAAGAAGGCCCGCTGGATCGCGTCCTTTTCCGCGTCCCACCCGTGGAAGTCGAGCAGGTGCGCGTAGGTGCGGGTGGCGAAATAAAAGCCGAGCTGATACGCCGCTTCCCGTCTGGCTTTCCGGCGATCGTCGGCGATCGAGGTGACCACCCACGCCGTGATCTTGAAATCGTCCCGGGTTCTGCCGGCTCTTTCGAAGCCCTCCGCCAGGCTGGGGAGAACGATCTCCTTCATATATCTGATCGAGCAGCACGGATGCCCCGCGAGCCCGTCGGCCACTTCTCCCGTGACCCTCAGCATGGCCGGGCTCACGCCGGCGACGTAAATCGGGATCTCCTTCCGCACGGGTTTCGGCAGCAGAAAGCCCTGCGCAGAGATGTTGTAGAATTCCCCCTCGAAGTCGAGAGTCCCCTCTCCGTCCATCGCCCATACCTGCCGGATCAGACGGATCAATTCCCTGAGACGCGAGGCCGCGTGATCAAAGCGCTGGCCGGTCTCAAACAGGTTCTGCTTCGGGGTGCCGCTGGCCAGTCCCAGGACGAGCCGTCCGCAAGACAATCGGTCGAGGTCAACGGCGCCTGCCGCGGTCTGCAGCGGTCCCCGCACGAAGGCACGGAGGATGCCGGAGCCGATCCGGATGTCCGTGGTGGCCGTCGCCAGGGCGGCCAGATGGACCAGAGCGTTGGACCGCGGAGTATCCGGGCACCAGACCAGACCGAAGCCGGCGTCCTCGGCCAGGCGCGCCAGTCTCCGCTCCTCTTGAACGTCGTCGAGCTGCATGATGACGGCGCGAAATCCCTCCATGCGCTGTCTCCTCAGGGCTCTAGCGTCTTCGCGATTTCCGCGCGAAGGGCCTGCTTGGACACCTTGCCCACGGCCGTCAGGGGGAATTGCTCCACGACCTCCAGCCGTTCTGGACATTTGAACTTGGCGATGCGTTTTTCTTCCAGGAGAAAGCGGTTCAGCTCGTCGAGCCTCAGCGTTTCGCCGGACTGTAGGATGACGTAGGCGCACGCCCGTTCGCCCAACACCGGGTCGGGCATGGCCACCACGGCGGCGTTCTGCACCTTCGGGTGATTCAGGATGTGGCCTTCGACCTCTTCTGCGCTGATGTGCTCGCCGCCGCGGTTGATCATGTCCTTTTTTCGACCCTCGATGACGAGGTTCCCGCTCGGATGCAGGCGCACCATGTCTCCCGTGCGGTAGAATCCGTCGGCGGTGAAGGCCGCGCGGTTGTGGTCGGGGGCGTTCAGGTAGCCGCGGATGGTGTAGGGTCCGCGGCCCAGGAGCTCGCCCACCTCTCCCGGCGGCACTTCCCGGCCGTCGTCGTCCACGATCCTGAATTCGTCGGCCGGCGCGATCGGCCGGCCCTGGGTCTCATACACCCACTCCAGGGGATCGCCAGGGCGGCTGGAACAGATGAACCCCTCCGAGCTGCCGTACTCCTGCATGACGGCGCTGCCGAAGGCCGCGCGGGCCTGGCGGGCCAGCTCGGCGGTCATCTTCATGCCGCCGGTCGGCATGGCTCTGAGCGAGCTCAAGTCGTGCTTCGGGCGCGCGGGTGAGTTGATCCAGTTGATCAGCGCCGTGGGGACCAGCGGGGTATAGCTCACCCGCTCCTGCTCGATCAAGGGAAAGGCGATGGCTGGATCCGGCGACGCGGCCAGGACCACTTTGGCCCCCAGCATGATGGCGCCTTGAAGCCCGGGACAGGCCAGCGGGAGGACGTGCGTGATCGGGAGGGTCAGGAGGATCACGCTGTCCGGGACGAGCCCCGTCCCGGCGGCCGAGAACTGGGACGCGCAGAGGAAGTCGTCGTGGGTCCGCGGGATGACCTTGGGAATCCCCGTGGTTCCACCCGAGAGGAGGAAGACCGCGGGAAACGACGGGTCCGGACGGCACGCCTCGAGACTCCGCTGCCAGGCGTCTTCTGCCGGGCTCTGGAGAAGCTCGCCGATGGAGCGCATCCCGGCGCCCCCGCCGTCGCCCGACACGAACACGTGCTTCAAGCCGGGCGCCTTCGCTCTGATTTCCTGCGCCATCCGGACGTAATCGAACCCGCGAAACTCCGACGGGATGAAGTACGCGACGGCGCCGATAAAGTTGGCGAAGTATTCGACTTCGGATTGCCGGAAGGCCGGCAGGCAGGTCAGCGGAATGGCCCCGACTTTCTGGCACGCAAAGTAGGCGACCACGAACTCCGGAGAGTTCGGCAGCTGCAGGATGACGCGATCGTACGTCTTGATCCCCAGGCGGACGAGATGCGACGCCAATCGGTGGACCAGCGCGCCCAGCTCCGAGTAGGTGAGGCGTCGATCCTGGGAGACCACGGCAGGACGGTCGGCATGCGCTCGAACCGACCGGTCAAACATGTCCCCGATCGTGATCCCCGCCCAATACCCGCTCGTCCGGTACTGCCGGGCGATCTCAGCGGGCCAGCGGACGACGCCATCCATAGTCGCTTCCGGATCCGCTCCTGGGCCCATTTTCAGCCATTTCCTCCGGCCGGGACGCTGAGTATAATCGGGGCTCCAGGGGAGGATATCACGAGCCGTTCCCCTTCGGCGCCGGTCCGCAAACGGCGCGCGTTCGTGACCGGGGAAGAAAGGAGCCCGACCCCGTGGACGACAGACGACACCGTGGAGACGCGCGCCCCGATTTCGACCGGTTCCGGCTTCGCACCTTCGTCGAGGCCCTCCACGCGGCGGGCGAGCTCGAGGTGCGGGATGACCCGATCGATCTCGCCGACGTCGCGTCGGCCCTCGAAGCCAACCCGAAAGCGGTGCTGTTCAGGAAGGCCGGGCCGGAGGGCTGGGAGCTCACCGGGAACGTCACGGCGAGCCGCAGACGGCTCGCGCTCGCCTTCGGCACCTCCGTCGCCGGGCTCCTGCCCGAACTGCTGCGCCGCCTCCGGCTCGCGCCGGAGATCGTCCTGGTGCCGCGCGAGCGCGCGCCGGTCCAGGAGATCGTGCTGACCGCGGAGGAGGCGGATCTCACCACGCTTCCTGTCCACCTCCAGCACGGGCTGGACGGCGGCCCCTACATCTCTTCCTCCATGGACTTCACGATCGATCCGACGACCGGCTGGACCAACGTCGGCATACGCCGGCTCATGCTGCGCGGCCGGCGCGAGACGGGCATCGATCTCGTCGCGCCGAGCGACCTGCGCGCCATCTACGAAGCGAGCCTAGGACGCCGTGAGCCGCTCCCGGTGAGCTTCGTGATCGGCGCCCACCCGATCGATCACGTCGCCGCGACGATGCGCGTTCCGGTGGATGAGCTCGGCCTGATCGCCTCGCTGCGGGCCGCGCCGCTCGCGGTCGTCAAGTGCGTCACCAACGACGTCCGGGTGCCGGCGGACGCCGAAGTCGTTCTGGAGGGGTACCTCGACGAGCGCGGCTACGTCGAAGCCGAAGGGCCGTTCGGCGAGTTCCTCGGCTACTACGGGATCGTGCGGCCCAATCCGGTGTTCCACCTCACCGCGATCACGCGGCGGCGCGACGCGCTCTTCCAGACCTTGACCATCAGCGGGGCGAGCCTCCACCTGACCGATAACGCCCAGCTCGTCGCGCTGCGCACCGAGGCCACCCTCTGGCGCGCGCTCGAAACGGCGGTGCGGGAGCCGGTGGAGGTGCACGCCACCCCCTCGAGCGGGGGGATGTTCAACGTGCGCATCGCGCTCCGCCAGCGCGTGCCGGGCGAGGCGAAGAACGCGATCGCCGCCGCGTTCGGCTGCCTGGCCAACGTCAAGCACGTGTTCGTCGTGGATCCCGACATCGACATCTTCTCCGAAGATCAGATGAACTGGGCGCTCGCGACCCGCTTCCAGGCGGACCGGGATCTGGTCGTCGGGTCCGGGTTTCGCGCGATCCCGCTGGACCCGTCTCTCGAGGGGAGGGCCACGGGCGCGAAGGCGGGTTTCGATCTGACGCTACCGGTCGGGCGCGAGCGCACGATCGAAACGATCATTCCGGAACCGCCGCGGTTCGAGGGCCGGCGCACGGCGGCGGTGGACGCCGCGCTCGCCGACGGGCCGAAGCGCTTCGAGGAGCTCATGGCGGCGGTGGGCAGCCGCGACGGCCGGGAGGTGGTGCGCGCGCTCGAGGCGCTGCGCCAGACCGGCCGCCTGGTCCTCGATGCGGAAGGACGCTACGCGCTCAAGGCGGACGCGCGCGGCGGGTCGTGACCCGGCGGGCGCAAGGAGCGACCAACGACAATGAAACGCAGCACCGAGCGCTTCCTGACGACGCACACCGGCAGCCTTCCGCGGCCGGACGACCTGGTCCGGATGATGTTCGCCAACGAGGAGGGTGTGCCGGTCGACCAGGCTGCCCTGGCGGCGCGTATCCGCTCCGCGGTGGCGGAGGTCGCCAAGAAGCAGGCCGAGGCCGGCCTCGACGTCATCAACGACGGCGAGGCCAGCAAACCGAGCTACGCCACCTACATCAAGGACCGCCTGAACGGGTTCGGCGGCACGAGCCAGTCGCTCCAGTACCAGGACCTGGTGGACTTCCCCGAGCTGGCCAGGCGGGTGTTCAGCGACCCCGGCCGCTCACGGCGCAAGACTCCGGCCTGCGACGGCCCGATCAGCGTGCGCGACGCGGGGGCGGCGCGGACCGACGCGGAGAATCTGAAGGCGGCGGTGGGACAGGTCAAGGCCGAGGATGCGTTCCTGACCGCTGCTTCGCCGGGCGTCATCTCCCTCTTCTTCCGCAACGACCACTACCCGAGCCGCGAGGCGTACCTCTACGCCATCGCCGGCGCGATGCGGCACGAGTACGAGGCTGTGGCGAACGCGGGCTTCGTCCTGCAAGTCGACTGCCCGGACCTGGCCATGGGCCGGCACATCCAGTTCGCCGGCTTGAGCCTCCGGGAGTTCCAGAAGATGGCGCGCCTGCACATCGACGCCCTCAATCATGCCCTGGCGAACATCGCGCCCGACCAGGCGCGCCTGCACCTCTGCTGGGGGAACTACGAGGGGCCGCACCACTACGATGTGCCGCTGGCGGAGATCATCGACATCGTCTTCGAGGCCCGGCCCGCCGGCATCTCGTTCGAGGCCGCCAACCCGCGCCACGCGCACGAATGGAAGCTGTTCGAGCGCGTGAGACTGCCGGCGGGGAAGGTCCTGATCCCCGGGGTTCTCGAGTCGAAGACCAACTATATCGAGCACCCCGAGCTGGTCGCCCAGCGCATCGGCCGCTACGCGAGTCTGGTCGGCCGCGAAAACGTCATCGCCGGGACCGACTGCGGCTTCGGCACGTGGGTCGGCCAGGCCGCCGTGGATCCGGGCGTGGTCTGGGCCAAGCTCCACAGCATGGCCGAAGGCGCCCGGCTGGCCTCGCGCGAGTTCTGGTAATATGCGGTCGAGTTCTACACGGTCGTCAAAACGAGTTACACGGCGCCCTGAGCGCCGGAATTGCTCAAGCGTACAAGTCGTTCTGGGGGGTGGCGCATGAGGACTGGTGACGTCGTCGTTGTTACCGGGGCCGCCAAAGGGATCGGCCGATACGCAGCGCGGACTCTCGCGAAAGAGGGAGCAAGACTGGCGCTGACCGATATAGCGGCCCTCGATACTGTGTCAGCCGACCTGCGAGAGCTGGGCGCCGAAGTGCTGGCACTCAAGGCGGACGCTCGCGATGAGGACCAGGTCAAAGCCGCGGTGGAGCGAATAATAAAGCGTTTCGGTCGGATCGACGGACTCATCAATAACGCCGGAATTGTGACCCACTTCTCCTGGTCCCCGCGTTGGCCTCGTATCCGTGACATGAGCAAGACCTTTTGGGATCGAGTCATGGAGACGAACCTGGGAGGAACCTTTCTCTGGACCAAGCACGCGGCGCCCCACATGGAGGCTCGACGGGCTGGCCACATCGTAAATCTTTACGGCGGGACCGATCCTCACCAGATGGGCATCGGGGGTTGCGCCTACGCCGTGTCCAAGGAAGCTATCCGTATGTTCACGCGGTTTGTGGCTGAGGAGGAACGGGAGTGGAATGTCTGCGTGGTGGCCGTCGCGCCCGGCGCGGCCATCGCCACAGAGGACGCGCCGGAAGAAGTTCGTGGACGCCTGCCGGGACCCGAGTATCTCGAGAACGTCTTTGTATTGGCTCTCCAGGCCGATATGCAGCTTACCGGTCAGCTGCTCCTTCTAAAAGACGGCCGGCTCACGGTTCTGCCCTGATCTACCGCGAAGCGTAATGGAAGAGTACAGAACGATCGATCGGTCGGAGCTCCCGCTCTTCAACGATAACCGGTTCAAGCTGGGCGTCTTCTGCTTCAACGTCAGCCATGGCACCACGATAACTACCGCCGAAGGCACACTGACCCCCACCTGGGAAGAGAATGTGCGGATCGCTCAGGCAGCTGACAACGCGGGCTGGGAGTTTCTCCTGCCTTTAGGGCGGTGGCGAGGTTTTGGAGGCAAGATCAATTTCAACGACAGAACCTTCGAGGTGTATACGTGGGCGGCCGGTATCGCGGCGCTCACGTCCCGGATCCAGGTGTTTACGACCTCCCATATCCTGATCGTCCACCCCGTCCTGGCAGCCAAGCAGGGGTGCACGGTCGACCACATCGCGGGCGGCAGATCCGCCTTGAACGTCGTGGCCGGCCAGAAGGAAGGCGAGGTGGCGATGTTCGGGCTGGACCAGATCGAGCACGACGCAAGCTACGAAGCCGCCGACGAATGGATCACGATCGTCAAGCGCCTCTGGACCGAAGAAAAGGACTTCGACTTCGAGGGCAAGTACTTTCGGACGCGGCAAGCGCACCTGATGCCAAAGCCGCTTCAGAAACCGCATCCGGTGGTGGTGAACGCGGGCCAGTCGGCGGTTGGCAGGCGCTTCGGCGCAAAGCATGCCGACTTCAGCTTTCAAACGTTGCCGGACCTGGAGTCGCTGAAGGGCATGATCGACGACACGCGCAAGGTCGCCCGGAGCGAGTACAAGCGGGACATCGGTATACTCATTCATGCCTACGTGGTCTGCCGGGACACGGAGAAAGAAGCGCTCGATTATGTGAAATACTACGTCGACGAACGCGGGGACCGGGAGGCCGCGGAGAGCTTGATTGACATTTTGATCGGGAGCAAGGAGGAGAGCTTGCCGCTGGATCGGAGACAGACCATGCAGAGAGCGTTGATTGCCGGTTGGGCCGGCTACCCTCTGGTGGGGACACCCGAGCAGATCGTGGATAAGATACACACGCTCTCCAGGATCGGGGTCACCGGCGCCGCGCTCCACTGGGTCAACTTTGAAGCCGGGATCAAGCAGTTCAACGAAAAGATCCTTCCGTTGATGGTCCAGGCCGGATTGAGAAAACGATGAAGCTCCTGGGTATTCCGGGGAGTCTGACCAAGGGCGGACGGACGCGCGCAGTCGTTGAGCTCGCGCTGCGCGCCGTCAGGGAGCGACTTCCCGACCCCGAAACACCTCTGCTCGACCTCAGAGACTTCCGTATCGCGTTCTGCGACGGCCGACCACCGGACGAGTATCCCGACGACACCAAGCGCGCGGTAGAAATGAAGAACCTCCTCGACCACACCCCGCTGGAAGCCCCGATGGGCAAACCGGTCGGGCTCATCGCCACAGGAGCCGCCGATCATCACTACCTCGCTATTGACCAGGAGCTCCGAACCGTGCCCGCCTGGTTCAATGCGTTCCTGGTCCCCGGTAGCGTCTACGTCCAGCACAGCCACTTCCGGGGAGAGGAGCTTACCGACGA
>CAYJUC010000129.1:0-9337 GCA_964372605.1 uncultured bacterium | reverse complement strand
TAGCGGAGCTCCGCGGCGCGGTTCAAATCGCCCGTGCGCTCGGCGTCGGCCATGGCCTGGCGGGCGGCCTCGATCTCCTCCTTGATCCGGCCGATCTGGGTGATGGCGCTCTTCTCGGCCTGCCACTGCGCCTTGAGCCCGGTCGATTTTTCGTCCATCTCACTGAGCTCAGCGTCGATCCTGGCCAGGCGCTCCTTCGACAGATCGTCCGTCTCCCGCGCCACGGACACCCGCTCGATCTGAAGCTGCATCCGGCGGCGCTCGATCTCGTCGATTTCCGCCGGCATCGAGTCCACCTCGATCCGGAGCCGCGAGGCCGCCTCGTCGATCAGGTCGATGGCTTTGTCGGGCAGGAACCGGTCGGAGATGTAGCGGTGCGAGAGGACCGCCGCCGCCACCAGGGCCGAGTCCTTGATCTTCACCTTGTGGTGAACCTCATACTTCCCCTTGAGCCCCCGGAGGATGGCGATCGTGTCCTCCACGGAGGGCTCTCTCACCAGGACTGGTTGGAATCTGCGTTCGAGGGCCGCGTCCTTCTCCACGCGCTTTCTGTATTCGTCCAGCGTCGTGGCCCCGACGCAGCGGAGCTCGCCGCGGGCCAGGGCCGGCTTCAACATGTTGGCGGCGTCCACGGCCCCCTCGGCGGCGCCCGCCCCGACGAGAGTGTGAAGCTCGTCGATGAAGCAGATGATCTGTCCGTCGGACTCGGTGATCTCCCGAAGCACGGCCTTCAGGCGGTCCTCGAACTCCCCCCGGTACTTGGAGCCCGCCACCAGCGCGCCGATGTCGAGGCCCACCAGCCGCTTGCCCTTGAGCCCCTCCGGCACATCGCCGGCCACGATCCGCTGCGCCAGCCCCTCCACGATCGCCGTCTTGCCGACGCCGGGTTCCCCGATCAGCACCGGGTTGTTCTTGGTCCGTCGCGAAAGCACCTGGATGACCCGGCGGATCTCCTCGTCGCGGCCGATGACCGGGTCGAGCTTCCCCTTGCGGGCCAAGTCGGTGAGGTCTCGCGAATAGCGCTGGAGGGCCTGATACTTCTGCTCCGGATTGGGATCGGTGACGCGCTGGGTCCCGCGCAGCTCCACCAGCGCCCGGTAGATGGCCTCGGGCGTGACCCCGTGCGCGTGCAAGACCTGGCCTGCCGCCCCCGCCTTGTCCTGACTCAACGCGATCAAGAGGTGCTCGGTGGAGACGTATTCGTCCTTGAGCCGCTCGGCCTCTGCCCACGCCCCGTTAAAGACGCTCTCGAGCCTCGGGGAGACGTACTGGCCGCCTCCCCTGACCTGGGGGAGCTTCTTCAGCTCCTCCTCGACTTGGCGGCGGATCGCCTCGGGCCTCGCCCCGAGCTTTGCCAGGATCGGCCCGACCACCCCCTCTTCTTGCTGCAGCAGGGCGAGCAAGAGATGCTCGGGCTCGATGCTCTGATGATTGCCTTGATCGGCCAGCGACTGAGCGGCCTGGACCGCCTCCTGCGCCTTCACGGTGAACTTGTCGAACCGCATGCGATCCTCCTGCCTCACTCGAGATGCGCGCGCGGGTTGTCCGTGCGCAGCTGCCTGAGCTCTTCGAAGAGTTTCCGTTCCCGGGCGGTCAGTCCGGTGGGGAGGACGATTTTGACCTTCACGTACTGGTCGCCGGCCCCTTCGCCCTTGAGCCGGGGCAAGCCGTAGCCGGGCAGGCGAAACGTCTTGCCGCTGGAGGTCTCGGGCGGAATCTTCATGGAGACTTTGCCGCGAAACGTCGGGACGTTGACCTCCGCTCCCAGCGCGGCCTCGGCGGGGGTCAGCGGGAGCTCCAGGTGGAGGTCGTCCCCCTTCTGCTCGAAGAGCGGGTGCGGGCTGACTGTCACCACGAGGTAAAGGTCGCCGCGGGCGCCGTCGTCGCCGGGCCCCGCTCCGCTCACCCGGAACTTGGAGCCGTCCCGCACCCCCGGAGGGATTTTTACCTCGATGCGTCGCCGGTCCAGCTCCAGCGTTTTCCGGGCGCCGTGAAAGGCTTCCTCCAGAGTGATCGTGAGGGGTGCCTCGACGTCGCCCCCCCTCGCGGACCTACGCCGCCTCCCGAACTCCGCGCCGAAGGGGTCGCCACCCGCCCCCAGGTCGCCGAAGATGGTGCGGAAGAAGTCGGAGAAGTCGGAATGGACCCGAAACCCCTCGAAGGGCCCCGGCCCCCGGCCCTGGGCATGGCGCTGCCAGTCCGGGCCCAGGCTGTCGTAGCGTCTGCGCTTTTCCGAATCGGACAGGACCGCGTACGCCTCGTTAATCTCCTTGAAGCGCTCCGCCGTCCCCTTGGCCTTGGAGACATCGGGGTGATGCTTGCGGGCCAGCCTTCGATAGGCCTGCTTGATCGTCTTATCGTCGGCGTTCCGATCGACGCCGAGGATCTTGTAGTAGTCTTTGAACTCCATGGCCGCTGCCGCGGCGGGTTGGGGAGCGAGGCGCCGTTACCCCTTGGCGACGGTGAACGCCACGAAGAGCGCCATGGGCCCCCGCTGGAGCAGCAGGGTCACGCGGTCCCCCGCCTTAAACCCTTTGGTCAGCTTTTCGAAATCCCCGAGGTTCCGGACCTTCTGCCGGTTCACCTCGCGGATCACATCGCCGGGTTGGATCCCCGCCTCCGCAGCCGAGCTCTGCTCTTCCACCTGGACGACCACCACGCCCTCGGCGGACCGGAGGTTGAGCTGGCGGGCCTGCTCCGGCGTCAGGGGACGCACGTCCAGCCCGAGAAGGCTGCCTTTCCCCTTGGGGCCGGCGCGCTGGGCCGCGACCTCGTCCGGAAACTCGCCGATCTTGATCTGAATCTGGCGCTCGCCCTTATCGCGCCAGTACTTGACCTGAACCGCCTTCCCCGGACTGGTGAGCCCCACGGCCCGCTGAAGATCCGGGGGCGCCTCTATCTTTTTTCCGTCAAAGTCCAGCAGGATGTCGCCGGCCTGGAGGCCCGCCTGATGGGCGGGGCTGTCCTGGACGACGTCGGCCACCAGCACCCCCTTCACGGCATTGGCGCCGAACGAATTCGCCAGCTCCGGTGTCAGCGGCTGGATGCTGACGCCGAGCCAGCCCCGGCTGATCTTCCCCTTGACCACCAGCTCGGTGTAGATCTTCTTCGCCATGTTGATGGGGATCGAGAACCCGATCCCGATGTTCCCGCCGGTTCGGCTCAGGATGGCGCTGTTGATGCCGATGACCTCGCCGGCCATGTTCACCAGCGGGCCGCCGGAGTTGCCTGGGTTGATGGCCGCGTCGGTCTGGAGAAAATCATCGAAGGGTCCCTGGCCGATGACCCGCCCCTTGGCGCTGATGATCCCTGCGGTCACGGTCTGATCAAGGCCGAAGGGATTCCCGATGGCCAGCACCCAGTCTCCCACGTTCATCTTATCGGAGTCGCCGAGGGTCGCAGCCGGGTAGGGGCCACCGCCCTGAATACCGAGCACCGCCAGGTCTGTCCGCTTGTCTATGCCGACGAGCTTGGCCTTGTGCTTCTTGCCGTCGGAGGTGGCCACCTCGATCTCGGTGGCCTGCTCCACCACGTGGGAGTTGGTGAGGACGATGCCGGACTTGTCCACGAGGACCCCGGATCCGAGGCTCCGCTGAAGCCTGCGCTCACCCGGGGCCTCGCCGAAGAACCGCCGGAGGAACTCCTCGCCGCCAAAGAACTCCTCCAGCGGACTCCGCCCCCGGACGCTGCTCACCGTGTTGATGTTTACCACGGCTGGCTTCACCGCTGCGGCAACCTGGGCGAAACTGCCGGGCGGCACCGGGGCCGCCACGGGGATGATGGAAGCTTTGCCCCCTGTGGAGAAGGGGAGGGTCTTGGCCTTCTCTTCTCCGGCGCCGGCTCCCCAGTGCCCCACGCCGACGCCAGCCACGAGCACGAGGCCCAGCACGACCACGAATGTTTTTCGGCTCAGGTGAATCATCGAGCGCCTCCTCGGACACCCCCCTCTCTCGATAATGAAGGGGGGATCCCCCCCCTGACCGCCGATCTAGTGGACCTTTTGGAAATCATGCTAGCCGAACCATCTCCCTCTGTCAAATGCGCGGTGCTCCCGCTGCTCCCGCGGGGGATGGGTTCGGGCGATTTCGCGCGGCTTGTCCCGCGAGCCCTCGAACTGCGCCGCTTTTGAAATTTCCGCTTGACAGATACCGCGCCGATGGCCTACAACATGCTTGTGATTAAGGGAACAAGCTGACTGGCGTGCACTCCGGGCAGCGCGGGATCCCGGTCATTCGTTGTTCACTGGCCATCGCCGTTCTCCTATCGGGAGCCATTGAATTGAGAGCCAGAGCTCGGGGCGCAGCGCGCGGATAACCGGGCCATGACTCGCCGCAGAGCCGCTCAGGCCGTCCTCTTCTGCATCGCGCTTTTCGGCATTGCGTTCCTTGCGCTGCCGGCGGCCGCCCAGGAGGCGGGAAAGGAGGCGGCGTACCGTTCCTTCCCGCTGTTCGGTTCCCGGCTGGCGGTGTGGGCCATCGCTCAGCTTCACCTGAACTTCGCGGCCTTCATTCTCGGGGTCCCCATCTTCGCCGTCATCATCGAGATCATGGGATGGCGGAGCGGCGAGCAGCGCTACGACTGGCTGGCCCACGAGTTCGTCAAGCTGATCTTCGCGGCATTCTCCGCCACCGCGCTCCTGGGGGCTCTCCTCCTCTTCCTCTTCGTCGGCCTCTACCCCAAGTTCTGGGCGTACATGAGCGGAATCTTCGCCCCGACCTTCTGGATCTACGCGGCGCTCTTCTTCCTGGAGACCTTCACGGTCTACCTCTGGTACTACGGGTGGGACTGGCTCTCCGGTCCCAGGAAATGGGTGCACGTCTCCCTCGGCGTGCTCAGTAACCTCTTCGGCACCGGCATCCTTTTCGTTTCCAACTCCTGGGTGACCTTCATGGTCTCCCCGGGGGGCATCGATGAGGCGGGCGCCCTCAAGTCCCTCTGGGGCGCCATCAATAACTACACCTGGATGCCGATCAACATTCACCGGCTCATCGCCAACATCGTGTTCGGCGGCACCATCGCGGGCGCCTACGCCGCCTTCCGGTTCCTGTCGGCCAAGACCGACGAAGAACGCGCCCGCTACGACTGGATGGGCTACGTCGGCAACTTCGTGGCCATCTCCGGGCTGATAGTGCTCCCCTTCGCCGGCTACTACCTCGGGCGCGAGATCTACGCCTTCAATCAAACGATGGGGATCACCATGATGGGCGGCTTCATGTCCTGGCTCTGGATCATCCAGGCGATCCTGATCGGCGTCCTCTTCATCGGCTCCAATTACTACCTCTGGCTCGGCATGGAGCGGATTCCCGGTTCGGAGCGCTACCGCCGGTACATCCCCTACATGATCATGATCCTCGCGGCCGGGTTCATTGTGTGGGCCACCCCGCGGAGCCTGGTGATCACACTCGAGGAAGCCCGGGCCATGGGCGGGGCCCATCATCCGGTCCTGGGGGTCCTCGGCGTCATGTCCGCCAAGAACACCGCGGTGAACCTCATGATCCTCACCACGTTCCTCTCCTACCTCCTCTACCGGCGTGCCAATAAAATCTCGCAGAAGTCGTGGGTCAAGACCGGCATGACCGTCCAGTGGGCCATCTTCGGGATCGCCGCCGCCATCGTGACCTTTTACGGGGTCTACGGGTACTTCGTGGAGTCTATCGTCAGGATCGGGTTTTCGGTCTATCAGGTCCTCGCTGTGCTCGGGGCCATCGTCCTCGTGATGATCCTCGACATCCCCATGTTCAAGGGCGCCAGGACGACGGGACAAATTCGCTGGGGCACCATCGCGCCCCGCTCCCAGTACGTCCTGATCCTCCTGGCCGTCACCTTCACCTGGCTCATGGGGCTCATGGGGTTCGCCCGGTCCGGGATCCGCCAGCACTGGCATGTCTACGGGGTGGTGCGGGACACGTCGGTTGACGCGGTGACCCCCGCCTTGGGGTATGCGGCCAACATGATTACCGTGGTGACGATCGTCTTCTTCGCATTCGTCATGTTCATCTTCTGGCTGGGGGGTCTCGCCGATAAGGGGAAGGCTGGGGCTCACGCCGCGCCGGCCCCCATCATGGCGGGCGGGTCAGACGACTTACTCGGAGGGGGGCTTCGCCCCCCTTCCGATTCCTCCCCCCAAAGATTGCGCGGGCCAAGCCCGCGCTCGAACCAAGCGAGTTGATGCAGGTGCCCGTTTCGGTGAAGGTGGGCGCGTTCGCCCTTGCGGTGATGGGGTCCTACACCTACTACGCCAACTCCATTCCTCAGATCCAGTCCAAACCGCCAGAGGATCTGTCGTTGGAGGGGGGGAACGTGACCCCGGAGCAGCTCGTCAAGGCTGGGGAGGAGATCTTTAAGGGAAAGGGCACGTGCGAGATTTGCCATCGCGTCGGCCAGAAGGGGACGCGGGCCCCTGACCTGGCCGGAATCGGAGCGACGGCGGCCAAGCGAAAGCCCGGCATAACAGCCAAGGCGTACATCATCGAGTCGCTGCTGGAGCCGGGCGCCTATCTCGTTGAGGGGTACCCGCCCATCATGCCCAAAGTGGACAGGCCGCCAATCGGGTTGAACCGCTCTGAGATCTGGGCCCTCACCGCCTTCCTCGAATCCCTGGGAGGGGCAGTGACCGTGAAGCTCGACGAACTCCCCAAGACCGCCGGCGCTGCGACGGGAACAGGAGCTCCAGTAGCGGAGCTCAAGCTTCCGGGAGATCCTAAGGCTGGTCAGGCAGTCTTTATGGGGAAGGGGGCCTGCATCGCGTGCCACAAGGCCGGGGCTGTCGGGGCCTCACCGGTCGGTCCGGACCTCTCCCAGATCGCCCAGATTCAAACCCCCGAATACATCATGGCCAAGATCCTGAACCCGGCTGGGATGGGGACGGTGGCGGGGTTTCCCCCCAACGTGATGCCACCGACCCTGGGCCAGACCCTGACCGCCAGAGAGTACGTGGACCTGGTCTCGTTCCTCCTGACTCTGAAGGGCGGGGAGCCGAAGGGTGGGAGGCCGCAGGCCGGGCGGGAGATGGTGCCCGGGTCCGCGCCAACTCAGACGAAGAAGTGATGAGGTCAAAGTTCTTCCAGGCCCTGCTGGTGCTCGTGGTGACGTTCCTGATCTTCCGCTTCGGGATCCGTCCGCCTGCGCCCTGGAGCGTGGTCACCCTCTACATGGTCATCGTGTTGCTCGCGGTCTTCGTCTACATCTCCTCGGACTCGGACTCCTGGAAGGCGTTCCTTCGCCCGATCCTTTCGACCATCGTGGACGACGGAAAGCGCCCGGTCCGGCTGACGCTGACTGTCCTTTTCCCGCTTCTCCTGGGGTACTACGCCTACACCCAGGCTGCGGCCCGGGTGGAGGCTCCACCCGAGCTTCGCGCGATTCACCCCGCCCCTCCCCCCTCAATCTCGTTCCGGGGAAAGACGATCGACATCCAGGGGTTCGAGAACCCCCTCCGGAAAGACGCGGCCAACTTCCAGAAGTATGTCCGCGAGGGAGGCGAGATCTACATCAAGAACTGCATGTACTGCCACGGAGACAACCTGGACGGGGGGGGGCACTTCGCCCATGTCTTCAACCCGCCTCCGGCCAACTTTACTGACCCCGGCACAATCGCGATGCTGGCCGAGTCCTTTCTCTTCTGGCGCATCGCGAAAGGCGGGCCCGGGTTGCCAAAGGAGTCCACGCCCTGGAACTCGGTGATGCCTGCCTGGGAGGACCGGCTGACCGAAGAAGAGACCTGGAAGGTGATCATGTACCTCTACGACGCCACCGGTTTCCAACCGCGCCGGTGGGAAGGGCACGCGACCCTCGCTCCCTCTCCCTCACCCCCACCCCTCTCCCCGCTTGGGGAGAGGGGGCACTTCGTCTCGGCAGCCCAAGCCCAGCAGCCGGGCGACGCCGGTGCCGGGAAGGCGGTGTATCAGAAGAAGTGTTTCCTCTGCCACGGCGTCGAGGGGAAGGGCGACGGCCCGGCGGCCCCGCTTCTCGACCCGAAGCCCCGGGACTTCACCCGCGGCCTCTACAAGATTCGCTCGACCCCCTCGGGGAAGCTGCCCACGGATGGAGACCTCTTCCGCGTCATCTCCGAGGGAATGCCCGGAACCTCCATGCCCGCCTGGAAGTTGCTTCCGGAGCGAGACCGGTGGAACCTGGTGGCCTACGTGAAGAGCTTTGCCGCCGAGAGTTTCAAAGAGGCGGCGAAGCCCGCGGACCTTCCCAAGGAGGTGTCCTCCTCCAAGGAATCCCTCGCGCGGGGGAAGGAGATGTTCGAGGCCATCGAGTGCAACAAGTGCCACGGCAACGCGGGGCGCGCCGACGGGCCGTCGATGCCGGAGCTGAAGGATGACTGGGGGAACCCGGTCAGGCCGGCGAATCTGACCAAGTCGTGGAAGTTCCGGGGAGGCGGGGGCAGGCGGGAGATCGCCACGCGGCTCGGCACCGGGCTCATGGGGACCCCCATGCCGACCTTCATCGATAGCGTGGAGAAGCCGGAGGACATCTGGCACGTGGCCAACTACGTGAAGTCGCTCGGGCCTGACAAGCCCGACTTCGCCACGCTCCTGACGGTCAAACCGGTCAAGGGAGAGATCCCGGAGGATCCTGCCGCGCCGTTCTGGAGCCGGCAGAGAGCGGCTGACTTCCCGCTGGCGGGGCAGGTGGTCGTGGATCCGAGGAACTTCAATCCTTCGATCGAGATGGTCACGGTGCGGGCGGTCTATTCCGACCAGGAGATCGCGTTTCATCTGACCTGGGACGATCCCACGGCCTCCAAGCCGGACCCGAAAACCAAGACCTTCGCCGACCAGGTGGCGCTCCAGTTTCCGGCCAAGCTCTCCGACGGCGCCGAGCGCCCCTACGTCCTCATGGGGGATAGCTCAAATCCGGTCTACCTGCTGCGCTGGAGCTCTGAGGAAGGCGTGGGGGAGGTTACTGCGACGGGGATCACCAAGGTGACCCCTCAGACCGGTCCCGCGGTCCAGGCCGGAGGGCGCGCGGTGTTTGCCGACGGCCAGTACCGGCTGGTCATCAAGCGTCCGCTGAGGACCGCCGACCCCGACGACACCCAGTTTCCCGTGGGGCGGTTTCTTTCCGTGGCGTTCCATGCCTGGGATGGCGGCGCCGGCGAATCGGGGAGCAAAATGTCGTTCTCGTCGTGGTATTATCTGACGTTGGAGGAGCCGGCTTCGAATCGGCCATTCGTCATTCCTCCCCTGGTGATTCTCGCTACCGTGGCGGTCGAGCTGCTGATGGTTCGCCAGATCCGGCGGAAGGTCCAGGCATGAGCATGAGTGTAAGGGTGGGAGGCCGCAGGCCGGGCGGGAGATGATACCGGGAGGCCGCAGGCCGGGCGGGA
>CAYJUC010000128.1:4973-9409 GCA_964372605.1 uncultured bacterium | reverse complement strand
CATCTCCCGCCCGGCGCTCTCCCACCGTGACCAGGTCACGGATTCCATCGAACTTCTTCGGGCCGATTCCGGGGACGGCGCGGAGATCCTCCGAGGAAGCGAAGCTCCCGCGGCGCTCACGCGTCCTCACGATCTGTGCGGCAAGGGTGGGACCGATCCCGGGAAGGCGCTGGAGATCCTCGGCTGTGGCCCGATTGATATCGAGGGGTGTGGTGCCATCTCCCGCCAGCCCGACGGCCTCCCGGGCACCATTTCCTACCCCGGCATCATCTCCCGCCCGGCCTTCTCTGGTGGCTCGGAGTTTGGAGGGCCTGCTGGCGGAGTGAGGTGAGAACGCTCCGGCGGCGGTATCCGCTGAGTTCGGCTCCTCGCGATCGAGCTGCTCCAACTGGTCTGAAAGGGCTGGGAACCCGGCTCTGAACTCCCGAACCGCCAGACCCGCGCCCAGACTCACGGCGAGGGAGAGCACGAGCCAGAGCTCCCGCCGTCGGTACACCACAGGCGTTTGGATCCGCCCCCGACTTAGGAGCCTGTCGGTATAAGGCTAAGACACCGTAACACTATCGACCACCTCAAGACTGTCCGCTTCGAGCGCGGGCTTGGCCCGCGCCACCTTTCCCGGGGGAGGCTCGGAAGGGGGGCGGAGCCCCCCTCCGAGGAAGCTAGCTGTTTTTCTGGGCGGTGAGGAGGGTGAAGCCGTCGCCGACCGTGCTCCGCTCCCTGATCACGAAGCCGGCGTCAGCCAGCAGCGCTTCCTGGTCGCTTCGCGTGGGGATCACGTTCCCCCAGGTCAGCTCGGTGTAGGCGGTCAGGATGGGCCGCCAGTTCTCCGGTTGGCGGAGCTCGGTCCAGCTCGACGGATAGGTCTCGTCCAGGATGACGAGCCACCCGTCCGGGGCGATGTGCCGGGCGCACTCACTGAGAACCATCGGGCGCAGCTCCGGCCGGATCTCGTGGAAGACCTGGACCAGTGTGATCAGGTCAAAAGGCCCCTTGACCGGAAAGCCGTCGGCGCCCGCCGCCTTCACGCGGATCCGCCGGGAGAGGCCGGACGCCCTGATCGCTTTCCGGGCGCTGGCCAGCGCTCGACGGTCCACGTCCACTCCCGTGTACCGTCCGCCCGGAAAGGCCCTGGCCAGTGCCAGGATGAACCCGCCGCAGCCGCACCCGACGTCCAGGGCGCGGAGCCCGCGATGGAGTCGCTCTTCCATCCCCGGCAGTGCGGGGAGCGTGCGGCGGACCAGGACGGTGTGGAGCCCGGCGGTCGCGTTCCCCACCTGCTCTGAGAAGGCGCGCCCGTGGGATTGGAACGGATGCACCGTTCCTGACTTGAAGAAATCCGGATGGCGCGCCAGGTCGTCGGCCTCGTACTCGACCAGGAGCCCCACCGCTGCGCCGTAATACCACGGAGAGGTCGGGTCGGCGAGGATCTGGTCGAAGCCGGGCGCGAGGGTGAGGTGGCCGGCGTCGTCGGCCTCGAGAAAGCCGAGGGCGCAGGCGGTCTTGCACCACACCAGAACGTAGGGGAGATGTAATCCGAGATCGGCGGCGAGCGCTTCCGGCGTCGTCCCGGGAACCTCCGCGATCTTTCGAAAGGTTCCCAGCTTGACGCCGGTGGAGACCAGGTAGGTGGCGCGAAACCCCCGGGTGTAGGTGAGGAGCCTGGCGAGCTGCTCCCGGGGCGTCGGGGTACTCATGGCACGAGGGCGGCGCGGGTGACTGTTGTCCCGTCGCGGTTGGCCCACTCGGAGGCAGCGAACGCCTCGTCGATCTTCTCCAGCGGATATTTGTGAGAGAGGAGTTTTCCGAACGGGTAGCGGTCTCCCGTCCGGACGACGAAGTCCAGAGCCCGCGGGATCACCCACGGGTCATACTGGATCACACCCACGACGGTCTTGGACCCCCAGACCAGCGTCGAGGGCTCGATCTCCACCTTCACGCCCCGGCTGATGGTCCCGACCTCCAGATATGTGCCGCCGAAGCGGAGCATGTCGAGCCCCTCGGGGATCACCTGGGGGAATCCCACGAAGTCGCACGCCACGTCCGCGCCCCGCCCGCCCGTGAGGCTCCGGACGCGGGCCACGCGCTCCTTCCGGTCGGGCAATTCCTTCAGGTTGATCGTGTGGTGAGCGCCGAAGGCCCGGGCCAGCTCGAGCCGGCCGGGGAACTGGTCGATGACGATCACGCAGGCGGCGCCCATGTCGCGCGCCACCGCCGCCGCCTGAACGCCGAGGCCGCCGGCCCCCTGGATCACCACGCTGTCGCCGAAGCGGAGCCCGGCCACGTGAAGGCCGTAGATCACCTGGGAGAGCGCGCAGTTCACCGGGGCGACGACGTCATCGGGCAGCTCGTCCGGAACCGTGAAGACGAAGCCTCCGGGATTCACGTAGTAGTACTCCGCGAAGGCGCCGTGGAAGTGCGGGAACTGAGACGGTCCCAGCGGGCGGCCGACCTTGTTGGGGCAGGCAGCGGGCTGCTTCCTGAGACACGCATAGCATCGGCCGCAGGGGTAGAAGTAGCAGTAGGCGACCCGATCGCCCTCCTTGAGCGGGCGCCCCAGCGAGTCGGTTCGGACCCTCGCGCCGAGCCGGGCCACCCGCCCCGTCATCTCGTGGCCGAAGATCCAGCCGTCGTCCGGGAGCTTGAGCGGCGCGTCGCCGCGCCAGAAGTGAAGGTCAGAGCCGCAGATGTTCGCCAGCGAGATCCGGATCAGGATGCCGTCAGGCTCTACCTCGGGAAGCGGGATCTCTTTGAGCTGGAACGGCTTGCCGGGACCGAAGAAGACAGCGGCTCTTCCGGTGTGTGACGACATGGATACACTTCTCCCGCCGAATTTTGTCTTGAGCCTACCACGCGCCGATTGGCTCGGGCAAGCGCATTGGTTATTTGCGGACACCCGGGATCGCTATGGGGCGAGAGGAGGCGACGACTCGCGCAGGAATGCGAGGATTTCGCGCTTGAAGGCGTCGAAGTCCCCGAGGCGGTGCTGCACCGCGTCGAACACGATTTCGTCATTGACGCGTCCGTATTCGTGGACCAGAAGGTTGCGGAGTCCCTTCATGCGTCTGAGGGTGTCGGCCATGGGAGTCGAGATCACCGCCTGCCGCGCCAGCTTATCGAAGAGGTCGTCTTCATCACCGGGGAGGCCAAGACGAAGCCCCGCCACGAGTAGGGCGGAGGCGTCGATGACGGCTTCCACCAACATCTGCACCAGCCGCTCGCAGGCCCGTTTCTTCTCAACTCTCAGGTACTCTTCGAATCGTGCCGGGGCGATGGAGCGGAGTTCTCCAAGGTATCCGTCAAGCTCATCGAGCTTGGCCAGGAGGCGGTCGCGGTCAATCACGCGCGACCTGATCGAGGTAGTGACGGTAGATGTGCCGGAAGCCCTCGAAGGCCCGCGCCGTGCGGGCGGCGAGGGCGTAGAGGGCATCCTCGTCCCGGACGAAGAGGACCGAGCCTTCCCTGAGAACCCGGCTCCGGATGTAGAGGGGGAGCTGCTGGAAGACGGTGAGGTCGAGATCGGCTCCAGCGAGGTACTCCAGCCGCTTCCGGGCTCCAGCCAGATCGGAGCCCGGGTCGGAAGCGAGCACAAGGCAGACATCGAAGTCGGATCCCGGGGATGCGTTTCCCCGCGCGCGGCTCCCGAAAAGGATGACTGCAAGCAGCTCGGGATCGTTCTCCACCCGGGCGACCAGGCGGGCGAGCGCGGGATGGGTCACGGTGTCCATGAACGCATGATAAACGGAGAGAAAAGGGCGGTCAAACCCTGGCTCGTTACGCCCTCAAGGGTTGCCGGCGCCAACAGAAGGATGCCTTCAGTCTCTAGACTTTGAAGGCGCTTTTCAGTTCGGCCGGGAAGAGCTCGTCTACGGCGACGGGACGGTGGCAGACTCCCTGTTCGTGAGCGAAGCGAAGAAAGGCTTCGAGCGTCGGCCGGTTGGATTCGATGCCGTACGGCCAGAAGTCGTCGCCGAACAGCTCGCGCGCCCGCTCTGCGTGCTCGAACACCCAGGGCACGGGGAAACGCGGTGCGATGATGTCCAGGGCTCGCGCGACGCTTCGCCGCTTGGCCTCCTCGAACGCTTTGAAGAGGTTCATGGCGATCCATGGGTGGGCCGACATGGTGTCGCGGCGGATGACGACGGTGTGCATGATGGGAAAGATGCGCGTTTCGCGCCAGTACGCCGCCTCCACGCTCAGGAAATCAGGAAAGAGCCTGGTGACGTCCGGACGGCGCTGCTTGACGGCGTCGGGCGGATGCGCCGTGATGATCGCGTCGATCTCGCCGGCCAGCAGCATCTCGTTCAGCGACTTGTCGGGCACGGAGGTGACGCGCACGCCCGCGGGAAGCTTCAGCTCCACGGGCTCCTGCCGACCGGGCTCGTTGACGCCGGTCTGGTACCACTCGACGTCTTGAAGACGGATCCGGTACTGAT
>CAYJUC010000128.1:0-4873 GCA_964372605.1 uncultured bacterium | reverse complement strand
TCGTTGACGCCGGTCTGGTACCACTCGACGTCTTGAAGACGGATCCGGTACTGATGCATCAGGGCGCCGCGCGCGTAGATGCCGGCCGTCTGCGACCACTGGGGGATTCCCACCCGCCGTCCCACCAGGTCCTGGGGGGTCTTGACGGGGCCGTCGCGTCGCACGTAGAACGCGGAGTGGCGGAAGATCCGCGAGGGGAAGACGGGAATGGCGGTCAGCGAACTATCGCCCTGGGAGACCAGCCCCACATACTGCCCCATCGACATCTCCGAGACATCCCACTCCCGGAATTTGCTGAACCGCCAGAAAATCTCCTCGACCGACAGGTTCAGATAGGTCAGCTCGATCCCCTCCGCCTGAATCGCGCCCGAGGTCAGGTCTCTGATATGGTCGTAGTCGCTCATCGCGAGGGTGAGATGCACGTTGCGCACCGTGTTTCTCCTTTTCCGGGAAGCGAGTAGAGCCAACGGATTTTACGCCAAGCACCGTACAGCGCCGGGACACGCGTGTCAAGACTGGGCGAGTTCGGGTACACTCTCTTCGGCATGGATCCGAGCCTCTTCGACTACGATCTCCCTCTTGATCGGATCGCCCAGTATCCGGCGGAGCGACGGGATGCCTCCCGCCTTCTGGTGCTGGAACGGGCTGCCCGGGTCTGGGAGGACAGGGAGTTCGTTGACCTCCCCGGCCTCTTGAGAACGGGAGACTGCCTGGTGGTGAACGACAGCCGGGTCATCCCGGCACGCCTCTACGCTCGCACGGAGACCGGCGCCCTGGTGGAGCTGCTCTTCGTTCGCGAGCTGGCGCCCTCCCGCTGGGAGGCGCTCGTTCGACCCGCGAAGCGTTGCCGTGTCGGCGCGCACCTGAGGCTGGGCGACGGGCAGGCGGCGGCGCGAGTGATCGAAGAGGCGCCGGAGGGACGGCGGGTCGTCGAGGTGGCGGGAGTGTCGGTCAGACAACTCCTGGAGCGGCACGGTCTGCCGCCGCTCCCGCCCTATATCCGGCGCTACGCCAAGCCGGGCGCCGAGGACTGGGAGCGCTACCAGACGGTGTATGCTCGCCCCGATGGATCGGTGGCCGCCCCAACGGCGGGACTTCACTTCACCGAGGAGCTGATTGAACGGCTCAAAACGCGAGGGGTGGAGGTACGAACGCTCACGCTCCACGTGGGACCGGGGACGTTCAGGCCGATACGATCCGCCCGGATCGAAGATCACCGGCTGGAGGCCGAGCAGGTGGAGATTCCCGAGGCGACGGCGGTCGCGGTGAATCGGGCCAAGGCGGAAGGCCGGCGGGTGATCGCCGTCGGGACGACCACGACGCGGGCGCTCGAGTCGGCCAGCGAGAACGGCGAGGTCAAACCGGTCTCGTGCGCGGCCGACCTCTTCATCACTCCCGGCTACCGGTTCCGGGTGATCGACGCGCTCCTGACCAATTTCCACCTGCCGTGCTCCTCGCTCCTCGTCCTCGTCTCGGCTTTTGCCGGCCGGGAGCTGATTCTGGCCGCGTACCGCCACGCCGTGGAGGCGGGCTATCGCTTCTACTCGTATGGCGACGCCATGCTGATCACATGAACGTGTTCACATTTGAGCTTCTGAAGACGGACGGAGCCGCGCGAAAGGGACGGCTCGCGACGCCTCACGGTCTGGTGGAGACCCCGGCGTTCATGCCGGTGGGGACCCGGGGGAGCGTGAAGGGGCTGACCCCGGACGACCTCACGGAAATCGGCGCCCAGATCCTTCTGGCCAACACCTATCACCTCCTCCTTCGCCCCGGCCCAGAGCTCATCGCCGAGCTGGGCGGCCTCCACCGCTTCATGGCCTGGGACGGACCGATCCTGACCGACTCCGGAGGATTTCAGGTCTACAGCCTGGCGTCCATGCGGAAGATCACGGAGGAGGGCGCGCGCTTCCGCTCGCACCTGGACGGGTCGGAACAGTTCCTGACGCCGGAGCTCGCGGTGGAGGTCCAGCAGGCGCTCGGGGCCGACATCATCCATCCGCTGGACGAGTGCCTGGCCCACCCGGCCTCTCGCGCCGAGACCGAGCGGTCCCTGGAGCTGACACTCCGCTGGGCCGCCCGCGCCAAGGCGGCTCACGCGCGGGGCGCAGGCGGCCAGGCCCTCTTCGGGATTGTTCAGGGGGGGAGCTACGAGGAGCTTCGCCGGCGGGGCGTGGAGGAGACCTGCGCCATCGGCTTCGACGGCTACGCCATCGGTGGGCTTGCGGTGGGGGAGCCCAAACCGCTTATGCTGGACCTCGTGGAGCTGACCGCCGCCCTGCTTCCGGAAGATCAGCCTCGGTACTTGATGGGAGTGGGCACACCTCCGGATCTGGTGGAGGCCGTGGCTCGTGGGGCGGATCTCTTCGACTGCGTGCTCCCCACGCGGAATGCGCGGAACGGCCAGGCCTTCACCAACGCCGGCGCGCTCACGATCAAGCAATCCCGCCACGCAAGAGACCCCGCGCCCCTGGACGAGGACTGCGGCTGCCCCACCTGCCGGCGCTTCTCCCGCGCGTACCTCCGCCATCTCTTCACGGTCGGGGAGCTCCTGGCCCCCCGGCTTCTGACGCTCCACAACCTCCACTTCTACCTGACCCTCATGGCCGGGATGCGGGAGGCGATCGCGTCGGGAGTGTTCCAGGCATTCCGGGCTCGGTTTTTGGCCCGCTATGCGGTATCATCCGAAGGCAGTTTCCCCGAGACCCTGCAAGATACGGAGGCTTGACCATGATTGATATCGCCTACGCCATGGGACAACTGCCAGGGGGTGGGGCCCCTGGAGGGGGTGGCGGAGCCTTCACCCAGATCCTCTTCTTCGCGGCCATCTTCGCCATCTTCTACTTTCTTCTGATCCGGCCCCAGCAAAAGCAGAAGAGGGAGCGGCAGCAGATGCTCGGCGCCATCAAGCGGGGGGATCGGGTGGTCACCACCGGCGGTCTCCACGGCACCATCGTCGGACTCAACGAGCAAACCGTGACCCTCAAGATTGCCGATCAGGTGCGGGTGGAAGTGGACCGGGCGGCGCTCGGCCGGGTGGTGACCGTTCAGACCGACAAGGAATCGGGGTAAGGTGCGCAAGTACCTCTGGCTCAGGATCGCCGTCGTCCTGGCCGTGGTCGCCGGGTCGGCGTGGTACCTCTACCCTCCCAGGAAGACCATCAACCTGGGGTTGGATCTTCAGGGCGGGATCCACCTGGTCCTCGGGGTTCAGGCCGAGAAGGCGGTGGAGAGTCAGGTGGAGCGCGCGGTCGCCGATCTGCGGGCGGGCCTTGAGCGGAAAGGGATCGGAGTCAAACAGCTGGCCCGCCAGGGCACGGTGGAAGTCCTGGTGGAGCTGGCCGCGCCCGAGACCTGGAACGACGCGCTCGCGGTCCTCTCCGAGTTCCAGGCCTTCGAGCGGAAGAGCGCCGATCAGGCCGCGCGCCGCGTGGTGCTGGCCATGCGGCAGAAGGAGGTGGCCACCGTCAGCGATCTCGCGGTCCGACAGGGGCTGGAGACCATCCGGAACCGGGTGGACCAGTTCGGGGTCGCGGAGCCGACCATTCAGCAGCAGGGGGAGAACCGCATCCTGGTCCAGCTTCCCGGGATCCAGGACCCCGAGCGCGCCAAGGCCCTGATCGGCCAGACCGCGCTTCTTGAGTTCAAATTTCTGGACGAAAAGGCCGACGTGGACAAGGCCGTCCGCGAGGGCCCGCCGGAGGGGGACGAGCTGCTCTACCAGCGCCGGGTGGATCGGAAGACCAAGCAGGAGCTGAGGCTCCCCTATGTCGTCGAGCGGAAGACGCTGCTCACCGGGGCCGACCTCTCCACGGCCAGGGTCTCCATCGATCAGACCACCAGCGAGCCGTACGTCTCGGTTGAGCTCAACAAGGCAGGGGCGAAGACTTTCGCCGAGGTGACCGAGAAGCACGTGGGGCGGCGCCTCGCCATCATCCTGGACGGCAACGTGCACTCGGCGCCGGTGATACGGGAGCGGATTCCCTCGGGCCAGGCCCAGATCACGGGCGGCTTCACCACCGAGGAGGCCACCGACCTGGCCATCGTGCTCCGGGCGGGGGCCCTGCCGGCGCCGGTGGCGATTCTCGAGGAGCGCACTGTGGGGCCGTCCCTGGGGGCCGATTCCATCCGGCAGGGGATCATCGCAATCGTCGCGTCCTCCCTCTTGGTGTTCGTCTTCATGCTGATCTACTACCGCGTCTCGGGCCTTGTCGCGGACGTGGCCCTGGGCCTGAACCTCTTGATCCTGCTGGCCACCATGGCCTTCTTTCACGCCACGCTGACGCTCCCCGGCATCGCCGCCATTGCGCTGACGATCGGGATGGCCGTGGACACCAATATCATCATCTTCGAGCGGATCCGCGAAGAGCTCAGGACCGGGAAAACCGTCCGGGCGGCCGTCGACGCCGGCTTCACTCGGGCCTTCAGAACAATCGTGGACACTCACGTCACCGTGCTCGTGTCGGCGGTCATCCTCTACCAGTTCGGGACCGGCCCGGTCAAAGGGTTCGCGGTCTCCCTGTTCATCGGGATCCTGGCAAGCCTCTTCACCGCCGTCTTCTTCACCCGGCTCCTGTTCGACCTGATCTACATGGGCCGCCGTCGCCTTCAAACCCTCTCCATCTAGGCCAATGATCCAGCTTTTCAAAGACTCCAACTACGACTTCATCGGCAAGCGACGCTGGGCGTACGTCCTGTCGGCGGCGTTTATCGCGCTCGGCGTCATTTCCGTCGGGGTGAAAGGTGGTCTCCACTACGGGATCGATTTTTCAGGGGGAACACTCATCCAGATCCGCTTCGAGAAGGCCGTGCCCGTGGACCAGATCCGAAAGGCCCTGGACCGGATCAAGCTGGGGGAGAGCGTCATCCAGGA
>CAYJUC010000127.1:0-9447 GCA_964372605.1 uncultured bacterium | reverse complement strand
TAACCCCGACCCTGGAGTTGCCAGCGAGTGGCGGTGGCCGTCGTCATGGTCTGCCCCCTTTCTGATTTGAAAGGCCATACATATCTCGGGTCGAGCAATGTTGGCTCGAGCCGTACTTGGGTCGCGAGCGGATGTTGCGCGGTTCCTATCGAAAGCTCGGCAGCACTGACTTCACGAAGAGCTCCAGCGTTCCCCGCCGGTCGTGTCCCGCCGGGAAGAGAATAACACGCCGCACCCCGACCTTGTGCATGGCCTCGAGCTTCGCGGCACAAGCGTCAGCCGTGCCCGCCACCGTGTAGGCGTCGACCAGTTGGTCGGTCACGAGGCGGGCGTGGAAGGAGTCCGGGCTCAAATGGAGACGCGCCCGTCAACGCGCTTGAAGACGATCTTCTCGCCGAGGATGACCTGGCCTTTGATCTCACCCTCGGCGAGCCCGGGAGAGAAGAAGGCGGGATACCAGTAGTTGCTGAGGCCGAGGGTGGCGTCGACGTACGGCTGCCATGCCTTCCGCTTCGCCAGCCTCTGCGCCGCCTCCGAGTAATCGCCCTGCTTCGCGAACTCGGCTACGAGACTGCTCTTGACCGTGCCCTGCCCCATCGCGTCACTTCCTCCTGTCACCGGAGTGGGCCTTCATCCTTCCATCCCTGATACAGCGCGGATGAAGGCGGAGTCAAGCGCGAAATCGGAAGCGCGCCCGGCCCCGGGCTACGCTCGCGGGCCGAACGGCTTGAAGGCCGGGGGTGTGATCTCGTCCACGGGGCGTGACGCCCAGTCCCAGAACCGGGTGTTCTCCCAGAAGCCGCCGGCGAGTCGTTGGGCCTCGTCGAAGAGCTTGTCTTCGTCGACGTTCAGGGCCTTTCCTCCTGCGACCAGCACCTGCCCATCCACGATCACAGTGTCGACGTCGGCGCCGGAGCCGAAATCGCAGAGCGCTTTGACGGGGTCTCTCAGGAGCCCGAGGCTCACCTTCTTCAAATCCATGACGACGAGGTCGGCTTTGGCTCCCGGCGCGATCCTTCCCAGATCCTCGCGGCCGAGGGCTCTGGCGCCTCCCAGGGTCGCTGCGTTGAAGACGTCCCTGGGCCGCCCCACCTGGAAATTTCGCTCGGCGATTCGCGCGATCAGGGATGCGTACCCCATCTCCCTGATCATGTCGTGCGGGTAGGTGTCCGTTCCCAGGGCGATGGGGATTCCGGCCCGCAGGTATCGCTCGAAGGACTCCAGGACGACCCCGACCTTCGCTTCTTTCAGCGGGGAGTGGGACACGACAGCTCCCGAGTCGGCGATGAGTTTCAGGTCGTCGCCGTAAGGATACGCGCACCAGCTATGCCCGGAGACGAACACGCAGTGGCTCAGGATCGTCCGCGGCGTGAGGGCTCCCACGCTCCCAAGAAACGCAATGGGAGTCTTCCGGTGCCGGCGCATGATCTCCTGAAACTCGATCAGGTTGGCGCCGGCGTGAAAAAACGCCGGCACCCGGAGCCGCTCGGCGGCGCTCATGGTCTGCCTGATGAGCGCCTCGCTCATCAGCTCCAGGTTGGCGGGGGAGAGGATCCCTTTGAGCCTGCCGTTGTTCGAGCCGTCGAAGGTCTCGATGAATCTGGAGGCCTCCTGAAGCCCCCGGAGTCCCCCCGCTTCGTCCCACTCGAACTGAAAGCGGCCCTCGCGGTCCGAGAAGACCCGCGCGCTTCCGAAGGACGGGCTGAAGTAGACCCTCAGGCCGACCTCTCCCGCCACCTTGACGTAGTCCTCCCAGTCCCCCGGGATTCCTCCCGGATCGATGACGGTCGTGCAGCCGTTCCTGACGAGGTGCGCGAACGCGAATTCCCGGATCGTTCGCCGGGCCTCGGGCGGGAGGGCGCCCATCTTCCCCTTGAGCGGGGCCATGAAGCTCAGGTAGTTCGCCCCGAAGTACTCCGATCGTCCCGCGTCGTTCAGGAGATAGTCGCCCGTGTTGAGGCCCAGGTGGACGTGGGTGTTGATGAGGCCCGGGATGATCAGCTTGCCCTCGGCCTCGATCCGCCGCTCCACGGGACCGTCGTAGCGCTCGCCGACGAAGACGATCTCGCTCCCGTCGAAGACGACGACCCCGCCATCGAGGATGCGATGCTCCCCGCCCTCGAAGGCGACGACGGTGCCGCCCTGGACAAGGGTATTCACTGAGAGGAGAATGAGCCGATGAGCGGCCTCAGCAGTGCTTGCACGGCGGGTAGTCGCGCGCGTAGAGGGGAAGCTTCAGGTACTCTTCGGGCGAGTATTTCCAGAACTGGGAGACCGCCGGGAAGGTGTGGATGACCGTGTTCTGGAGCTTGCCCTCCACCCGTTCCACCTTGCGGACGTAGATGTTCTGGACGGGGTTGCCGTAGCTGTCCACGCTGATCGGGCCACGAGGGGCGTCCTTGATCTCCACTTTCCTGAGGGCGGCCAAAAACCGCTCCCGGTCTTCCACCTTCCCATCGATGGCCTTGACGGCTTCCACGATCCAGCGGGCGCCGCTGTAGGCGAGCTCGGCGCCGTGAGAAGCGACCTTGCCGGCCTTCTGCTGGAAGGCCGCGACGAACCGCCTGTTGGCCGGGGTTTCGAGCGCCGCGCTGTAATGGAGGGGGGAGATGATCCCGAGCGCCTCGTCCCCCATGGCGGGAAGCACGGCCTCGTCCGTGAGGGTGCCACCCCCGACGAGGGGGAGGCGGGCTTTGAGCCCCGCGTCCTGGTACTGCTTCGCGAACTGGATGGCGGGCCGGCCGGCGTAGAGGGCGAACACACCGTCGGCGTCCCGCTTGATCTGAGCGAGGAACGGGGCGAAGTCCGTGGTGGGGAGCGGGCTCCAGATCTTCTGGATGATCTGGCCGCCGTTCTCTTCGAAGCTCCGCTGGAAGCCGCCCACGATTTCCCAGCCAAACGCGTAGTCCATCCCGATGGCGACCACCCTCTTAAACTTGAGGTTCCTGGCCACCCATTCGCCAAACGGATGGAGGGACTGGCTGGAGTTGAATCCGGTGCGGACCACCCACTTGGAGAGCTTGCGCTGGGTCAGGTCGTCGGGGGCCGTGACGGGGTAGGTGGTCGGGATCTTCTGGGCCTCGGCGTAGGGGTGAAGCGCGTAGCCGACGGAGGCAAGGACGCCACCCGTCAGGAGGTGGACCTTGTCCTGCTCCACGAGCTTTCGCGCCTTGGTGAGCGCGACGTTCGGGTTTCCCTCCGAGTCGTCCACGATCAGCTCGATCTTCCTGCCGGCCACCTGCCTCCCGATCTCGTCCAGGTAGATCTCCGTCCCAGCCACCAAGTCTCTTCCGATCGCCGCAAAGGGGCCGGTCAGCGGAGCCAGGAGACCGATCTTGACAGAGCCCTGGGCGACGGCCTCGCCCGCCGACAGGATCAGCCCCGCGATGAGCACCAGGCCGACCAGCGCGACGCTTCTCGGGAATGAGATCATGATGGCTCCTCCTTTTTGAGCAAGGACGGGCCCCCGGGCTTCGCCACGCCCGTCCGGGGTTGAGCGCCCTTGCGAGGCTAAGCGGGTCGAAGACGCAACAGGCGCTGGGCGTTCTGATAGTAAATCTTGTCCTTGTCCGCCTTCGACAGATCGAGCGCCTCCATCTCGCGCCGGTTCACTTCGTAGACCAAGTCTGGTGAGGGGCGTCGCGGGCCGGGATCGGCAGGGTCGTACGGGAACCGGCCGAACGGGTAATCAGAGCCATACACGACCTGTTCGACGCCCACTGTAGCGCACACGGCTTTGATGAAGGGCGCGCGCATCCCGCCGGCCGTGTCGTAGTAGAAAGACCGGAAGTACTCCTCGGGGTTCCTCGCGCATTTGAACTCACCGGCGGACCACGCCAGCCGACCGGCGTACATGGGGATCATCCCGCCGAGATGAGAGAGGACCAGCGTCGTGTCGGGGAACCGGTCGCGGTGCCCGGTGAGCACCAGGCGAGAGACGTTCAGACTGCTGTCGGCGGGCCAGCCGATCTTGGTGAGAAGCCCGTAGGCCTGCCAGCGGGGATCACAGGGCCAGTCCAGGGGGTGAAAGAAGCAAACCGCGCGGCGCCGGTTGGCCTCGGTCCAGAAGGGATCAAACTTCGGATCGTCCAGCGGAGATCCCAGCACGTTGGTGGGGAGGGCCACGCCCTGAAATCCCAGCTCGTCCAGCGTCCGGCTGAGCTCCCGGACCGCCGCGTCGGGGTCCACCAGAGGAACACGGCCAAACACCCGGAAGCGGCGGGGATGGCGTGCCATAGCCTCGGCGTAGAGGTCGTTCATGCTACGGGCCGCATTCAGCCGGGCCTCATGCGTCGGCAGGTGGTCCGGCGCTGGCCCCGGAAGTGAGAGGACGCCGATATCGATCTGCGCCCGATCCATGACCCTGACGTACTCATCGGCGTCGAACACGGGGATCGGGGTTTCCAGCATGCCGGTGGTCTGGAGCATGGCGTTGATGGCGTCGGCGGCGAACTTCGGGAAGCCGTGAAAATGGAGATCGATGATCATGGGCTCGGTCCTCCGCGCGGCTACTTCTTGTTCCAGAGATCCGCGTAGTTCATCTCGACCTCCTCCGCCTCCGGAGCGATGACCAGCGGCGCCTCGGTGTCGAGGTTCAACCGGACGTGCTGTAACCGCGCCTCCCCCTTCAACCCCTTGACGTACTCGAGCGCCTCGGGCGGGGGGCCGTGATGGAGTCCCTGGGGATTATGGTTGAGGAATCCCTGGGGAGCCGGGCCCATTCGCGGGCTCGGCGTGAACTCTCCCGAGTGCAGGAAGAAGACCTCGTCGTAGTCGATGTTGCGATGGTCCCACGGCAGCTTCATCGCCTCGGCGTCCGTGGGAAGCCGGTGGGGGATGAACGTGCACAGCACGAACCCCGGACCGTTGAGCGTGGCGTGCGCGCTCGGCGGCAGGTGGACTCCCTCGCTGCTGACGGGGCGGATGTCCCTCACGTTGAGCTTGAAGACCGAGAGCGTGCCCTTCCAGCCGACGACGTCGAACGGGTAGAAGTCGTAGAAGATCGAGGTGCGCTCCCCGCGCCGCTCGATCCGCACCTCCCACTCGCGCCCTTCCGCCGTCAGCGGCTCCGGCTCCGGGGTCTCGAGCAGGCCGTAGTCGAAGGGCGCGTAGTGCCCCAGGCCGCCGCGCTCCGGGAACCCGACCTCTCCGCGGGACTGGACGATGAGCGTGAAGTTCTCGTCGGCCTCGGGAATCACCCGGTAGGTGGTGCCCTTGGGGATCACGATGTAGTCGCCCTCCTCGTACCGGAGCGGGCCGAAGTCGGTATGGAGCACACCCTGGCCCTTGTGGATGAAGCGGATCTCGTCGCCATCCCCGTTGCGAAGACAAAACGGCATGGGCGCCGAGCGCCGGGAGACGAGGAGGGCCACGTCGTTGTTGTAGAGGAGCTTCACCGGCTCGCCCTGGGGATCGGTCAGGTCGGTCGGACGCAGTTTGTGACTGTCGAAACCGCGGGGCCTGAGGGGCCCTTCGATGCGCTTCCACCCCATGGGCGGGTGAAGGTGGTAGAGCTGGACGACCCGGCCGAAGAATCCCTGCCGGCCGTGTTCCTCTTCGTAGAGACCTTCGGGAATGCCCACGTGGGCCTGCCGGGGGACCTTTCCTTTGACGTAATGGATCATGGGGCGCGACCTCCCTCAGACGTTAGGGTGACGGCGAGTGAGCCGTGATGCCGGCCCCATTGTCTTTCCTCGGTCTCCGCCGTGTCAATAGGGCGTGTACGTGGCGTGTACGGTGGGGTCCCGGAAGCCGCCATCCACGGGCCCCCTCACCCTGACCCTCTCCCCGCCGGGGGCGAGGGAACCGAGAGGGCTCCCTCTCCCTCTTGAGGGAGAGGGCGGGGGTGAGGGTGCGAGTGCGGACGCGAATAATCCGGTCGGATTGTAGGTCGGATTGCCCTTGACCTTGTCCGGCACTCTCGCTAGGCTCAAGTTCTCCTGAGAGACCGCAGAAAAATGCTTAGTTCGCCGATCGGGTTCGGCTTTGCGATCCTGAGCCTCGTCGGGTCGCCGGCGACCGCGTGGGGCGATGTCGGTCATGCTCCTGCCCCGGGTCCGTCGGTGCCGCCCGCCGTCTGGTTCGTCGGGATCGGTCTCACCATCTTCCTGCTCCTCGTGCTGGCCTGGCAGGCCAAACGGGGCGGGGAGTACCTCCGCCTGTTGAAAGGATTCAGCCGGAATGCCAGGCTCCTGATCTTCCGCAGTCCGTTCAGCGGGCTCTCCGTGAGCATGTGGCGGCTCCTCTTCTACCTCTACCTGCTCGCGGCGGGGCACGATACGCTCTTCGTCGCACAGCTCGCGTCGATCAACTGGATATTCCACGGCCTATCGGTGATCCCATCCGGGATCCTCTCCGACCTGTTCGGCCGGCGCAGCATCTATCTCGTGTCCTATACCGGCAACATCCTGGCTACTGCGGCCCTCGTGCTCGCCAACGACCCCACCACCCTCCTCGTGCTGGCGGCCGTTCAGGGGGCCTTCGAGGGAGGGCATGCGATCGTCGGCCCACCGTTCATGGTGGAGCAGAGCCGGCCCGACGAGCGCGTTCACCTGTTCAGCATCGACGGCTTCATGCGCGTGGGCGCGGCGAGTCTCGGAAACCTCGCGGCCGGCCTCCTGCCAGTGGCCTTCGGTCGGCTCCTGGGCCTCGGGGCCGAGCACGCCTGGGCGCTACGGGCCAGCCTCTTCTGCGTGATCCCGGTGATGCTCCTTTCCATGATCCCGATCTATCTGATCGAGGAGGAGTGGCAGCGGATCGACATCCGGAAGTGGTGGAAGAGTGTGGAAAGCCACGGCACAATCGGCATGCTCGCGCTGACTGAAGCCGGGGGCGGGCTCGCGCTTGGGTTAACCGCTCCCTTTTTCAACATCTTTTTCGCCGAGCACCTGCGAGCCTCAACGGCCGAGATCGGCGTCGTCTTCGCGCTGGGCTCCATCCTCACCGCCTTCGCCACGCTCTTGGGCCCGCTCTTCGTCCGGCGCCTGGGCCGGGTCCGCATGGTGGCCTTTTTGAAGTTCCTCGGGGTCCCATTTCTGGTGCTGATCGGGCTCTCCCAGGGAATTGTGGTCGCGGGACTGTTCTATGTGCTGGCGATCATCCTGGTCGGCGGGGCATTTCCCAACAAAGCGCTCAGCGATCCGATCTATTCCCTCTTCTCCATGGAAGTTGTGAAGGAGCGGGAGCGGGGAACCACCAACGGCGTCATGCACGCCTTCAGCGAGTTCCCGATGGGGGTAGGAGCCTGGATTGCCGGGCCTTTCATGGCGGCCGGCAACTGGGCCATGCCATACTACCTGGCGGGCGCGATCTATGCCCTGACCTTCGTCGGCTTCTATCTCTACTTCCAGCGGGTTGAGACGGTGCGCATCGCGGCCGCGGAGTCCGCCTCGGCGTGAGGCTGGTGGAAGAAGTTACCTGGCCCACTTCCCCTTCATTTCGGGATACGTCGGCATGGCCAGGTACGCCTCCGGACTCCACTTCCAGAACTGGCTCACGTCGGGATAGGCTCCGATGACGCTGTTCTGGAGCGCGCCGCCCTTCCTCTCTGTCTTCAGGACATAAACCGGATGGATGGGATTGTTGTAGGCGTCCAGCTTCACCTTCCCCCGCGGGGCGTCGACTTCCACCTTCCTGAGCGCCGCCAGGAACGCCTCCTGATTCTCCACGTTCCCCTTGACGGCATCCAGGGCCCTGGCGATCATCTGCGCCCCCACGTACCCCTGTTCGGCGAACTGGGTGGGGAGGCGCTTGTACCTGGCGGAGTACGCGTCAATGAACCGCCTGTTCGCCGGGGTGTCCAGCGTGGCTGACCACTGAAGGGTGCTGATGATGCCGAGGGCCGCGTCCCCCTGGCTGGGGAGGATCACCTCGTCCGTGATGCTCCCCTTGCCGATCATGGGGATCTTCCCCTTGAGCCCGTACTCGGCGTACTGCTTCACGAAGCGGATCGCGTCCGCGCCGGCGAAGAAGACCGACACCACGTCGGCATCCTGTCGGATCTGCGCGATGTTGGGGGCGAAGTCCGGGGCGCCCAGCGCCGGGTAGATCTCCTGGATGATCTGGCCGCCGGCCTCGGTGAAGACCCGGGCGAAGGGTCCGAGGCTTTCGTGGCCGGCGGCGAAGTCGGAGCCCATGATGACGGCCTTTCGGTACCCCTGCTTGTAGGCCCAGTCTCCCAGGGGGTGGGCCGACTGGCAGTTGGCATAGGAGGAGCGGAAGATGTACTCGCTCCGCTGCTTCTGGGTGAGGCCGTCGGCCCCCGCGTTCATGATGACCAGGGGCATCTTCTGGGCGATCACGTACGAGCGCAGCGCGTAACCGACCGGTGAGGAGACGATGCCGCCGAGCACCTGAATCTTGTCCCGCTCCACGAGCTTCCGCGCCTTCGTGAGCGCCTCGTCCGGCTTGTTGCTCCCCTTGGTCTCGAGGAACAACTCCACCGGGCGGCCGCCCGCCTTGTTGCCGGCCTCGCTCCAGTAGAGCAGGAACCCGTCCCGCATGTCGATCCCGACCTGGGCGAAGACCCCGCTGTCGGCGTAGATGAAGCCGATCTTGACCGGCCCCTGAGCCCGGGCGCTCGGCGCCGGCATGAGCGCGGCAAGCCCGGCCAGGACGACCAGTCCCGCCCACATCGTAAACCCGCCTCGCTGCCCGGACGTTTTTCGCATGACGATCTCCTTTACTCTTTTTTCCAGAGGCGCTGGGCGTCGCGGGACTTCCACGGCATGCGCCGGCGCCAGAAGATAAGGGCGCGATCGTTGGCGCCCAGTTTCTGCGGCGCATGGGGGTCCACGAGCTGGAGGACGGGGACGTCCTCCAGCTCGTTCACCCCTTTGATCAGCTGGTAGCGGTTCAGGGTGTGAAAGTGCAGCTTGGCCCAGAGTCGGGGCCAGCGCCCCGGCGCCCGATAGAGGCCGAACGTGAACATGCGGGTGGTCTCCTTGTCGATGGGCACGCTCCACCGCATGTGGACGCGATCATACATGTCGATTCGGGCGATGCTCGGCAGCCGATACGAGTGGTTGTACGGCTTGCCGGTATGGGTTTGCACGCCCGACTGCTTGGCGGGGAGGAACCGCCACCAGACGCGCTGGGGCCACTTCTTGCCCAGGAGCGGGTAGTAGGCCTGCTGCGGCCCAAGGCCCACGGTCGCGATGCCGATATGCTTCTCCCCCTCCTCGACCACTTTCATGCCTCTGGAATAGGCGGGTAGCTGCCGGAAGTTGGAGAGAAAGCCGAACATGAAAAACCGCCGGAGCCGCACCCGGTGAAGCGTTGGCTCGTGCGGATCCGCACCGGTCTCCTGCGCCAGGACCCAGTTGACGGGCCAGGTGGCCACGTAGGTGTTGACGGCCCAGGTCGGGTCGAAGAACTCCTCGGGCACGTCCTCTTCGATGGGCACGGGCTCGGTCTCTCCCATCCAGACGAAGACGACGCCGCGGACCT
>CAYJUC010000126.1:0-9454 GCA_964372605.1 uncultured bacterium | reverse complement strand
TTGAACCTGGGGATGACATGCTTGCCGATCAGCTCGATGGATTTCAGGTTGGCGGCGTGAGGAATGCCGTCCATGCGGATCATGACTTCGTCCACGCCCAGGGATTCGTACTGCTTGAGCTTCTGCGCCAGCGTGTCGGGGTCGCCGACGAGCGCCATGCCGGTCTCCACGCACAGGGCGAAGTCGGAGATCGTGGCGCGGATCTTTGAAAAATCGACGTTCGTCCCCGCCGCTTTCAGCGTGGTTTCGTACAGATCCACGGCCTCTTTGAGATAGTTGAGCATCGGCGCCTCGGCGTCCGCCCGGGCCTGCTCATTCGATTCCGCGCAGTGGGCCAGGCAGAATACCGAGACGCTGTTGTTGACGACTCCGGCGTACGGCTCGGCGTGACGGATCGCATCGCGGTATGTCTTGATCCGCTTTTCAAGCTGGGAGAGCGTCACGGCGATAGTCAGGGACATCACCCCGAGGCCTTTCCGGCCCGCCAACTCGTGCGAGGCGGGGCTGATGGCGGCGTACCAGAGCGGCGGATGCGGTTTCTGGACCAGGGTGGGGGAGAGGCGGCGGGAGGGCGCCTTGTAGTACTTGCCGTCGAACGAGAACTCGTCCCGGGTCCAGGCTCGAATCACCAGCTCCATCCCCTCTTCCCAGCGTCCGTCACGTTCGGCAAGGTCGACATTGAAGCCGCCCGCCGTGTACGTGGAGTTGCCCTTTCCCGATCCAAACTCGACGCGACCCCTGGAGAGGTTGTCGAGGGTGGCGATCTGTTCGGCGACCCGGACGGGCTGATGAAAAGGGAGCAGCGTGGTGCTGGTGCGGAGGCGAATGCGTTCGGTCAAGACCGCGACGGCGGCTAGGAACAGCTCGCCGGCCGAGATGGTGAAACGCGGCGCGGTGAAATGCTGCTCGGAAGTCCCGAAGACGTCGAAGCCGACCCGGTCGGCCAGCTTCGCCTCGGCCAGCACTTCGTGATAGCGTTCCCGAAAGCTTGCCGTCCCGCCGGTCAAGTAGCCTTCAGTCAGGATCCCAAAGTTCATTTGCCACCAGTCTCCACCTTCCGGAGCGCCGCCAACGTACCACGCGCGCTCGGGGAGTGTCAACCAAGCGAGCCCCCGCCCCCTGTGAGGTTGTATAATCGGAGGACCATGCGGTTCGGCTGGCTCGAACGATGAAATTCGGTCTCAACTTTTTCCCCTCCTTCCGGCTGAGCGACATGTCCACAGCCGACTACTTCGCCCAGTGCCTCCGGCTGAGCGAGCGGGCCGACGAGCTCGGCTACACCTCGGTCAAGACGGTCGAGCACTACTTCTATGAGTACGGTGGCCACTCGCCGAACCCGATCGTTTTCCTCTCCGCGGTTGCCGCCCGCACCAAGCGCATCCGGCCCATCACGGGCGCCGTCACGCCCGCCTTCAACCACCCGATCAAGTTGGCCGGCGAGCTGGCGATGCTGGACAATATCTCGAACGGCCGGCTGGACGCTGGCTTCGGGCGGGCCTTCATCCCCAAGGAGTTTGAGGTCTTCGGCGTGAGCATGGAGGAGAGCCGGGAACGCTTCGACCAAGGGGTCGAGATCATCACCCGGCTCTGGACCGAGGAGCGGGTCTCCTACGAGGGGAAGTTCCACAGCTTCCGCGACGTCCGCCTGATGCCTCGGCCCGTTCAGAAACCCCACCCGCCAATCTGGGTGGCCGCGCTCCTGTCCGAAGAGTCGTTCCGGGCCGCAGGCCGGCGCGGTCACCATCTGATGATCACACCCTTCGCCGGCGGCAGCATCGAGCGCACGCGGGCGCTGCTTCAGGCCTACCGGGAGGCTTGGCGGGAAGCCGGACACCCCGGCCAAGGGCAGCTACAGACTGCCATCCACTGTTACGTGGCCGAGACCCACAGAGAAGCCATCGATGGCTTCCAGCGACACGTCTCCGGCTACGTGGAGGTGTTCAGCGAGGCGGTCACCTCCTGGGCGGGCCACCATGCCGCCCAGTACGCGGGCTACGAGAAGATGGTGGAGGCCATCAGGAATCTGACCGGCGACAAGATGATCGAAAGTCACACCGCGCTCGTGGGGACTCCCGAAGAGGTGGCGGAGCAGCTTCAGTTTCAGCGCGACATGTTCGGCGAGCATGAGCCCTCGATGCAGATCAACTTCGGAGGCATGTCCGAGCGGGAGGCGTTCAGGACGCTGGAGCTGTTCGCCGCCCATGTCGTGCCGAGGTTCAACACGCCCGCCGCGATCTGGAGAGGTCTATGAAGCTCCCAATCCGGAAGCGATACTACAACTACCAGCTGGAAACCATGCCCCGAGACGAGTTGAAGGCGCGGCAGTTTGCCCGGCTGAAGGCGCTGCTGGAGCAGGTCTACCATCAGAATCAGTTCTACCGGCGGCTCTTTGACGAGGTCAAGGTTCGACCGGAGCAGATCCGATCCTGGGACGACTTCCAGAAGCGGATCCCGTTCATCGACAAGAAAGTCCTGCTGCAGGACCAGATGGAGCGCCCGCCGTACGGGCGGAAGCTGATGGTCCCTGAGGCGGAGGTCCGCAAGATCTACATCACCAGCGGGACTTCCGGAATCGGACAGGAGTTTCATCCCAGCACGGAGAAAGACTTCAGGTCCGCCGCCGAGGTGGGCTTCCACTTCCTCACCTGGGTTGGGATGGAGAAGGGCGATCTCAACGCGCTCTTCTGGCCGCTCGCCACCATGGCCGGCGGCCAGATCGTATTCGAAGGACTGGAGCAGTTCGGGGCCAACGTCATGGTCCTCGGCATCTTCGACTCCAGGACCAAACTCCAGCGGCTGCGGGAGTTCAAGCACCATTACCTCTGGGCCACCCCGGTCTATCTCACCCGCTTGACCCACCTCTGCCAGGAGATCGGGATGGACCCGAAGCGGGAGCTGCCGAACCTGAAAGGGGTGCTGTTGTCTACCGGCGCATTCCCCGTGGAATGGGCCGAGGAGATGGAGGAGTTCTGGGGGACGCGGCTCTACGACTTGTACGGGACCACGCAGATCCGCTGCGTCTACGCCAGCACCTGCGAGAAAGGCGTCGTCTTCAACGGGAAGCGGGGCAGCTCTCATCTTGCGGAGTATTTTGTCCTGCCGGAAATCCTGGATCCCGCTTCGGGGGAGCCCGTGAAGTACGGGGACGAAGGAGAGGTGGTCATCACCACCCTCTCCCAGGAGGCGGCGCCCATGATCCGGTTCCGCCAGGGGGACAAGGTCCGCCGTCTCCCGCATGATGCGTGCGACTGCGGCCGCACCTGGGAGGTGTGGGAGGCGGGCACCATCGCGCGGTACGATGACATGCTGAAGATCAAGGGGCAGAACATCTGGCCCCTGGCCGTGGAGGAGGTGATCTTCGGCTACAGAGAGGTGGAGGAGTACAGCGGGCACGTCTACCTGGGCGAGGGAGGCGCCGAGGAGGTGACGGTCGCCGTGGAATTCAAGAAGGACGCCCCTCCCGCGGTCAAGTCTCGCATCCTCGAAGTGCTCCCGAACCAGCTCCGGGACCGGATCGGGGTGCGAATGCGGGTGGAGGAGGTGGCCCACGGCACGATCCCGCGGTTCGAGTACAAGGCGAACCGCTGGACCGACGACCGGCAGAAGGGGCTCACCAAGGTGACGTTCACCGAGAAATGACGGCGTGGGGACGCGCGTGGAGCTGGCGGGGGCAAATCTTCGGGCGTAGGGGGGTGACCTGCCGTGCGAGTCGGCGTCGCGCTACCGGTCGGGATTCCAGGGGTGAAAGGAGACCTCGTCGTTCTGTGGGCGGCCAAGGCCGAGGAGAGAAACTTCTCCCACCTGGCCGGCATTGATCGCGTCAAGTACGGCAACTACGAACCGGTCGTGGCGCTGGCCGCGGCAGCCGCCGTGACCCGGCGGATCAAGCTTGCCACCACGATTCTCCTCGTTCCGCTGAGAAACACCGCCCTTCTGGCCAAGCAGGTCGCCTCGCTCGACCGGCTCTCAAACGGTCGGCTGGTCCTCGGAGTGGGAATCGGCCCCCGCCAGGACGACTACGAGGTGACGGGGGCCGACTACCGATCCCGGGGCAGGCGGCTCTCGGAACAGCTCGCCGACCTGCGCCGCCACTGGGAGGAGGATCTGATCGGCCCGCCCGCGGCGCGTCCCGGCGGCCCTCCGATCCTGGTCGGGGGGAACAGCGGTCCGGCGTTTGCGCGGATGGCCCGCTACGGGGATGGGTACATCCACGGCGGCGGCCCGCCACGGGCGTTTGCCCGGGCGGCGGGCGAGGCCCGAGCCGCCTGGATCGACGCCGAACGGCCCGGCCGGCCCGAGCTTTGGGGGCAAGGCTACTTCGCCCTGGGCGGCGCTAGAGACGCTGGCGCCCAGCACCTCAGGGAGTACTACGCCTTCACCGGGCCGTTCGCCGACAGAATCGTCGCAGCCATGCTCACCACCCCTCAGGACGTCGCCGAGTATGTGCGCGGCTACGAGGAGGCGGGATGCGACGAGCTGACCCTGCTTCCCGCAGTGGCCGACCTGGAGCAGCTCGACCGCTTGGCGGACGTCGTCGGCTCGTGAGGGCGGACCCCTCCGGCGACTCCATGCCCCTGGAGCCCCTCGGGTGAAGATTGCGATCATCGGCGGCGGTCCCGGCGGCCTTTATTCGGGGATTCTCCTGAAAAAGGCCGATCCCGCGCGCGACATCACCGTGATCGAGCGCAACCCACCGGACGCCACGTACGGGTGGGGCGTCGTCTTCTCGGACCAGACCCTCGGCTCCCTGCGCGAGGCCGACGCGGAGACGCACCGGGAGATCACCGACAACTTCGCCATGTGGGACGCCCTCGAAGTGCGCTACCGCGGGGAGACCATCGGCGTGGGCGGCAACGTCTTCGCGGGCCTCTCGCGCAGGGTGCTCCTGAACATCCTGCAACGGCGCTGCGCAGAGCTGGGCGTCAAGATGCTCTTCAATCGCGAGGTCTCGGACCTCGCCGGCTTCGCCGATTGCGACCTTGTCATCGCGGCGGACGGGGTCAACAGCGTTGCGCGCAGGACCTGCGCGGAGTATTTCCGGCCGACCCTGCTGCCGCACCCCAGAAAGTACGTCTGGCTGGGCACCGACTACCGGCCCAACGCGTTCACCTTCATCGTCAAGGAGACCGACGACGGGCTCTTCGAGGCGACCATCTACCCGCACGACGACCGCACCAGCACCTTCGTTGTGGAAGTGGACGAAGAGCCGTGGCGCCGCGCCGGGCTCGACCGCGCCAGCGAAGCGGACACCATCCGGTTCTGCCAGCGGCTGTTCGCCGACGTTCTCGGGCAGCACGCGCTGATGTCAAATAAGTCGGAGTGGATCAACTTCGTCACGGTCAGGAACGCGACCTGGCGCTACCGGAACATCGTGCTCATCGGGGATGCGGCCCACACGGCGCATTTTACGATCGGCTCCGGGACAAAGCTCGCGATGGAGGACGCGATTGCGCTGGCGGAAGCGTTCGAGCGCCACCGGGATGTCGGGGCGGCCCTGACCTACTACGAGCAGGGGCGAGGGCCGGTCGTCGAGCGACTCCAGGAAGCCGCCCTGGAGAGCTACACGTGGTACGAGGGGCTCAACCGCTACGCGTGCTTTGAGCCGATCCAGTTCGCGTTCGCCTTCGTTTCCCGAAGCGGTCGGATTACCCGCGATAATCTCCGGATCCGGGACGCGCGGTTTGTCGATCTCGTGGACCGCTGGTTCGCCCGGCAGAGCCTGTCCTCGAAGCACCCGGTCATTGTCGCGCCGCCACCCATGTTCACGCCGTTCAGGCTCCGGGAGGTGACCCTCGTGAACCGGGTCGTGCTGGCCCCTGCGCCGCTCTATTCGGCCTCGGATGGAGTCCCCACCGAGTCGCACCTGGAACAGCTCGTTCCCCTCGCGGCCGGCGGCGCCGGGTTGGTCCTGACGGAGCTGACCGCCATCTCGCATGAGGGGCGCGTCACTCCCGACGATACCGGGATGTACAGCGCCGCGCAGATGGCCGGGTGGAAGGCGATCGTCGATCAGGTCCACGGGAGCTCACTGGCGAAGATCGCGCTCAGGCTGGGGCACGCGGGGCGGAGGGGCTCCACCCGGCCCCGCCGAGAGGGCCTCGACCGACCGCTCTCCGCCGGCGGCTGGCCGCTTGTCTCGGCCTCGCCGCTGCCCTACACTCGGGGGAGCCTGGTGCCGAAAGAGATGGATCGCCGAGACATGGAGAAGGTGCGGGACGACTTCGTTGGCGCCGCGCGCATGGCGGCCGAAGCGGGCTTCGATATGCTCCACCTGGACTTCGCCCACGGGTATCTGCTGGCAAGCTTCCTCTCGCCGCTGACCAACCGGCGCGGCGACGAGTTTGGCGGCTCGCTCCAGAACCGGGCGCGCTTCCCGCTCCAGGTCTTCGACGCGGTGCGGGCTGCGTGGCCTCCGGAGAAACCGCTCTCGGTGTGCCTCTGCGCCACCGATTGGGTGGACGGCGGCTTCGACGTCGATGACGCGGTGGCCGTGGCCGGGATGCTCAAGGGCCGCGGATGCGACCTCGTTGAAATGGTCGCCGGCCAGACGGTGGTCGAAACGAAACCTTTCTACAGCCGGTATTTCCTGGCGCCGTTCAGCGACCGGGTGCGCAACACTGCCGGTATTCCGACCATGACCCGGGGCAACATCACCTCGGCGGACGAGGTGAACACCATTCTCGCCGCCGGTCGCGCCGATCTCTGCGTCCTCGACCCGGCGCCCTAGTGGAAAGGACATTCTGCGTGTCTAAGCAGGTCTACCTTCAGACGTACGGCTGCCAGATGAACGAGCGGGATTCCGAGGAGATCCTCGGGATGCTGGCGGCGCAGGGGTACGGGATCGTTCGGCGGGAAGAAGAGGCCGACGTGATCCTGCTCAACACCTGCTCGGTGCGGGCCCATGCCGAGGAGCGCGCCTTCGGAAAAATGGGCCTCATGCAGCGGCTCAAACAGGAGCGGCCCGACCTCGTCCTGGGCATCCTCGGGTGCATGGCGAAGGCCCAGCGCGAGGAGATCTTCCGCCGGCTCCCGCAGGTCGATCTGGTGGCGGGACCGGCCGAGATCTACGATCTGCCGGACCTCCTGGCGAAGGTCGCCGAGAAGCGGCAGCGCGAAGGGCTCGGGGTTGCGACCCGCCTCATGGCCGTGGATCGCAAGGTGCGTCCGCTCGACCAAAAGCCGGCGGGTGACCACCGTCAGGGCCGGGTCACGGCGTTCGTCACCATCATGGAGGGATGCGACAAGAAATGCGCCTACTGCATCGTGCCGGTGACGCGCGGGCAGGAGGTCTCACGGCCGATCGGGGAGATCCTGGAGGAGGTGCAGCAGCTTGCCCGCGCCGGCTACAAGCAGGTGACGCTCCTGGGACAGAACGTGAACTCCTACGGCAAGCGCTTTCCTGACGGCTCCGGGTACCAGGGGCCGAAGCGGCGCGAGCGGCTGCTCGCTCTGGAGGACGATGGCCGGGAGGAAACGTTGGCCGACTCGCGCGACGACGGGACGCGGCTCTGCGACTTCCCCGTGCTGCTCCATCAGATCGACGCGAAGACGGCGGTCCCGTGGGTCAAGTTCACCACGAGCCACCCGTTCGACGCCCACGAGCGGCTCTTTCGGGCCATCGCGGAGTGCCGTTCTGTCTGCGAGTTTCTGCATCTCCCGGTGCAGTCGGGATCAGATCGACTGCTCAGGGCGATGCGCCGCGGGTACACGGTGGAGTCGTATCTGGCGAAGGTCGCGCGGCTGCGCGAGCTCTGCCCCGACATCTCGCTCTCGACCGACATCATCGTCGGATTCCCCGGAGAGACGGACGAGGACTTCGAGGCCACCATGGCGCTGATGGAGCGTGTCCGATACGACAGCGCCTTCATCTTCAAATACTCGCCGCGCCCGGGGACAGAGGCGGCGAAGTGGGTCGATGATGTGCCGCGGCAGGTGAAGGAAGCGCGCAACCAGGCGGCGCTGGCGTTGCAGGCGCGGATCTCCCGGGAGAAGCTTGAGCGGTGGGTGGGGCGAGAGATTGAGGTTCTGCTGGAGGAGCGGAACCGGCGGGGGCAGCTCGCCGGGCATACCCGGGGCCATCTGAATGTCGTCTGCGACGGGCCGGACGCCTCTATCGGTGAGCTGGCCCCGGTGCGCGTCCAGCGGGTGACGGCGACCACGCTGATCGGTGTACTGGCCTGACGCGCACCCTCACCCCTGCCCTCTCCCTCCGAAGGGAGAGGGGGTTCTTTCGGTTCCCTCGCCCCCAGCGGGGGAGAGGGTCAGGGTGAGGGGGTCTGTCAGACGGGCCGAGCACCTTCGTGAATAATCCGCCCTAGACGCGAATGAACCGGTACGCCGTCATGAGCAGGGCCAAAAGGGTCAGTCCAGCAGTCATTACTTGGATCATGAGAGTGAACTTCCGGTCTTGAGCTTGCCGCAGCTCACCGATTTCCTGCCGCAGCGCGCCGTTTCCTGTCTGGATTTCCTGCCGGATCTGCACGATTTCTTGCCGCAGTTGGAGATGGTCGGCACGGAAATCGTCGAACCGCCGGTGGAGATCGTCGATTCGCTTGGATGGCTCCGCGTCACTCATTGCAAACCATCATATGCGTCGGGTGCACCCCGGTCAATGTCTAGAAAAAGGAACATCCGGCAGCGCGTGTCCGTCAGTGCGCGGGCGGGGTATAATCAACGGGAGTCATGTTGAGGAGGCTGGCATGACGCACCGCATCGCGGTGATCCCCGGCGACGGGATCGGCAAGGAGGTGGTGCCCGAGGGGATCCGTGTCCTCGAAGCCGCCGGCCGCCGGTTCGGCTTCGACTTCGAGTGGACCCACTTCGACTGGAGCTGCGAGGTCTATGCGAAAACCGGGCGCATGATGCCCGAGGACGGGCTCGACCGGCTCCGGGCCTTCGACGCCATCTTCCTCGGCGCCGTGGGCTTCCCCGGCGTGCCCGACCACGTCTCTCTGTGGGGCCTGCTCATCCCGATCCGGCGCTCCTTCCGCCAGTACGTCAACCTGCGCCCGGTGCGGCTCCTCCCAGGCGCGCGATCGCCGCTTGCGGGGCGCAAGCCCGGAGAGATCGACCTGGTCATCGTGCGCGAGAACAACGAGGGCGAGTATTCCGAGATCGGCGGCCGGCTCTATCGCGGCACTTCTGAGGAGCTGGCGGTGCAGCAGTCGGTGTTCACGAAGAAGGGGGTTGACCGCGTCATGCGCTACGCCTTCGAGCTGGCGATGACGCGGCCGGCCCGCCACGTGACCTCGGCGACCAAGTCCAACGGCATCATCCACACCATGCCGTACTGGGACGAGCGCTTCGCCGCCATCGCCCGGGACTATCCGGCGATCAAGACCGACCAGTACCACATCGACATCCTGTGCGCCCACTTCGTGCAGCATCCAGACTGGTTCGACGTGGTCGTGGGGTCGAACCTGTTCGGCGACATCCTCTCCGACCTGGGCCCGGC
>CAYJUC010000125.1:0-9501 GCA_964372605.1 uncultured bacterium | reverse complement strand
AAGGCCCTTATCAGTCCTCCCGGTCCTCCCGCCTGGGGACGGGGGCGTCGACCGCTTCTCTTCCGCCCCCCTGCTTCATTCTTGCGACCCCTTCATGCTTGCCTTGCCAGGATACGGGGCGGATAAAGAACCTGTCAAGGAGAGAAAGCTCACGGACGACGCGCGGGGCGGACGCCTGCGAAGGCGACATCCGCCTCTTCTTTGAGAATGACCTCCGCTTCCTTAGCCAGTTCTAGCTTCCACTGAGAGGCGAGGTGGTCATCCCTTCCTTGACACCCTCGGAGGGCTCCGATAGAGTGGCCGCATGAAGGCGGCCGTCACCCCAGAGTTCGTCGGCCAGCGCCTCGCTGATCTTCCGAGGGCGATGCCGAGTCTCCAGTTTCTTGTCCTCTTCGGCTCTGCGGCCACGGGGCGAGCACGGTTCCGGAATCTTCCGCCAGTTCCAATCCTTGGCCTCGCGCCGGTACTGCGATACCGAGAAGCTCCACCAGGCCCAACGGCGGGCGATCCACGCCTTCCTTGAGTGAGAGGGCTTGACTGTTGAGGCGTATCTCACCAAAGCCGGTCTCTAGCCGGCCGGTTCCTTGACAACCTTCTCGTCTCCCGAGTAACGTTCGTTCAACATGAAGATCAGCTACCGATGGCTTAAGGAGTATGTGGAGACGGACCTGAGCCCCGAGGCGATCGCCGATCGTCTGACCATGGCCGGGGTGGAAGTGGGCGGAACTGCTCTGGTGGCGGAGGGCCTCTCCGGCGTCGTGGTGGGGGAGGTGGAGGCCATCGAGCGTGAGCTGGAGTCACGGCCATCCGGGCAGCGTGTGACCCTCTGTCGGGTCGCCCTCGTGAACGAGCGGTTCTCGGTGATCTGCGGCGCCCCCAACGTCCACCCCGGCGTCCGTGCGGCGTTCGCCCCTCCGGGATCTTTTCTCCCCGGAGGGCGCCAGGTCGAGGCGATGACCATCCGGGGCCATCGCTCCGAGGGGATGCTCTGCTCAGAGCGAGAGCTCGGCATCGGCGAGGACTCCGATGGGATCCTGATTCTTCCGCCGGATGCCCCGCTGGGCGCCGACCTCGTGACCTACCTGGGCCTCGATGATGTCATCCTGGAGGTCGAGATCACCCCCAACCGTCCTGATTGCCTCTCCGTCGTCGGGATCGCACGGGAAATCGCGGCGCTGACCGGCGCGCCGTTCCGCTTCCCGCCGGTGTCGGTGAAGGAAGGAGAGATCGACGCGGCGACGCTGGCAACCGTCAGAGTAGAAGCCCCTGAGCTGTGCCCCCGCTACGCCGCGCGGATCATCACCGGCCTCACCGTCGCCCCCTCGCCGCCGTGGCTGGCCCAGCGGCTCCGGGCCGTGGGGCTCCGCCCGATTAACAATTTGGTGGACGCGACCAACTATGTCCTCTGGGAGCTGGGCCACCCGCTCCACGCGTTTGACTATGACCGGCTCGAAGGGCGCGCGATCGTCGTGAGGCGGGCGATGCCGGGGGAGCGGCTCGTCACGCTGGACGGCCAGGATCGGGCGTTGAACGACTCCATGTTGCTCATCGCTGACGCTCAGCGCGCGGTCGGAATTGCGGGAGTGATGGGAGGAGGCAACACCGAGGTCACGGGCCAGACCCGGACGGTGTTGCTCGAGGCCGCGTACTTCGACCCCGGCTCTGTCCGTCGGACCGCCCGCGGGCTGGGGCTCGCCACCGAGGCCGCCTACCGCTTCGAGAGGGGCGCGGACATCGAGGGGCTTCGGGAGGCATTGGACCGGGCGTCCCAGCTCATCGCCGATCTGGGAGGCGGCAGCGTGGCAAGAGGGGCTCTTGATTTGTACCCCGCGCCGCGGCCCCACTTACGGACTTCCCTCAGGCTCGATCGGATCCAGCGCCTGATCGGGAGCTCGCCCTCCAAGGAAGAAGTGGTTCGGATCCTCCAGGGATTAGGGTTCGCGGTGGAAGACCGGAAGGAGCAGTTGGAGGTCGTGGTCCCGAGCTTCCGCCGTGACGTCACGATGGAGGACGACCTGGTCGAGGAAGTGATCCGCGTCTGGGGGTACGACCGGATCCCGTCCACGCACCCCGGAGGGTCCGTCACTCTCGTCCGACGCCCTCCGGCCCGCCGGCAAACGGAGAGCGTGCGTCGGGCTCTTGTGGGTGCGGGCCTTTCGGAAGTGATCACGTACAGCTTCGTCGATCCTGGTCGCCTGAAGCTTCTCGGCTGGGATCCCGGGTCGCCGAATCTCTTGGCCTTGAAGAACCCCCTGAGCCAGGAGCGCTCATTGCTCCGCCCGACACTGGCGACGGGGCTCCTGGAGGTCCTCGCCGGAAACCTCCGCCGGCAGGTTTCCGATGTCCGCTGCTTTGAGGTGGGGCGGGTCTTCTCGGCAGGCGGTCCCGACGGCCTCGCCCAGGAGGATCTTCGGGTGGGGATCGCGCTGACCGGGCTTCGCGCCCCTCGAAGCTGGTTTGGTGGGCGGGAGCGCGTTGACGTCTACGACGCGAAGGGTCTCTTGGAACACCTCCTGGCAGTGCTCGGAGCCGAGGGGGCCGAGACCGTGTCATGCGCCGTGCCGTTTCTGGAAGATGGGCGTGGCGGCGCGCTCTCCGTCGCCGGCCGCCGGGCAGGGATCTTCGGCGAAGTGGCCCGCGCTGTCCTTGACGGGTTCGATATTCCGGGTCCGGTCTACTTCGCTGAGTGTTCCCTGGACGCTCTCTCGGGGGCGCCGACCCGGCCGCAGCGCTATCAGGCGCTGCCGAAGTTTCCGGGTGTCCAGCGCGATCTGGCGCTGGTGGTTCCGGTGGAACTGTCTGCGTCAGAGGTCAGCGCCGCGATCCTCGAAATCCAGGATCCGTTGCTCCGCCGCGTGACGCTCTTCGATGTCTACTCGGGAGACCAGGTCGCCGCCGGACGGAAAAGCCTGGCCTTTGCGCTCCTCTACCAGGCGGACGACCACACCCTCACCGACGAGGAAGTGAACACGATCCACGCGGCGATCGTCACCCGCTTGACGGAGCGTTTCGGCGCCGAGCTTCGCGGGCCGGGCGTCGCCGCCGGCGGCAGAGGAGGGACGTGATGGCGGAGGGGTTGTCCGAACGGCTGGCCGAACTCGAGCGGGCGGTCCGCCGGGCCGCCGAGCTGATCACGCGGCTCAGGGCTGAACGCGATCAGGCGGAGGCCGGCAGGGCCGCGCTCGAGGACCGGGTGGCCGCCCAGTCCCGTGAGATCGAAGAGTGCCGCGCGAGGCTGGCCAAGCTGGAGGAAGGGCAGGGTGAGCTTTCCCGGCTCCGTCAGGAGCGGAAGGAGACGCTTGCTCAGGTGGACGGTATCCTCAAGGAGCTCGGCGCGCTTGAGCTCGACTGAACAATCCCACCGCGTCGAGGTCGAGATTCTGGGGCAGCGGCTTGCCATTCGAAGCACGGCTCCGCCTGAGTACGTGCGGAGATTGGCGGCCTATGTCGAGAAGACCATGCGGGAGCTCCAGCCTGAGGGAGGCGCCAAAGATCCGGCCAAGCTTGCGCTGCTCGCCGCGCTTGCGATTACCGACGAGCTCTTCCGCGCCCGCGACGACCGCTCCCGGCGGGAGGGCGAGGCGGCCGAGCGGGTGGGAGCGCTGCTCCAGCTCCTGGACACGGTGGTTCCCCCCCCCACACATTCTGCTTGACGTTTCCCGGGGGTCGGGGGTAAGAACAGAGAAGGTGTTCGTTTCCCTGCGCTGACCGTGATGCCGGAGGGAAGTTTCAACCCAATCATACGAACGGGAGCTTGACGCGAGGGTGGTGCGCAAGCCCCTCCGAGAAGGGGAAGCCTAAAGCCCTCCTAATAGCACCCACCTGGTGGATCCAGGTTCGAAACACTTTCGGCACACGGCAGAGGCGGGGATAAAACGAAAACGGCGGCGCCGGTTCAGCGCCGCCGTTGGTCTTTAAGGGCTCCCCGCTATGGGATGAAGGCGAGGTCCTCAGGCAGCGGGGGGACGATCGGAACCTCGAACAGGGGCCCGGCGCCATCCGGGTCGATGACCAGTGTGCCGTCCGAGGCGAAGAACGACGCGATCTGTTGCTGGGCCCCGAGGGCAACCGCGGCCACCGACGGGGTGGCGATCCTGGTGAGGAACGTGTGTGGGTTCTTCGGCACCGCCGGGTTTGCCGCAAAGGCCAGATCGTTCCGGAAGTACGTCGCTCGGTCGGCCAGGTCTCCCGCCCGCAGAATCGCCGTCGTCGTCGGGTTCGGGACGGTCTGGTCCCCTTTGGCGAACTGGAAGATAACCGACTTGGCCGGCACCCCCTCGAGTGGGGTTTTCCGGATGTGCGGCGCGTAGGCGACCGGGTTCCCTGACTGAGAGACCCACTCCGTGTTCTCGAGGAACTCCTGGATCTCGATGGCGCCGGCTACGGTGTTGATCACCGGCGCTTGGTTCCTGAGCGGCATGTTCTCATTGAAGATGATCCCGCCGACGTTGATCAGCGACGGGACACGGAAGGCGAGCGTGAGGCCCACGAGCGGCCGGAAGCCACCGAGCCGGGCGACCTCGATGATCGGTCCGCCTGGGACATTAGGCACCCCTGCCCGCACGGTGGGTTCGACCGCCAGGAACTTCGTCCCGTAGATCCCGCCGAAGGACTGGCCGAAGTAGTAAACGCGGGAGGGATTCAGATCTGGGACTGAGTCGCCGTCAACGTCCATCCCCACCTCGATCACCCGGACGAGCTGCATCAGGTCTACGACCGTTTGCCGGAGCCCGTCGCGGCTCGCGATGATCGTCCGCGGAGGGGCTGCATTGACACCCTCTGTCGAGTCAATCGTGCCGTTGCCGTCCTGGTCGAAGCCGCGACCGCCGGCTGAGAAGGTCACCGGCCCTCCGACGGCCTGGCTGACCGTGAGCGTGCCGAGCGGTCCGCCGCCGTGCCCCACCACGTTGATCGCGATGGCGGCGATCCCATTCGCCGCCATCGTTGCGGCGACGACGAGCGGGCTGTTGTTCTTGTTGTCCCCGAAGCCGTGGCCGAAGATCGCCACTGGCCACCCGCCGGCGGACGGGGGGCCTGATGGCAGGAAGAGGTTGAAGAACACCTCGTTCGTTCCCTGCGCCGCCGGCGTGCCGAAGCGGGTCCCGACGGGCGGGATGAACTTCTGGGGCGTCTCGTAGTCGGGGGAGAGGTACTTCCCGAACGTGATCCGGCCCACCGCGCCTGGGAAGATGCCGAGCGCCGCGACGGGGACCGGGGTCGGGGTGAGGATTGCCCCTGTCGTGTTCTGCCGGTTGAACGTGATGCCGGTCACGTTGCTCAGGGAGAACACGGTCGGCGCCCCGCTCGGCCCGAGGTTGAAATCGGCAGGCGCCGGCGTTGCCGCTTTGATCTGGTCGCGGATTTTCTCGAGGATGGCCGTGGTGCTCTGAGTGGTGAAGACGCTGGCGGCCGCGATCTCCTCGGGCCGAATTCCGACAGCCCTGGCCTCCTTGAAGAGGTCAAGGAGCGCCTTCCGGTAAGCCTTCAGCTCGGGATCCTTCGTCTGTCCGAAGTTCAGGTCGTGGCGGAACCGTGTGAAGGCCTCCACTGCCTCAACCGGGTCTCCGGCCGGGTCCCGCACCCCGCGGGTCACGAGAAGCCCATAGCGCGTGTGCTGGTCGAGAAATTCGTCGGACTCCGCGTGGAGCGTGTTGGTGGTGGGGTCCCAAACCACCTGGTTGATCCCGATGACCTTTCCGCCGCTGTCGCCCCCAGACAGCGTACTTCCAAGACTCAGCAGGAAGACGGTCTGGCTCGTCACCGTTGTGACGTCGATGGGGCCGTCGAAGGGGATAGAGAGCCGCGGCTGAAGATTGAAGCCGTCGAGCGTGTTGACAACGTCCAGGTCGGCGCAGTCCGAGGGGCGGGCCGCGCAGTTGGGCTTGGGCAGGCTCACCCTGAGCCCCGTGTTGTGGCTGGGGTCGCCGACCGTAAACCGGTCGCTGGGGAACGGGCCCCCTGCTGGAGTTTCCAAGTCAAAGAGGGCTTGGACCCCTGCCGCCAGAACGAGCGGCGGCCAGATGAGAACGGCGGACAGTGTCACGAAGAGGGTGCGGCGGAAGCGCGGAGTCATGGGAGGTCTCCTTTCCCGGCTTGGAAGGGCACGGAGTTCAATGAGCCGCCACGGGGCCAGGCGTAACGGAGCGCCGCCACTGGCATAGCGGCGGAGAACGTAGCACGCCTCTTCTTGACCTGTCAAGGGGCCATCGCTTCCTTGACTCGGGTAGTCCCATGGCCTATAATTTGTCAAATGCAGCAAGTATTTGATGATCACAGGTCAGGGGAGGACTTTTCGGAAGCCGAATCCCCCCTGGTTGAGGCGAGAATGCTCATCGAGGAGGGAATGATCCCTCTTGGAGACGCCCATGGACATGATTTGGATCCTCCCAGTCGTGGCTGGGCTTTCGTTGGTAGTGGGGTGGCTGATCCAGAAAGTGCTCACCGATCGAAGGATCGGCGCGGCCCAGGCCCGAGCCCAGCGGATCATCGAGGAAGCCAAGCGGGACGCCGAAGCCCAAAAGAAAGATGCCACCATTGAGGCGAAGGAGATCGTCCTCAAGGCGCGCACCGAATATGAGCGGGAGACCCGCGAGCGCCAGCGAGAGATGCAGCAGATCGAGCGGCGGATCCTCCAGAAGGAGGAGCAGCTCACCCGTCGGCTCGATCAGCTCGACCGGCGGGAGACCGAGTTCCAGACAAAGGAGCGGATCCTCACCGATCGAGAGAAAGCAATCGCCGACAAAGAGAACCGCTTGGCCTCCGCCCTAGAAGAGCAGCGCCGAAAGCTTGAGGTCGTCGCCGGTCTCACCGCCGAGGAGGCCAAGCGGCAGCTCTTGGCCCAGATGGAAGAAGAGGCCCGTCGCGAAGCCGCGCTGATCGGAATGCGCCTCGAGGAGGAGGCGCGGGAGACGGCCCATCAGAAAGCGAAGGAGGTGCTGGCCACCACCATCCAGAGGCTGGCGCCCGACTACACGGTGGAGACGGCCGTGTCCATCGTGGATCTGCCGTCTGACGACATGAAGGGGCGCATCATCGGCCGCGAGGGGCGCAACATCCGCGCCCTGGAGCACGCCACCGGCGTCGACGTGATCATCGACGACACGCCGGACGCGGTCACCCTCTCAGGGTTCGACCCGGTGCGCAGGGAGACCGCCCGCATCGCCCTCACCAAGCTGCTGACCGACGGCCGCATCCATCCGGCGCGGATCGAGGAGATGGTGGAGAAGGCGCGCAAGGAGGTCGAGAGCTCGATCAAGGAGGCCGGCGAGGAGGCGGCGCTGGAGGCCGGCTGTCCAGGCCTGCACCCGGAGATCATCCGCACGCTGGGCCGCCTGAAGTACCGCTACAGCTACGGTCAGAACCAGCTTAACCACGCGGTGGAGACGGCCAACCTGGCCGCCCTCATCGCCCACGAGCTGGGGGCGAACGTGGAAGTCGCGCGCCGCGGCGGCCTGCTGCACGACCTCGGCAAATCGATAGACCACGAGGTGGAGGGGACGCACGCCATGATCGGCGCGGAGCTTGCCCGCCGTCACGGCGTCCACCCCGGCGTCATTCACTGCATCGAGGCGCACCACGAGGAGGTGGAGCCCACGAGCGTGGAGTCGATCATCACCATCGTCGCCGACGCCATCAGCGGCAGCCGGCCGGGCGCCCGCCGCGAGTCCATGGATCAGTACCTCAAGCGGCTGGAGGCGCTGGAGGCAGTCGCCAACGCCTTCCCCGGCGTGGAGAAGTCGTTCGCCATCCAGGCCGGTCGCGAGATCCGGATCATCGTCAAGCCCGAAGAGATCGACGATCTCGGCGCCAACCGCATGGCGAAGGAGATCAGCAAGAAGATCGAGGAGAGCCTGGACTACCCCGGCCAGATCAAGGTAACCGTCATCCGCGAGAGGCGGTCGGTGGAGTACGCCAAGTAGTCGGCGGCGGGTGGCCCGGGGCCGCGGCCCCGCTCGCTCATGAGGTGCGACCGGCGTGAACATAATGGTAATCGGCGACGGGGTAGGCAAGTTGGGACGCCGCGCCCTCGCCACCCAACTCCCAGGGCTGCGACGCGAGCACTCTCTCGACTTCGTGATCGCCAACGGCGAGAACGCCGCCGGCGGCAAGGGGCTGACGCCCAGCACGGCGGAGGAGCTGTTCGACGCGGGCGTGGAGGTCATCACCTCAGGCAACCACATCTGGCACCACCGGGAGGTCTACCCCCTGCTGGACAGCGAGGCGCCGGTCCTGCGGCCGCTGAACTACCCCCAGGGCGCTCCCGGCCGCGGCGTCCTCACCCACGACGGCGTCGCCGTCATCAACCTGATCGGCCGCACGTTCATGCCCGGGGCGACGGACTGCCCGTTCCGCGCCGCCGACGAGGCGCTCGCCGATCTCGCTGACGCCCGCGTCATCATCGTCGACATGCACGCGGAGGCGACGAGCGAGAAGGCGGCGCTGGCCTGGTACTTGGACGGCCGCGTGAGCGCCGTCATCGGCAGCCACACCCACATCCCCACCGCCGACACGCGGGTGCTGCCGAAGGGCACGGCGATGGTGACCGACATGGGCATGGTGGGCCCGCGGGACTCCATCCTGGGGATGGAGACCTCTCCCGTCATCGAGGCGTTCCTCAGCCAGCTCCCCACCCGCTTCACCACCGAGGAGCGCGGGCCCGTCGTGTTCAACTCGGTGCTGGTCCGGGTCGACGAGAAGAGCGGAAGGGCGACCGGCATCCAGCGGATCGACTGCGAGGTAGCGTGATGGGCAGCCGCGCCGACCTCCACACCCACAGCACCTTCTCTGACGGCGTGCTGACGCCCAGGGAGCTGGTGGAGCTGGCCTACCGGCGCGGCGTGCGGGTGATGGCCCTGACCGACCACGATACGACGCAGGGGCTGCCGGAGGCGTTCGCCGCCGCCGGCCGCCACCCGGACTTCACCCTCATCCCCGGCATCGAGATGAGCACCGACGTCCCCGGGAACGAGGTCCACATCCTCGGCCACTTCATCGACTGGCAGGACGCGGATTTCCAGCGCAGGCTAGTCGCCCTCAGGGAGTCGCGGCTGGGGCGCGCCAAGAAGATGGTGGAGAAGATGGCAGCGCTGGGGAAGCCGGTGGCCTGGGATCGGGTGCAGGCGTTCGCGGCAGAGGGCGCCGTAGGCCGCCCGCACATCGCCCGCGCGCTGGTGGAGGCGGGACACGTCTCCACGGTGAACGAGGCGTTCGACCGGTATCTCAGCCGGACCGCGCCCGCCTACGTGGAGCGGGAGCGCCTCACCCCGGTGGAGGTCGTCGATACGCTCATCGCCGTACACGGCCTGCCCACCCTGGCCCACCCGCGCGAGCTGGGGGAGCTGGAGGAGCTCCTGGGCGAGCTGAAGGCGGCCGGGCTGGTGGGGATGGAGGTCTACTATCAGGACTACACCCCGGAAGAGGTGAAGCGGCTGCGCGTCCTCGCCGAGAAGTTCGGCCTCCTGCCGCTGGGGGGCAGCGACTACCACGGCCTGGGCGGCCCCC
>CAYJUC010000124.1:2233-9578 GCA_964372605.1 uncultured bacterium | reverse complement strand
TACTTCTGGACCTTCCCGCTGGGGGTCATTGGGAACGACTCCACCACTTCCAGCCGCTCCGGAAACTTCTGCCGCGCCACCCGCTTCGACTCCAGGTAGGCGACGATCTCGGCGAGGGTCAGCGCCTCGCCGGGCTTCAAGATGACGAAGGCGCAGGCCCGCTCCTGAAGCCGCGGATCCGGCATAGCGACGATGGCGACGTTGGCGATCTTCGGGTGGGTGAAGAGGAGGTTCTCGATCTCCACCACCGGGATGTTCTCGCCGCCCCTGATGATGATGTCCTTGGACCGGCCGCAGATGGAGAGATAGCCGTCCTCATCCAGCGTGGCCCGGTCTCCGGTCTTGAACCACCCGTCCACGGTGTAGGAGTCGCGGGTGAGCTCGGGGCGCTTCCAGTAGCCTACGAATTGGGAATGGCCGCGGACGAAAAGCTCGCCCTCGGTCTGCGGCGGAACCGGCCTGCTCTCGTCATCCACCACTCTCAACTCCATCCCGGGGAGCGGTGAGCCGTCGGCGCCGAAGATCTTCTCCTCGGGGTCGTCGAGGCCGTTGCAGGTCACCATTCCGTTCTCGGTCATCCCCCACCCGGCAGAGATGGCGCACCGGAGGCGCTGGCGGGCGTCCTGGACCAGCTTCCGCGGAACCGGCGCCCCCGCGGCGATGAAGAGGCGGAGGGAGGAGATGTCGTGACGCTCCAGAGCCGGCGTATGGGTCAGATCCTGGAGGAACGGCGTGGCCCCCATGGTGAACGTGACCCTGTGCGCCTCGATGAGACGCGCGGCTTCCTCCGCGCTCCAGACGTCGAGCCAGATCCCGGTGGCTCCCAGGAGGAGCGTGAGACAGAGGCCGTAGAGGTAGCCGGTCTGGTGGCCGAAGGTGGAGGCCATGAGGATCACGTCCCGCTCACTGAACCCCAACCGCTGGATCGCCAGGTACATGAGCGAGAGCACCGTATTCGGGGTGTGCATGACCCCTTTGGGTTCTCCGGTCGTCCCCGAGGTGAAGATGACCTCTGTCACCTGGTTTGGATCCGTCCCAGGGAGCGGCTGTCCTCCCTGGCGCCGTTCCCAGGCAGTTTCGGTCAGCTCGGCAAACGGGCGCATTCCGGGACCTGGCTCACCCCGGGCGACGAAGACGTGTTCGAGTTGGGGCGTCTCGGGCCGGAGGGCCGCCAGCATCTCTACATAGTTGAAGTTGCGAAAGCGCTCCGGGATCACGATGGCCCGGGATTCCAGGAGATTCAGGATGAAGGAAAGCTCGCTGGCCCGGTAGATCGGCGGGATGGGATTCAGGATGGCTCCGAGGCGGGAAGCGGCCAGCGCCAGGACGATGAACTCGTTCCAGTTCGGGAGCTGGCAGGAGATGACGCCTCCGCGCGAAAGCCCGAGCGACTGGAGGCCACGGGCCACCCGCTCGACTGCCCGGGCCAGCTCGCCATAGGTGGACCGCCCGATCCCGTCCACGATGGCCACTTTCTCCGGCCGGCGGGTGGCCCAGCGGTCCAGGCAGTGGTCGATGGTCTCGTTCTTCCAGTAGCCGGCCGCGGTCGTGGCGCGGATCCGCTCCGCGGTCAGGTCGGTTTCGATAGTGTCCATGTCCGGATCCATCTTACACAAAATTGTCCTTGACACGAGAAGACGTGACTCCTAATTTTTCAGAGACCTTCTCCCTTACCGCAAGGAGGACTCCCGATGAGAAACCCGAAGCGGCGGCGCAGTGCTGCTCCCCGGAAGAGAGGCCAGGTGGGGAACCACAGACTCGAGAAACAGCACATCAACCCTCCGGGTATCTATAAGCATCCCGCGTTTACGCGGATCGTCACCGTCAAAGGACCCATGAAGCTCGTCTTCATCGCGGGCCAGACGCCCTCCGACGAGAACTACAAATGTGTCGCGCCGGGGGATTATCGCGCCCAGTACACCAAGGTGATGGAGAACCTGATGATCCAGCTCAAGGCCGCCGGAGCCACCTTCGACGACGTGGTGTACAGGCGCATGTTCGTCAGGGACGTGGACGAGTACATGAAGGTCTCCCGCGACCCGCGGACTCCCGGATACGGGAGCGCGGACAAGGCTCCCCCGAGCACGCTCATCGGGGTGACCCGCCTGTCACACCCGGACTTCCTGATCGAGATCGATCTGATCGCGGTCGTTCCCGGCTAGGCCCCGATCCGAAAAAATCTGACCGGGAGTTGCTCGATTCTCCCTCTCCCCCGCTGGGGAGAGGGCAGGGTGAGGGGACGAGCTTATCCACCCCACCCTACCTTCATCCTCTCCCTCCCCCAGGAGGGAGAGGGAACCAATGGAAAGCGTCGCCAAGGGCCACGCGCGGGTTGACAGGCTTCCGACGCTCGGGTATGGTGGCGTCAGTTTCGAGCGATCAAGGAGGGACACGGATGGCGGCGCGGATCACCGTCTATACGAACGTCGGCTGAGGGCCCTGCCACAAAGCGGTAGAGTATCTATCGCAAAAGGGTGTTCAGTTCGTCGAGAGGAACGTGGGCCGCGATCCGGAGGCGAGGAAAGAGCTGGTCTCGATGGGCCTGACCTCGTTGCCGGTGCTGCTCATCGGGGAGACGCGCCTCTCCGGTTTCAACCCCGCTCAGATCGACGCGGCCCTGGCCGTGCTCGAGTAAGGCTGCCGTGACGACCCCTTCCAAAGCCAACATCGACAAGATGTGGGCGTTCGCGCGGAAGTACGCGGAGAAATCGGGGACCAGCCTTCATCCCGACCAGAGCGTGACCGAGGCCGTGGTGGGGGGGCTCGCCACCCACATCGAGCTGGTCGGGCGGCCCCTCTGCCCGTGCAACTTCTATCCCGACCCGCACGAGGAGGCCAAGCAGCGCCGGTGGATCTGCGCGTGCGACGAGATGCAGAAGTACAAGTACTGCCACTGCCTCCTATTCGTGAACGCCGAGGGTGTACCGATCACCGAGTACCTCCCCGAAGACCACGAGGGGCGCGCGATCTACGGCGTCGTGAAAGACCCGAACCCCGGCAAAGGCCGCGGGCTCGGGAAAGTCCTCGAGAAACGCGAGTCGGCCACTCCGGAGTCGAGCGCTTAACGATCTGGTTCTTCCCGCCTGACGGCTTCCTGCTCCCGCTTCACGCTTCCAGCTCGCGCGCGTCCAGGCGTCCTTCCTTCTGCATTTGCGCGAACGCCTCCAGGGTCTGCCGGATCCCCTCCTTGAGGTTCGTGCGCGGCTCTGGCCCCAGGTCCTGCTGATAAGCGCGATCCTCCAGGCCGGCGGGGAGCGGGATCGGCTCATCCGCGTAGCTGATCCGGCCCCTGGCCGGCGGCCACGCCTCCTCGATCAGGCGGACCACATCCGCGACCGCGGCGGACTCGCCGTGGAGGTTATAGACGCGCGCGCCGTCGAGCGTTGCCCCGGCCGCCGTCACGAGCGCCCGGGCCACGTCGCCCACGTAGATCAGGTCCGTGCTCCCGCCCCATCGGATGCGAAATGACCGCCCCAGCACGGCCGCCTTCATCGCAAGCGTGGGGTCGGCGGTGAGGCCGACGTCCCGCCCGGGGCCGTAGACCGAGAGCGGCCGGAACCCGATCGAGGGAATCCGGTGCTCTTCCCAGGAGGCCCGCGCCATCTCCTCGTTGGCGACTTTATAGGCGCCGTAGTGGGTGAAGGGCATTCGGGGCGCGTCGTCGGCGAGCGGCCCCGGAGCGTAGAGGTGCGGCGGGCCAAAGACCGCCGCCGACGAAGCGTACACCACTCGCTTCACCTGGTCCGGGAAGGCGCGGGCGGCTTCGAAGACGTTGGCCGTCCCCACCACGTTCACCCGGGCGCCGCCAGCCGGATCCCGGCGGCAGAGCGGGATCTGCCAGGCGGCCAGGTGGATGATTCGGGTGATCCGGTGCTCGCCCACGACGGCGCTGAGGCAGCTTCGGTCGGTAATATCGCCGCGGATGATCGTGACGCGGCCGAGCCGTTCCGGCCCGACGATCATCCGGAGCCGCCAGTGGTCAGCATCGAGATCGTAGATGATCGGGCGCTCCCCGGACTCCAGCAGCCGTCCGACAACCCAGGAGCCGATGCACCCGAGACCGCCCGTGACCAGCGCCGCCATTTTCGTCGGCCCCTCCGGCTCCTATCTCACGCCCAATTATCGACGCGCAGACCCGGAACGCGCCTGAACTCTCTCACGTTGTTGGTCACCAGCCGGACATTGAGGCCAAGCGCGTGCGCAGCGATCAGCAAGTCCATGGAGCCAATCGAGCGGCCTCTCTTTTCCAAAAGGGCTCGGATTTTCCCGTACACGATCGTGGCTTGCCTGTCGAACACCGCGATTTCGAGGGGAGAAACAAACTGCTCCAGCGCTTCCCGATTCCTGGCCGGCTGACTACTTTTGCTCGCGCCGTATTCCAGCTCTGCCAGTGTGATGACCGAGATACCGAGGTCGCCGACCGGAAACGTGGGGAACCTTTCGAGCACGGACATCGGCTGCTGTTTGATGATGTAGATGCAGATGTTCGTATCGAGCATGACTTTCATGGGAAAGCCCGATCCCTTTTCTGAACAGGAGGCTGGCTCCGGCCTCTCTTCATGAAGTCGTCAGTGAACTTCTGCAAGCTCGCGATCAGTGCCGCCCAGGATTTCTTCTTTGGACGCAGTACTAACGTTCCCCCGCGTTTCAGGATTTCGACTTCATCCCCTTCTAAGCGAAATTCTTTTGGGATTCTCACAGCCTGGCTGTTGCCGCTTCTAAAAATCTTCGCCGTTTTCATCGGGATTCCTCCTGTGTATATACGTCAAGATATACGGACGGGCGAGCCCTGTCAACGCCCCACCGACCTCCTCACCCCAATCCTCTTCCGTTCGAGGGGGAGGGTGAGGGGAACGGGGTCAGCCGGGGGCCGGATGCGGGCGGCGGGGCGCGACGAGCCAGAGGAGGAGTGGGGCACAGACGGCGAAGACCAGCGCGATCCAGAGCGCCCACGCGTAGCTCCGGGTGAGGTCGAAGATCCACCCCCCGGCCCAGGCCCCGACAGCCCCGCCGAACGAGTTCGACAGGTTCAGCGTGCCGAAGATGGCCCCGAAGTGGCGGCCCCGAAAGAGGTCGCTCGCCGCCGCGGGCGACAACGGGGCAGTCACCGCGTACCCCACGCCGATCAGCACACCGTAGAAGAAGGGCAGGCTCGGATGGGGATGGCCTGCGAACAACCCGAGCACTCCCACGCTCAGAACCACGCAGCTGAAGCCGAGGGTGAAGGTCAGCTCGCGCCCGATCAGATCGGAGAGCCATCCCCACCCGACCTTCCCCGCGATGCTCGCCAGCCCCACGACCCCCACCACCGAGGCAGCGACCAAGGGGGTGAGCCCGTGGTCCACGAAGTACGCCACCTGATGAACCAGGAGGAGCTGGCTGGTGAAGCTTCCGGCAAAGAACGTGCCCCCGAGCCCCCAGAACCGTGGACTTTTGAGGGCCGTTGCCAGCGTCCACTCGTGGGTCCGGGCAGCTTGGCGAGGCTCCGCTGAACGGTCCCCGGCTGGCTCCCGTCGTGGCCCGGGTTCTCTCAGAAACCAGAGCGCCGACGGGACCAGCAGGAGGAGGGCCAACGCCGAGAGCCCTCGAAGCGTCCAGCGCCACCCCACCCACTCGATGAAGAACTGGGAGAGTGGCCCCATCGCGAAGATTCCCATCCCGATCCCAGCCGAGGCGACCCCCATCGAAGTGCCGACGCGGTTGGGGAACCAGCGCTGGATCAGGAGGGCCGAAGGCACCCATCCGGACGCGCTGACCCCGAGCGCGCTGACCACGCCGAACGCCAGGTAGAGATGCCACCAGCGGCTCACCGCGCTGGTCAGAAGGAGCCCGAGGGCCAGCACTCCCGCGCCCCAAAGGATCAGCCGGCGGGGCCCGACGCGGTCGGCGAGCCACCCCAGCGGCGCGCCCACGAGCCCGTGGATGAGGACGAAGAGCGAAAACGCTCCGGCCAGGAGCGAGCGGCTCCAGCCGAACTCGCGGAGAAACGCGACGAGGAAGACGGAGTAGGAGTACCAGATCCCGTAGGCGAAACCGAGGGTGACGAACGAAGCGGAGAGGACGAGCCAGGCGCGGCCCTGGGGCCGAGCAGGGTTGATCAGATCACTCCCCTCGCCTGAAGTTCCGAGAGCCCGGCCGCGTCGATGCCCAGGAGCCTGCCATAGATCTCCTCGTTATGGGCCCCGAGGGCCGGAGCGGGCCCGCTGACGGCGAGCGGATGGCGGGTGAGCTTGATGGGCGTGCCGAATCCCTTGACCCCGGGCACGGGCCCGTGGCGCGGGTGGGCAAGCTCCACGAACATCTCTCTGGCGGCCAGATGTTCGTCCCGGAGCAGCTCGGGCAGGCTCAACACCGGACCCGCGGGCACGCGATGCGCCTGAAGGATCTCCACCGCCTCCGCCACGGTGCGCTTCTCCACCCACTCCTGCACCATGCGGTCGATCTCGTCCCGGCGCTCCCGCCGGCCCACCAGGTCCCCGAAGGCTGGGTCCCGGGCCAACTCTTCGCGTCCCAGGGCGGTCAGCAGGGCCTCCCACTCGCGAGGGGTGACCACGCACAGCGCCACGTAGCCGTCTCGAGCCGTGTAGGTGTTGAACGGCACGACCCCGTTGTGCGCGTTCCCCATCCGCTCGGGGATGACTCCGCCCGCCAGAAATTCCAGAAGCTCCGGCAGCAGAAAGAGCGAGCAATCCTGCATCGAGATATCCACCCACTCCCCCTGCCCGGTCTTCTCGCGGAGCCTGAGCGCCGAGAGAAGGCCGATCACGGCGAAGAGCGGAGCGGTGGTGTCGCTCACCGCGGCCCCGCAGCGCACCGGCGGGCGATCCGGATAGCCGGTGACACTCGCGATCCCGCTCATCGCCTGGATGATCGGATCGTACGCCCGCCATTGTCGGTACGGTCCCTGCTGGCCGAATCCGGAGATGGAGCAGAGAATGAGGCCGGGGTTCTGCGACTGCAAGACGGGAAACCCGATCCCCATCCGTTCCAGGGCGCCGGGGGCGAAGTTTTCCACGACCGCGTCGGCCCTGGCAGAGAGCCGCTTGAACAACGCGATTCCCTCCGGATCGCGGAGGTTCAGCGTGATGCTCTTCTTCCCGCGCGCCCGGTGGAGCATGGTCATGCCGATGTCGTCCTCGGCCTGTCTCTCCAGGCTGGCCCCTCGGGAGCCCGCGAACGGTGGCCGATCCCGATAGGAATCGCCGGTGCCCGGCGGCTCGACCTTGATCACTTCGGCCCCCAGACTGCTCAGAAGCAGCGTGCAGTAGGGACCGGCGAGAAACCGGGTCAGATCGAGGACCACGAGACCGTCTAAGGGCTTCACATCCGCCTCAGGGGCGCAGGA
>CAYJUC010000124.1:0-2133 GCA_964372605.1 uncultured bacterium | reverse complement strand
ACCGGCTCGCGATACGCGCGGACGAACGCGCTGTCTACGGACGGGAATCATTTGACAAACGCCGCCGCATATTGTATCCGACAGAAGACCGCAACACCATCCAAATCACGAGGCGCTCGCGAGAGAGATGACCAGCCCCGCCATTCTCCATGTGGAGCGACGGCCACCTGTGGCTGTACTCACCCTGAACCGTCCGGAAAAGCGGAACGCGCTGAGCGTGGCCCTGCTCCAGGCGATCAGAGCGGCGCTTCAGGAACTGGGGAAGGAAGAGGCCGTGCGCGTCCTGATTCTCACCGGGGGCGACAAGTTCTTCTCCACCGGGATGGACCTGGACGATCTGGCCGGCGTCGCCAGCGTGGCGGACACTCACCGGATCCTCGGAGAATCACGGGCCACCAACGGGGAGATCGAGCGCTGCCCGAAACCGGTCATCGCCGCAATCAGCGGCTACTGCCTGACGGGCGGCCTGGAGCTGGCCATGGCCTGCGACATCCGGGTTGCGGCGGAAAACGCGAAGTTCGGAATGACCAGCGCGCGGATTGGCACGGTGGCCGGCATGGGCGGCACCCAGCGGCTCCCCCGGCTGGTCGGACCGGCGAAGGCGAAAGAACTTCTCTTCTCCACCGAGTTCATCGACGCCCGGGAGGCGCTCCGGATCGGGCTGGTGAACAAGGTGGTTCCCGCTGGCGAGGCGGTGACGGCGGCAGAAGCCATGGCAGGGATCTTCGCCCAGCGGGCGCCGCTCTCGCTCTGGTACGCCAAGATGGCGGTGAACGCGGGGATGAACATGGACCTGGAATCAGCGCTCTCGTTCGAGGCCGGGCTCACAGCCCAGCTTTACACCACCGAGGACAAATCCGAGGGGATGCGCGCCTTCCTGGAGAAGCGCGAGCCCCGATTCAAGGGCCGCTGATAGGCGCGAACCGAAAGGAGACGGCTATGGCGAGGATCAAGCACATCGCAATCACGGCGGAAGACCCGTTCGTCACCGCTGAGCTGTTCAAACAGGCCCTCGGCCTCGAAGAGCTGAGCCGGGGCGACAGCGACATCGCCCGAGAGGTGTATCTCACCGACGGGTACATCAACCTGGCCATCGTCTGCTGGAAGCGGACCAGGGAGAATCCCAACCCGTACCCGGAGGGGTATGGGCTCGACCACTTCGGCGTTCAGGTGGATACCCTGGAGTCGGCGGAGGCGCGCGTCAGAGCCGTGGGCGGCGCGCCCCAGCCGCCGCCCAAGGTGGACCTCTCCCAGATGAGTGGGAGGTTTTTCTTCGAGAAGAAATACACGCTGGCGGGCGTGAAGTTCGATCTGTCGAGCCACGGGTGGGCCACCAGCAGAGAGGAGGCGCTCGCTCATCAGGCCGAGGCGCAGGCGTGACACATACGAGGAGCAGAGCATGAAAACGAAATCGAAGACAGCGCGGCAAAAGGCCGGGGCCGGCGAGGCCGAGCTGAAGCGCCGGCTGGCCCGGGCGGGCTACATCCTGGCGATGGAAGGGCAGGGCGACGCCGCCTGGGGGCACGCCACGGTCCGGCTTCCGGGGAGCGAGACCCTCTGGATGAAGCCCGCCGGGATGGGGCTCGAAGAAGTGAAGGCCGAGGAGATGCTCCTGATCGACCTGGATGGACGGGTCGTCCGGGGCAAGGGTCCCCGGCACATCGAGGTGTTCATCCACAGCGAGATCATGCGGGCGCGGCCCGACGTGTGCGCGGTGGTCCACACCCACGCGGTCTCCCCCACCGTCTTCGGCTCGCTGGGCGTTCCTCTGCGTCCGATCACCCACGAGGGAGTGGTGTTCGTGCCCCCCGACATCCCGCGCTTCGACGAGACGACGGATCTCATCGACACGTCCGAGCGGGGAAAGGCGGTGGCCCGCACGCTGGGGGAGCGAAATGCGCTCATCCTCCTGAGCCACGGGATCGTGACGACCGGCGCGTCGATCGAAGAGGCGACGATCAACGCTCTTCTGCTGGACAAGGCTGCCAGAGCCCAGCTCCTCCTCCCCGGCGCGATTCCCCGTCACTGGAGCAGTGATGCGGACGCCCTGGTCAAGCGCAAACTCCTCCTGAGCCAGGGGCACAGGGAGCTCAGGTGGAACTGGCTCCTTCGAAAGCTCGCCAAGTGGAAGGG
>CAYJUC010000123.1:0-9617 GCA_964372605.1 uncultured bacterium | reverse complement strand
GCCGTGGTGATGGCGCGCGTCACCAGCCGGTGCTCGATGGGCTCCCCTTCCTCCATCCCCAGGCTCCCCATGATCTTGCTGATCCGCTCGGAGCCGAAGATCCGGAGGAGATCATCCTCCAGGGAGAGGTAGAACCGGGAGGAGCCGGGATCGCCCTGCCGCCCCGACCGGCCCCGGAGCTGATTGTCCACCCGCCGCGATTCGTGGCGCTCGGTCCCGATGATGTGAAGCCCGCCGAGCTTCACCACCCGGTCGTGCTCGGGTTCGGTGATCTTCAGGGCCTCCTCCAAGGCCCGGGCGCGCTCCTCGGCGGGCGCCGTCAAGGGGTCCAGGCCTTTTTTCCGCATGAGCTCCTTCGCGAGGGAATCGGGGTTTCCCCCGAGGAGGATGTCGGTGCCCCGACCCGCCATGTTCGTGGCAATGGTCACGCTCTTCTCGCGGCCGGCCTGCGCGATGATCTCAGCCTCGCGCTCGTGATACTTCGCGTTCAAGACCTGGTGGGGGATACCGCGCTTCTTGAGGAGCCGCGAGAGCCGTTCGGATTTCTCGATGGAGACGGTCCCGACGAGCATAGGTTGCCCCTTTTCGTTGCACTGGGCGATCTCGTCGGCCACGGAGTTGAACTTCTCCGCCTCGGTCTTGTAGATCACGTCGGGGAAGTTGGTCCGGATCAGCGCGCGGTTGGTGGGGATCACCACCACGTCCAGCTCGTAGATCTTGGCGAACTCCTCGGCCTCGGTGGCGGCGGTGCCGGTCATCCCCGCGAGCTTGCCGTACATCCTGAAGTAGTTCTGGAACGTGATGGTGGCGAGCGTCTGGTTCTCGCGCTCGATCCGCACTCCCTCCTTCGCCTCCACCGCCTGGTGCAACCCGTCGGACCAGCGGCGCCCCGGCATGAGCCGGCCGGTGAACTCGTCCACGATGATGACCTGGCCGTCCTTGACCATGTAGTCCACGTCCTTCCGGTAGAGGGCGTGGGCCCGGAGCCCCTGATGGATGTGGTGGAGGGTCTCCATGTGGATGGGATCGTAGAGGTTCTCGACCGCCAGGAGCCGCTCGCACGTGGCGATCCCCTGCTCCGTGAGGGCGACGGCTTTCGCCTTCTCGTCAACGATGTAATCGCCCTCGCGCACCGCTTCGACCTCCGAGAGCTTCTCGCTGGTGATCGTGGCGGCGCGCCGGAGCTTCGGGATGATCCGATCGATCTTGTAGTACTTGTCCGTGGACTCCTCGGCGGGACCCGAAATGATGAGCGGAGTCCGCGCCTCATCGATGAGGATGGAGTCGACCTCGTCGACGATCGCGTAGTGGAGCTCGCGCTGGACCAGATCCTCCAGCGAGAACCGCATGTTGTCCCGGAGGTAATCGAAGCCGAACTCGTTGTTGGTCCCGTAGGTGACGTCGGCCAGGTACGCCTCCGGCCGCGAGCACGGCCGGAGGTTTGCGAGGCGGATGTCGGTGGAGGTGAAAGTCGGATCATAAAGATACGAGACCTCGTGCTGAATCACCCCCACCGACAGTCCCAGGGCGTGGTAGATGGGCCCCATCCACTGAGCGTCGCGTCGCGCCAGATAATCGTTGACCGTGACGATGTGGACTCCGCGGCCGGTGAGGCCGTTCAGGTAGGCCGCAAGGGTCGCCACCAGCGTCTTCCCTTCGCCTGTGGCCATCTCCGCGATCTTCCCCTGATGGAGGACCATCCCGCCGATGAGCTGCACGTCGAAGTGCCGCATCCGCACCGTCCGGCGGGCGGCCTCGCGGCAGACGGCGAAGGCCTCCGGGAGGAGATCGTCGAGCTCCGCCCCGTCTCCCAACCGCGCTCGGAGCTCGTCGGTCTTCGCCCTCAGGGCGGCATCGTCGAGGCGCTGGAGATCGGACTCCAGGCGGTTGATGGCCTCGGCGACGGGAGCCATCCGCTTCACGTCCCGCTCGTGCTTGGTGCCGAAGATTTTCGTCAGGAACCCGGCGAGCATTCGGATCGTCCTATCAGCGTTTTATTTTACACCAAAACCAGAAAACGCCGATCTTTTCACCGCTCTCGGGCTTCGGCGTAGAGACTTTTGGCGTGACGCCGCGCGGTTTCGGTCACCTGTTCGCCGCCGAGCATCCGCGCCAGCTCTTCCACCCGCTGCCGGTCGTCCAGGGGAGAGACGGAGGTCAGGGTGCGGGCGCCGCGAACCGATTTGGTGATCAGGAGGTGATGATGGCCATAGGCGGCGATCTGCGGGAGGTGGGTGACGCAGAGGACCTGGCGGCCCGCCGCCGTCCGCCTGAGCGTCTGCCCGACCACGTCGGCGATCCGCCCGCCGATCCCCGCGTCCACCTCGTCGAAGACCAGAGACGGAGTCCGGTCAGCGCTGGCCAGGATCACCTTGAGCCCCAGCATGGTCCGGGAAAGCTCTCCCCCCGATGCCACCCGGGTAAGCGGCTTCGGCTCTTCCCCGGGGTTGGCCGAGAGGAGGAACTCCGCCTGGTCCACGCCGCGCGGGGTGATCCGCCATCCGGACTCCCCGGCGGTGAGGCCGCCCGTCGCTCCCGGCTCGCGGCGGAGCGACACGCGAAAGACGGCCTTCTCCATCCCGAGCCCCCGGATCTCCTTCTGGACCAGCCGTTCGAAGCGCCGGGCGGCCTCCTCCCGCCTGGCGGAGAGGGCGAGGGCGGCGGCGGCGGCGCGGGAGGCCATCTGATCCAGCCGCGCTTCCAGAGCGGTCACGGTCTCGTCGTGTCGCTCGAGCCGCATGAGCTCGCCCGCGATTTTCTCCCTGTGGGAGAGGATGGCGTCCACGCTCTCGCCGTACTTCCGCTTGAGCTTGGTCAGGAGATCGAGTCGGGCGTCGATCTCCTCCAGCCGCCCGGGATCGGCGCTGATCCGGTCTCTGAGCGACCGCGTCGCCCCGACCGCCTCCTCGAGATGGACCCGCGCCGCGGCCAGATCTTCCGCGGGCGCCGCCAGGTCGGGATCGATCTTCCCGAGATCGGCCAGGGTCTGCGCCGCCTGATGGAACCGCGCCAGCGCCGAGTCCCGGTCGTCGTAGAGGCTCGCGAGGAGCCGGTTGAGCCCCTCGGCCAGCCGCTCGGCGTGCTGGAGCCGTCGCCGCTCCGCCTTGAGGTCTTCCTCCTCTCCCGGCTGGAGCCGGGCGCCGTCGATCTCCCCGAGCTGGAAGCGGTAGAGGTCTTCGCGCTGCGCCCGGTCCCGCTCTGATTCCCTGAGCCGGTCCAGCTCCTGGCGGGCCGACTGCCACTCCCCCACTAGCTCGGCGACCGCCTCCCGCTCGTGGACGGCGGCGGCGTATTGGTCAAGGAGGTCGAGCTGTCGCCCCGTTTGGAGGAGAAGCTGGTGCTCCCCCTGTCCGTGAAGCTCCACCAGGTGGACCCCGATCCGCTCCAAGAGCGCAAGGGTACAGGGCGAGTCGTTGACGAAGGCGCGGCTCCGGCCCGACCGCTGGAGCTCGCGCTTCAGGATGAGCTGCCCGTCGTCTGGCAGGGTCCCCGCTTCGTCCAGAAGCCGGGCGACTGGGCTCCGGGGATCCACGTCGAAGACCGCCTCGATTCTGGCTCCATCGGCGCCGGTCCGGATCAGCTCGGGCTGGGCCCGTCCCCCGAGGAGCAGGAGGAGCGCGTCGATCAGGATCGACTTCCCGGCCCCCGTCTCCCCGGTCAGCACGTTGAGACCCGGGGCGAACGGGACCGTCGCCTCCTCGATCACCGCCAGGTTCTTGATCCTGAGCTCCCGAAGCATCTCACAGTCCTACATGAGCAAGACTTCTACCCCGGCAAGTGAATCTGACGTGGTATTCAGCACGTCGTGTTCGATAGTCTGCCCCACACCCCACCCTCGTGCTTCTCATTCTTGCAGAAGTGTCTTGCCCAAATAGGGCCGGAGAATGATCGATTTGACAAGCGTGGCGGCTAAAGTGCTAGGGGCCGAATTAGGATTGTAGTGCTGAGATTGAAAGCGGGCGTTGCTGTTCGGGCCAGCCTCGCCTACTTTGAGCGCACGGTGTGCGCCTGCGGAGCAGCGTTGCCCGTAGGACGTAGAAAGGGAAAATACATAGACCGCACATTTACCCGCGGGGAGTGCGGGCTGCGGTTCATGCTCCACCGTGCTGCACTGCAAGCCCGCCAGCGACACCGCTGCGCGGAAGTCACGGATGAGCAGGTCAGGATTTATCACCACGTTCTTCTGAACCCCGCCGAACCAAAGGGTGCGTATCCGGTTATCCGAACTTCTATTTATATTTTCACGCCTGCACCTCAACCCAGCTCAACTTCGGTCACGGCGCCGGTGGCTTCGTTCTCGACGATCAGTTTCCCGGCCTCCCTGCCTCGCAACTGCTCGTTGGCGTTGAGCAGCTCAATGCCGTAGACCGAGCCGTCAGGCGCCAGGTCGATGCTAAGCGCGTCGCTGATCCGAATGGTCTCCACCTGGGCCGTTTTGTCCTGGAAGCGCAGGTAAGCGACGTTATAGCGGGGGTCGTAGGTAAGTTTCATCGCACTCTCTTCGAGCGCGGGCTTTGCCCGCGCAACCAACTCGGGCCTCGCGCGGCGGGTGGCCCGCCTCACGGCATGGCCGAACCCGCCACGCTCGAACTGCATTGGGGGAAAGTTTCGGAATGGGCGGGGACCCGGGCGTCCACGCCGGGGGCGTGGGGGCGCCTGGGTGGCCCCCCTCCGAGGATGCTAGCGCTCGCCCCACTTGAGCTTCGTGCGGAGGACGGAGAAAAAGTGCTTCTGGGGAAACCGCACCAGCCGGATTCTCGGCGTCGCGCGCCGGATCTCCACGGTGTCGCGCTCCTTCAGCGCGAACCCCACCTGGCCGTCCAGCGTCAGCATGACGTCCTGATTTTCCGTCAGCAGGGTGACCTCGACGCGGAGGCTCGCGGGGAGGACGATGGGACGGTTGGTGAGGGTGTGAGAGCAGATGGGCGTGAGCACCATGGCGTCCATGGTGGGGTAGACGATGGGGCCGCCGGCGGAGAGAGAGTAGGCTGTGGAGCCGGTGGGCGTGGAAATGATCAGGCCGTCGGCTCGATAGTCGGTGGCGGCCTCCCCCTCCACCGACACCGCCAGATTGATGATCCGGCTCATGGCGGACTTGGTGATCACCACGTCGTTGAGCGCCACGTATTCGGAAAGCTGCTCTCCCTGGCGGAGCACCCGGGCGAGGAGCATCATCCGCTCGTCAACCGTCATCCGGCCGGCCAGGAGGGTTTCCAGGGCCGGGAACAGCTCGTCCAGGGTCGTGGCGGTCAGGAAGCCGAGCCCGCCCAGGTTCACGCCGAGGATCGGGACGCTCAGATCGCCCACGAGTCGAGCCATCGAGAGCAGCGTGCCGTCTCCACCCAGCACGATGAGCAGGTCCACCTGGGCGGGAAGATCCGCCTTGCGCGCGGCCGTGCTCGCCCCCGGGTAGAGGGCGGCCGTCTCCTTTTCCAGGACCGCCTGGAGCCCTCTGCCGGTCAGCCACAGAACCAGCTCGGAGACCACCGATTTGGCCTCCGGCCGGTCGGTCTTCGCCACGATCCCGATCCGCTTCACCGCTCCGCCCCCGTCTCGACTGCCCGGGCGATCAAAGTTTCCAGCGCGGCACGAGTCCGACCGCTCCGCGAGAGATGCAGGAAAAACTCTCGATTCCCCTTCGGCCCCTTGAGGGGCGACGCGACCACGCCGCGGACATGCCACCCGTTGAGCACCACGAACCGGGCGAGCTTGAGCAACACGTCCCGATGCCTGGATACCTCCCTGACCACCCCGCCTTTTCCCACCGCCCAGCGCCCGGTCTCGAACTGCGGCTTCACCAGCGAGACCACCTCCCCGGGATCTTTGAGGCACCGAAAGACCGCGGGAAGGATCTTTTCGAGCGAGATGAACGAGACGTCCACGGTGGCCAGATCGGGCGGCTCGGAGAAATCCGCGGGGTTCAAGTCCCTGGCATTCACCCGCTCCCGGACAACCACCCGGGTGTCCCCTCGCAGCTTGGCGTCCAGCTGACCGTAACCCGCGTCCACCGCGTAGACCCGCTGGGCGCCCCTGACCAAGAGGCAGTGAGTGAACCCGCCCGTGGAAGCGCCGATGTCCGCGCAGACCCGTCCTGCCGGAGAGACCCCGAAGGCGTCCAGCGCGTGGGCCAGCTTCTCTCCGCCCCGGCTCACGAAGGGGGCGCGACTCGCCACGTTGATGGACGCCTTGGGGTCGACGAGGCGACCGACCTTGTCGATTCGCTGGCCATTGACGGACACGATCCCGGCAAGAACGAGGCGCCCCGCCTCCTCCACGCTCTCGGCAAACTCCCTCTGGACCAGGAGATGATCCAGCCGCTCCAGGCGGCGCTCCGGGACGGCCGACGTTCGAGGTTTCATGCGTCCCTCCGCCACGCGGCAATACGCTCCCGGTAATCCTCAACGAGGCTGCGGGCTCGTTCCCGGTCTCCGGATTCCCCCACCACATGAAAGCAGGCGCGGTCCGCATCTGGGATGGCGGCCAGCCAGGCCTCCCCCAGCCTGACGCGGACGCCCTCCACGAGCTCCACGGTCTTCCCCCTGGTCTCCTCCAGGAGCCGCCGCATCACCGCGCCCTTTCGTTCGTTCGGGCACGGCACTTCGGCCCGCACCACATGGCTCTCGGGAACGGCCCGCGTGAGCTGGTGCAAGCGTAACTCCAGCCGAGCCATCATCTCCAGGAGCTCGAGAGCCGCGGCCATGCCGTCGAAGGCGGGCTGAAAGGCCGGGAAGATGAACCCACCCCGCTCCTCCCCCACCAACACCACGCCCTGGGACATCGCTGTCTCCATGAGCGCCCGGGGGTTCGAGCGGCAGCGGAGCAGAGTGAAGCCCGACTCCTCCGCCAGACGCTCGAGCACCTGGGAGGCTGTGACGGGGACCCCGATGATGCCCGGCGCGTGGGTCCGCATCGCCAGGAGGACCATCAGCGCCAGGGAGAGATCTCCGGAGAGGATCTCGCCCTTGTCATCCACCAGAAAAATCTTCTCGCCGCCCGTGTCGAACAGGAGCCCCAGGTCGGCTCCGAGCGTGCGGACGATGTTGGAGAGCTGCTCCAGGGCACGGCGGAACTCTTCGGTCGTTTTGCTGATGCGGCGCTCGTCCAGATACGCGTTCAGCGAGATCACCTCTACCCCGAGCTGGCCCAGCACGGAGGGAAAGATGGCTGAGGCCGAGCCGAACGCGTAATCCAACACGATCTTGAACTTCGCCCCGCGAATCACCTCGCGGTCGATGAAGCGAAGAAGGCCGTCCCGGTACCGGTCGGTGCCGGCGTGGGGGAAGGAGAGGACGCCGGTTTCATCCATCGAGGCGCGGTAGAAATCCTCCCGGAAGAAGAGGCGCTCGATGGCCTTCTCGCGGTCGAGCGAGCAGTCCATCCCGCGGTGGTCGAAGCATTTGACGTCGAGCAGCTCCGGATCATACGGCGACATCCTCACGTGGGTGCCGCCGGCGAGGCCCAGCGCCGGGATCTGATAGCGCACCACCGGGATCGGGGCCACCCCCAGGTCTTCGACGTCCACCCCGACGGAGAGGAGGCCGGCCATCAGCGCCCGGTTGATCATCCGGGAGGTCTTGTGGTGATCCCGGCTGGTGATGACGCTCTGCCGCTTGCCCAAGGACGCCCCGAAGGCCGCGCCCAGCTTTGAGGCGAACTCGGGCGAGATCTCGATGTTGGCCAGCCCCGTGACGCCGTACCGGCCGAAGAGGGAACGGCTCCAGCGCTCGCCCCAGACCAGGCTGACGGCCAGGGTGGCGCCGTCCTCCACCTCCTTGTAGGGCCAGACCTTGGCGTTGGCCTTCACCACGCTCGATTCGCCGATTTTCGAGAAATCCCCCACCACCACCCCCTCGGCGACAAACGCGCGGGCCTTCACCACGGCATGCCGGCCCACCACGGCTTCCTTGATCACGGCCCCTGCCCCGACCTCCGCCCCTTCCCAGAGGACGCTTCCCTGCACCTCCGCGGCTTCCCTGATGATAACGTTCGGGCCGATCACCGAGTCGGCCACGCGCGCGCCCGGCTCCACCCGGGCCCCCGCCCCCACGATCACCGCTCCCACGAGCCGGGCGGTGAAGTCCACCCGGGCGGACTCGTCCAGCCACAGGTTCCCGGGGGACCCCTCGATTTTCCGGCCGGGGATCTCCACCCGGATCTTTCCCTGGAGGAGGTCCAACTGAGCGAGCCGGTACTCGACGAGGTCGCCGATGTCTCGCCAGTATCCTGCAGCGACGTGGCCGTAGAGCGGCTCCCCGCTGGCGAGGCGGGCGGGGAAGAACTCCTTGCCGAAGTCGTAGGCGCGCTGGGGCGGGATCGCCTCCAGCACCGAGGGATCGAGGAGATAGATCCCGGTGTTGATCGTGTCGCTGAAGACCTCTCCCCAGGAGGGCTTCTCCAAAAACCGCGTGATCCGTCCCTCCTCGTCGGTGATGACGATCCCGTACTGGAGCGGAGACTCGACCCGGGTGAGGACCATCGTGGCGAGGGAGCGCCGCTCGCCATGAAAGGCCATTACGGCCTTCAGGTCGAAATCGGTCAGGATATCCCCGGAGATCACCAGGAACGGCTCGGTGAGATGTCCGGCGGCGTACCTGACCGCGCCGGCGGTGCCGAGATCGGCAGGCGGAGTGAAGTAATCGATCCGCACCCCCCACCGGCTCCCATCACCAAAGTGGGACATGATGGTGTCCGGAAGAAAGTAGAGGAGGACCGTGAGGTCGGTGAAGCCGTGCTGGCGGAGCAGCCGGACAACATGCTCCATGATGGGGACGTTCCCCACGGGCAGCAACGGTTTCGGGAGATGGGCCGTGAGGGGACGGAGCCGGGTGCCGAATCCCCCCGCCATGATCACAGCCTTCATGCATGCTCCTCCGGACCCGACAACGAACCACCGCGATGGTGACTCATTTTACCAGGAACGAACTCGCCCGCGTGGGCGAAGAAGCCAGAGCAGCACGATCCCCGCGACAAAGCCGCCGATGTGGGCGAACCACGCGACGCCGCTCCGGGCACCGGCGCCCAATGTCCCCAACCCGTTGAGGAGCTGAACCACGATCCAGAACCCGAGCACGATCATGGCGGGAATCTTCACGATCCGGATGAAAAACCCGAAGGTGATCAGGGTCAGGACGTTCGCGTGCGGGTAGAGGATGAGGTAGGCCCCAAGGACGCCCGAGACCGCGCCGCTGGCGCCGATCATGGGGATCCTGGAGCCCGGTGACACGACGGTTTGAGCCAGGGCCGCCGCGACACCCGCGGCAAGGTAGAACCCGAGGAAGCGGCCGTGGCCCAGGGCGTCCTCCACGTTGTTGCCGAAGATCCAGAGGTAGAGCATGTTCCCGAAGACATGGAACAGCCCGCCGTGGAGGAACATGGACGTGAAGACCGTGACCACGGGATGCGGGGACATCTGAGGGGCCGGGCAACTTCCCGTGAGCCGGCATGGGGTCAGGCCGAATTCGAAGACGAACGCCTGGGCCGCGCGAAGCGCCGACGGGTCGTCGCTGAGCTGGAGCGAGATCTGGTAGAAGAATGCGAGGGCGTTGGCCGCGATGAGCCCCACGGTGACGAACGGCACAGTGCGGGATGGGATGTCGTCTTTCAGGGGGAGCATGGGA
>CAYJUC010000122.1:0-9719 GCA_964372605.1 uncultured bacterium | reverse complement strand
GCGGCGAGCGTCTCCTCGATCTGCCCCAGCTGGAATGGCTTCTTGAGAAGCCGGTCGACCCAGGAAGTGTGGGATGGGTCAACATGGTCGGCCCATCCTGTCAACAAGACCACCGGAAGATCCGGCCAGCGGGACTTGACGGCCTGGGCAACCTGCCAGCCGGTCATCCCCGGCATTGCCAGGTCGGTGAGGACCAGGTCATAGCGCTCCCGCTCCAACAGCGCAAGCCCCTCAGAGCCTCTGGAGGCGGCGGTGACCGTATGACCGAGGCTCGCGAGCAACTCCTTCAGCACGTCCAGTACCTCCGGCTCGTCGTCGATGGCAAGCAGTCGGGCGGCCCGCGCCGCCTGACCCGCCTCGGGAGCGCGCCGGCTGGTGGGAGACGGGAGCGCCAGGAAGCGAAGCGTTACGGTGGTGCCGTGTCCTTCTTCGCTCTCCAGGGCGATGCTGCCGCTGTGGCTCTCGACGATCCCGTGAACCACGCTCAGTCCGAGGCCGGTGGATTTGACCCCTTTGGTCGTAAAGAATGGCTCGAACGCCCGTCGCTTCGCTTCCTTCGACATCCCTACGCCGGTATCGGAGACCGAGAGCAGGACCGATTTGTCCTCCGCCCAGCTCCTGAGCACGATCTTCCCGCCATTGGGCAGGGCGTCCACGGCATTGAGGACCAGATTGGTCACGACCTCACGAAGCTCGGCAGGCTGTCCGGAGATGCACGGGATCTGGCCCGGCAGCAGGGAGGCGTCGATCTCAACCCCTCGGGCCCGGGCTTCGTTCTGCCATCGGAGCCGGGTGAATTCCAGCGCTTCCTCGGCAACCTGGTTCAGATCAACGGGGACTGACTCCTCTTGGGGCCGAATTCGGGCAAACTGCTGGACTCGCCGGACCACCTCAGCCCCATCCGAGGCCGCCCGCTCCACGATCTCAAGCGAGCGCTGGAGCTTGGGGTCGAGGGCCTTTCGGAGCAGGAGCTGGACCCGGGCCACGACCACGGCCAGGAGATTGTTCAGATGGTGGGCGGCCCCAGCAGCCATCTCCCCGAGGGAGCGTAGCGTTTCACCCCTGACGAGCGTCTCTTGCGCGGTCTTGAGGTCGTCGAGGGCCTGCTGGAAGCTCTCAACCAGGCGGGCATTTTCGATGGCGATGGCGGCCTGCTGGGCGAAGATTCTCAGCAGGGGAACGTTCTCCGAGGGGAGACAACGGCCGCTCAACTTATTGTCGACCGCCAGCAGTCCGACGACCCTCCCTCGCGCCCTCAGAGGGAGGATGCCGAAGCTCTTCGTTCGGAGGAACCCGCTCTTCAAGTACCGCGGATCGAGGCGCAGCTCGGGCGGGAGCTCCTGACCCGGCCCCATCCAGATCTCGCACCCGTCCCGAAAGGCCTTGGCCAGCGCGCCTGCCTCGCGCATGGGAATGGTCATCCCGCCGACAGGATGAAGGGGATCGTGCCATGCGGCTATTTCCAGGTGGGACTCGTCGGCATCCGGAAGCCAGATGCCGATGCGATCCACTCCGAGCACCTCCGGGGCCCCCCGAAGAATTTGATCCAGCCCCTCACGCAGCGTCACCGATTCCTGCACTGCCACGCTGAGATGGTGAATCGCCTCCAGGGTCCGGTGAGAGTGCTCGATGCGCTCCCGGTCCGAGACACTTTCCTCGTACAACCGGGCGTTGGCGATCGCCAGGGCCGCCTGGCTGGCGAAGGCCGTGAGGGTCTCCACTTCCTCTTTTTGGGCCGGGTGCGGCTCGGTCCAGTAGACAGTGATCACTCCCGCCGGCTTCTCCCGGCTGATGAGGGGAACCGCCAGGACCGACCGATAGCCCCGCCGCTGGAGGAACTCCGTAGACGACGCGCCGTACTCGGTCACGAGTTCGTGGTACCCGGGAAATGGCGGAGCCAAAATGTCGTGGGCGAAGGACGGTTCTCCCGTGGCCACCGCGGTCCCGGCCACGCCCTGGCCGACCTTGAGGGAAGCGAAGGTTTGATTGGGGGAGATCCCCTTCGTCGCGCGGGGATAGAGTCGCTGCTCGGACTCGTTCAGCTCCCAGACGGCGCAACTGTCGGCCCCGATGACTTGGGCCGCGCGATCGGTGATCTGCTGGAGGAGCTGGGGCAGATCCAGCGTCGAGCTAAGCGCCTTCCCTATCTCGTAGAGCGCCCGGAGTTGGGAAGTCTGCCGCCGGGTCGCCTCGTAGAGGCGGGCATTGTCGATGGCAATGGCGGCCTGCTGGGCCAGGGCTGTGAGAAGCCCGATCTCCCGTTGGTCGGGGGAGTGGACTTCGTCCCAGTAGATGCAGATGGATCCGAGCACGGTTTCCTTGCTCAGCAACGGCACGGCCAGGATCGCCCGGTACCCCCGCTGCCGGACGGCCTCCCAGAGGGTCATCCCGGTTTCTCCCCACATCTCGTCGTACATGGGAAATGGCTGGCGCTCGATGTCGGAGCTCCAGGACGGCTGGCGCAGCAGGGCTGCGCTCCCGGTGGCCCCCTGGCCCAGTTTCATCGGTGAGAAGATCACCCGGAGCTCGACCCCCCGGGTGGTCCGCACGTGCAAGCGCTGATCCTCCGGGTCCAACTCATAGACCGCGCACCGCTGGGCGCCGATCAGATTGATGGCGCTCTCGGCGATCGCCTCCAGGACCGACGGGAGATCCAGTTTGGAGACTATGGCCGTTCCCGCCGAGCCGAGGGCCGCCAGCTCCCTGGCCCGGGCCTGAGCCGCTTCGTAAAGGCGGGTTGTCTCTATGGCGAGCCCGACCTGTTGGCCGATGGCGGTGAGGGTCTCGGCGTCTTCTTTGTCGAAGTCGTTGACCTGCCGGCTCACGAGGGTCATGGTCCCCACCACGCGATTTTCCACCATCAAGGGGAGGCAAACGGCCGACCCGGCGCCAAACCCCTCCATCAGCCTCCGGGTGCGCGGCTCACTGGCCATGTTGGGAACAAAGAATGGCCGTTTTGTCGAGGCCACGTGTCCGGAGAACCCCTCCTCCAGCTTCACCCTGGGAGGAATGTCCGACCGTTCGGCTGAAGCGCCCCGGGCGGTAGCCAGGACCAGATCACGGGAGGCCTCGTCGAGGAGGCGGATCACCCCCCCATCCATCCCCATGACCCGGAGGGTGCTATCGAGGGCGTGCGGGAGCACCTCCTCTAGCTTCAAGGATCCGGAGATCGTGGCGGCCGAAGCGTTGACGGCGGCCAGCCGCTTGGCTCTCCGCTCCAGGGCGGCCTGGCTCTGGTGGATCCGCTCGGACATCTCGTTGAAGGTCCGGGCCAGCTCGCCCACCTCATCGGTAAAGGTCAGAGGAACGGCGAAGCGGCGCCCCTCGCCAAACTCTCGAAACCCGTGGGTCAGGGCCTGGAGCGGCAGCCAGACCCGCCGGGCGATCAAGAGACCCACCAAGGCCGCCGCGCCCAGGATGGCGAACATGGGGAGCGCGACGGCCCTGACCTCCGCCCATGCCTGCGCGTAGAGTGTCGTCTGAGGGAGCACTGCCAGCACCCGCCACCCCACACCCTTGACCCGGGCGGTGTCAACCAGGACGCGTTGCCCTTCCCATTCAGCAGGGCCCGGTCGCTCGAACGCCGTTCCGAGCCGGTGCCCCACCAGCTGCCTCGGCTTCTGATTCTGAGCGAGCACGATGCCGTCTCCATCCACCACCATGAGCCGGAGATCAGGAGGGAGCGAACTGTCACTGAAGAAGGTGAACAGCCGGCTCAGGTTCACGCTGGCGGCCAGTGCGGCGTGGGGGCGGCCCACTTCATTCAGAATGGGGACCGCCACCAGAACGACCTGTTGCCCAGTGAGCCGTCCCTTGAGGAGACCGCTCACCACCGGGTTCCCGCTTCGCATCAGCTGCTGAAACCAGGGACGATCGGCCACCGTCCACGGTTCCCTGGGCGCCCCCGCTGTCTCGGGCGGGCGGGCAGTGCGAGCGGAGAGGAATCGGCCATCCGCTTTGACCACGGCGATCGCCTCCAGAGTGGGGACGATGGGAAGCAGGTTCAAAATGATTTGCTCTGTCTGCTGGCGGTCGAGCGCCCGCACGGCCGGGACCTGGGCAACCGTCAGGAGGGTGGATCGAACGAGCTCGATGGTCCCGGCAATTCGAGCGGCGACCTCTTTGCTTGTCCGGTCCAGCTCGATCCGGCTCCGGTCCTTGATCTCGGACCACACCCCAAAGGCCAGGAGGATCAGCGCGAGGAGAAACGCCCCCGTTCCAAGGGTCAGAAGCTTCCGCTTGATCGTCCACCGGATCCGCGTCATTGCGCCGTCCCTATCGGCGGAGCTGTCAGCCTTCTCGAACCAACCTGAGAAACTCGGCCAGGAGCTTGGGCTCCCAGAAATCGTTCACTCCCTCTTTCTCGAGGATCTTCACGGACTCCTCACGGGTGAACGGCGGTTTGTAGGGCCGCTGCGTGGTGAGGGCGTCGAAGACATCCACCAGCCCGAGGATCTGCGCCGTCAGCGGAATCCCGTCGCCCGCGAGACCGTCGGGGTAGCCGCTCCCGTCCCAGCGCTCGTGGTGATGGCGGATGACGGGGCGGACGGCGGCCAGCGAGTTGAGGGGTTGGCAGAGCTGCTCCCCGGTGACCGGGTGCGCGCGCATCACCACCCGCTCCTCCTCGGTGAAGGGGCCGGGCTTGAGCAGAATGGGATCGGGAACGCTGAGCTTCCCCAGATCGTGGAGGAAGCCGCCGAGGCGGAGCACCCGGAGCTCGTCCTGCCCCACTCCGAGGCGGTGGCCGAGCTCCACCGCAGCCTTGGCGAGACGGGTGCAGTGGCCACCCGTGTAGCTGTCCCGCGCCTCCACCGCCAGGGCCAGGCTGGTGATCATGGCTTCCGCGTGCTCCAGCTCATCGGTGAAGCGCTTGAGATCCAGAAGCGAGCGGATCCGGGTAGTCAGCTCCAGGAGGTCGAAAGGCTTCTGGAAAAAGTCGTCAGCCCCGGCCTCCAACCCGGCGATCCGGATCTCGCGCTCCCCGCGGCCCGTCAAGAGCACCAGCGGGATGAGCCGGGTCTTTGGATCGCGCTTCACGAGTTGGCAGACCTCGATGCCGCTCATTCCCGGCATGCTGATATCCAGAAGGATCAGGTCTGGAAACTCCCGCTCCACCTGCACCAGGGCCTTGAACCCATCCTCGGCCAGGACGACCTCGTGGCCCAGATCGGTGAGGATCTCGTAGAGGACCTCCCGGTTGCCAGCCTCGTCGTCCACGACCAGCACCGTTCTGCGCTCGAGTAGCGCCATACGCTCTCTCTCCCTGTCCACCACGCACTGAGAACGCGCCCCCCTTGGGGGTGAACCGTTTCACTTCAGACCGCGACGCCGCGGCCCACGACTTAGTGTCCCGCAGGGATCAGCTGCCGTACCTGCGCGATCAACTCGGTGATCTTGAAAGGCTTGGCGAGGAAGGCATCGGCCCCGCAGTCGAGAATCTTCTCCTTGGCGAACTCCTCCGGGTAGGCCGTAATCGCCAGGACTTTCGTGTCCTGGGTCGCCGGATCGCTCTTGATCCTTCGGCAGACCTCGAAACCGTCCAGCTCTGGCATGCGGAGGTCGAGCATGAGGAGGTGGGGGCGGAACGTGCCCACCTTGAGCAGGCCCTCGTAGCCGTTGGACGCAGCCTCCAGCTTGGGGGGAGGCTGGGTGGCGCTGAGGGCGAGGAGGACAACCTCCACGCACTGGGGATCATCGTCCACGACAAGGATCCGGCACGGCTCCCCGTTCTCCTCCGGAAAGCTGTGGGCGGCCCGGAAGCGCTGGAGCTCATCGGCTGCGATCCGAAAGTGGCCGCCGGGAGTCTGAAAGGCCTGCAGTTTCCCCGCTTTGATCCAGTTCTTCACAGCGACGAGGGAGACCTGGCAGGTTTTCGCCACCTGACCGGTGGTGAGATACCCCATTCGATGAACAGTCTGGAAGCGCCGGAACTCATCGGCTGCGATCCGAAAGTGGCCGCCAGGGGTCTGGAAGGCTTTCAGCTTTCCTTCCCTGATCCAGTTCTTTACTGCCACAAGAGAAACCTCGCACGCTTTTGCGACCTGACCAGTTGTAAAGTATTTCATCACATTGCCCCTGGTTTCATTGATCGCTCCACTTCTTTTTTACCGCCGGTGACCTGGTCTTTCGCGGCCCCTGGTGTGGCCCCCGACCTGCTCCTGGCCCACCACCGTCGGCGCGAACCCGTTGGCCGCCAGTGATTGAAAGCCCACCGCCGAATTGAAATTACTGCAAACAATATGCCGATCTAGTATGAAAATGAAATCAATATGTTATTGATAGTGGCCGACAGGTCGAACAATCTTGCTGACAATGGCCGTCACTCTCCCGGCACCAGATATGTCACTTTTTGAGGGGCATTGGGGGAGAAGGGAGAGAGGGCAAACGGCCGAATTGGAAAGGTCTCTTGGCGGCCTATTCTCCGGCTGCGCGAGCCACCCAGTCGCTGACCAGGGCGAGGGCGTGGTCCAGCTTGGGGGAGTCTTTTCCGCCGGCTTGGGCTAGATCGGGGCGGCCGCCACCACTACCGCCCACGGCTCTGGCCACTTCCTGGACGAGCTTTCCCGCGTGAAAACGTCCGGTAAGATCTTTCGTCACCGCGGCAACCAGGCTCACCTTACCGTTCAGGACACCGCCGAGACAGATCACGCCGGACCCGAGCCGGTCGCGGACCGAATCGACAACGGCGCGGAGCCCTTCTTGATCGAGCCCGTCCAGACGAGCGGCGACCACGCGAACCTCACCGACTCGGCGCGCGCCAGCCACCAGCTCGTGGGCGCGGTCCTTTGCCAGCCGGCCCTCGATCTCGGAAAGCCGCTTCTCAAGGGCCTTCTGCTCGTCGAGAAGCCTGGCGAGCCGCTGAGGCAACTCCAGCGGCGGGACTCGCAGGAGGTCGGCGGCGTTCCGAAGCGCTGACTCCGCCGTGAGGACATGGCGGAGCGCAGCGGAACCTGTGACTGCCTCGACTCGCCGCACCCCGGCAGCCACGGCCCCCTCGGACACGATCTTGAAGAGGCCGATCTGGCCCGTGTGATCCAGATGGGTTCCCCCGCAGAGCTCGACGGAGAAGTCGCCGATCCGGATGACCCGGACCCGCTCCCCGTACTTCTCGCCGAACAGCGCCAGCGCGCCCAGCTTGAGCGCGCGTTCCAAATCGGTCCAGAACGGATCCACGTCGAGGTTTTCGCGGACCTTCTCGTTGACCAGCTCCTCGATCAGCTCCCAAGCCCGGTCCTTGACGCGGCCTGGGTGGGTGAAGTCGAAGCGCAACCGGTCGGGCGCCACCAGCGACCCGGCCTGGGTGACGTGCGTGCCGAGAACCTTGCGCAGCGCCGCGTGGAGGAGATGGGTGCCGGTGTGGTGGAGGCGGAGCCCCTGACGCCGGGGCGATTCCACCGCCACCGCGACCTCCTCCCCTTCCCGGAATCCGCCGTGGGTCACTCGCATCCGGTGGACGATCAGCCCGCTCCCGCGCAGATAGGTGTCCAGGATCTCCCCCTGCCCTTCGCGCCCGGTCACGCTTCCTGCGTCGCCGACCTGCCCTCCAGATTCAGCGTAGCAGGGCGTGCGGTCCAGGATCAGCTCCACCTCGCCTCCGGCGGAAACCTCGACGATCCGGCGGCCGTCCGCCACCAGCGCCAGGACCCGGGCGGGAGCGGCAAGTGACTCATAACCGAGGAACTCCACCTGAGGGAACTGGCCGACCAGCTCGCGGTAGACCGGCGCAGTCTCGTCCGTTTCACCGAAGCTTGCGCTGGCTCGAGCCCGGGCCCGCTGGGCCTCCATCTCGGCATTAAATGCCTGAAGACTCGCTTCCGCCACCTGCCAGCCGGCATCCTGGAACACCTCCTGGGCCAAGTCCAGGGGGAACCCGTACGTATCGTAGAGTCTGAAAAGGAACCGCCCGTCTGCAACCCGCGGCCCTTCGGGGCTCGGCTGCGCGGCGAGATATTCCTGGATCTCTCCCATGCCGGCGTCGAGCGTCTCGGCAAACCGCTCTTCTTCTCGCCTGACCACCTCCTGGATCCGGGGCATTTCGCTCTCGAGTTCCGGATAGGCATTCCCCATGTCCATCTCAACCCAGCGAGCTGCGCTCCAGAGGAACGGGGTGGCGAGGCCGAGCTTGCGCCCATGGCGCATCGCGCGCCGCATGATGCGACGCAACACATATCCCCGCCACTCATTGGAGGGGATGACCCCATCGGCGATGAGGAAGGCGGTCGCGCGCGCGTGGTCGGCAATCACCCGCATCGACACGTCGTCCTCTTCTCGCTGCCCATACACTTTCCCAAACATCCTTTGCGTGTGGCCAAGGACCTGAGTGAAGAGGTCCGTCTCAAAGTTGGAGCGCTTTTCTTGAAGGATCGCCGCGAGCCGCTCGAGCCCCATGCCGGTATCGATCGAGGGCTTGGGGAGCGGGGTCAGGCCCCCATCCGCGTCCCTATTGAACTGCATGAAGACCAGATTCCAGATCTCCAGCCAACGGTCGCAATCGCAGGCTGGTCCCAGGCAGGGCCGTCCGGCCCGGACCTCCTCGCAGGGCAGGAAGTCGCCCTGGCGAAAATGAATCTCTGAACACGGCCCGCACGGCCCGGTCTCCCCCATCGCCCAGAAGTTGTCCTTCTCTCCGAGGCGGAGGATGCGGTCCTCACCGAGCCCCGCGACCTTCTTCCAGAGGGTGAACGCCTCGTCGTCGTCGGTAAAGACGGTGGCCCAGAGACACTCCCGGGGAAGGCCGACCACCTTGGTGAGGAACTCCCAGGCAAAAGCGACTGCGTCGGCCTTGAAATAATCGCCGAAGGAGAAGTTGCCGAGCATCTCGAAGAAGGTGTGGTGGCGCGCCGTGCGCCCCACGTTCTCGAGATCGTTATGCTTGCCGCCGGCCCGGACGCACTTCTGGCACGAGGTCGCCCGAACATACTCCCGCCGCTCCTCACCCAGAAACACCGATTTGAACTGGACCATTCCCGCGTTGGTGAAGAGGAGGGTCGGATCGTGGGCCGGCACCAGCGGGGAGGAGCGGACCACCGCGTGGCCGCGCTGGGCGAAGTAGTCGAGAAATCTCCGGCGAATTTCGCTCCCGGTCATCGGCCGATCCTCACAGAAGCACATCCTAACATAGCCGGAAAACAGACGCTGGCGGCGCGGCGCTTACTCGGATTCGTCGATCGGGCAGAGCCGGCGCACCACAGAGTTCACTACGCCCGCGGGGTAGCCGCGGCGGAGGAGGAAGTCTCGCAGCCGCTGGGGCGCTCGGCTCGAATTCCGCTTCATGAGAGCGGGCAGCCGCCGGCGGGCTGCTTCAAGCGCCCGCTCCGCCTCCTCCCCTTCGACGAAGGCGAGGCTCACCGCGGCGGCCGCCAGCGGACGGGCGATCCCGCGGCGCCTGAGCTCCTGGTGGAGGCGACGGCTTCCGAGGCGCCGCGCCCGCCCTTCGGCCCACTGGCGGGCGAAGGTAGGATCGTCCACGTACCCTCGCTCCTCCAGCTCGGCGACGACCTGGCGGGCCACCTCCTCGGGGGCGCCGCGCCGTTTCAAGCGGAGAACGAGATCGCGGCGGCTCCACGCCTTCCTGGCGAGCAGATCGTACGCCACGGCCTTGGCGGACTTGACGTCCAGGACTTTCTTCGGCCGCGACGCGCTTTGGGGGGGGCTCAACCAGGGGAAGCGACCGGCTTGAGACCCAGCGCCGAGCGGACCTTGGCCTCCAGGTCGGCCAG
>CAYJUC010000121.1:4141-9736 GCA_964372605.1 uncultured bacterium | reverse complement strand
GGCACGGGCGTGGCGAAGCCCGGGTGCCCGTGCCTGCTCAAAGGAGGCTACGATGAAAAAGGTCATCTCTCTGGTGTTCATGCTCGTCGCGCTGTCCCTCGGCTGGCCGGGAGTCTCCGACGCGCAGATGAAGAAGGTGTCGATGCAGCTCGACTGGCTGGTATCCGGGTACCACACCGGGTACTTCGTGGCCAAGGAGAAGGGGTTCTACGCGGCCAAGGGGCTGGATGTCACCATCAATCGCGGCTACGGGAGCGGCGACACGATCAAGGTGGTGGCGGCCGGAAAGTCGGACTTCGGTCAGGCCGGCCTCCCGCCGGCGATCATTTCCCGGGGCAAAGGGGCGCCGGTGGTCGGGCTCGCCGTGATCGTGGGGAAGTCTCCGGAGAGCATCCTGTCGTTCGAGGAGAAGGGAATCCGAAAGATCAAGGACATCGAGGGGAAGAGCTTCGGCGAGCCTGCCGGGGGCGCCATCATGGTCATGTGGGACGCCTTTGTGAAGTTCGCGGGGATCGACACGAGCAAGCTCACCTACATCAACGTGGAGCCCGCCGCCAAAGCGGCCGTCTTCTTCAGCGGCCGCGTGGACTGGACATTCGGGTTTCGCCCGGGCTTCGACGACGTGATCATCACCCGCGCGCGCAAGGAGGGACGGAAGCTCGTCTTCCTCCGGTGGGAGGACGTCGGCTGGAAGACGTACGGGAGCGGCATCATCACCACCGACGACCTGCTCAAGCGCGATCCGAAGCTCGTTGCCGACTTCGTCGCCGCCTCCATGGACGGGTTCCGATGGATGATCGAGAACCCGGACCAGGCTCTGGACCTCGTTCTCAAGGGGAACCCGGAGATGGACCGGGCCGCCGCGCACCTCTCGCTCCTCTTCGGCATCGACGGCCTTCTGACCAAGGCCGCCAGGGAGCACGGCCTGGGCTACATGGAGCCCGACCGGATGGCCTTCCAGATCGACCTGATGTCCAAGGCGGGCAACTTCCCTCCGCCCAAGGCCGAGGAGGTCTACACGAACCGGTTCATCCAGAAGAAGCCCGTCACCGTCTCGCCCGTGCTGGAGGCGGAGCTGGCCAAGATCCGCTAGCAGCGTGTCGGGGAATTCATGCCGAGACGCTGTTCGAGCGCGGGCTTTGCCCGCGCGATCAACTCGGGCCTCGCGCGGCGGGTGGCCTGCCTCACGGCATGGCCGAACCCGCCACGCTCGAACTGCATCCGGGGGGGGCTTCCGGGGGGGCCGCCGAGGCCCCTCCCGGAGCTTCTAGCATGGGCGAGCTGATCCACGTTGACCGGCTGTTCAAGGTTTATCGCGCCCGGGATGGCTCGGAGGTCGAGGCGCTCCGCGACGTCTCCTTTACGGTGGACCGGGGCGAGTTCGTCAGCATTGTGGGCCATAGCGGCTGCGGGAAGTCCACCCTGCTCAAGATCCTGGCGGGCCTCCTGCCCAGGAGCCGGGGAACGCTCCTGCTGGATGGGCGGGAAGTGGACGGGCCCCAGCGGGATGTCGGGATCGTCTTTCAGAAGCCGCTCCTCCTGGAGTGGCGCCGGGTTCTGGACAACGTCCTGCTCCCCATCGAGGTCTACCGGCTGGACCGCCAAGAGTATCAAGCCAAAGCCCATCGGCTCCTCAAGACCGCCGGGCTCGAGCGCTTCCTGAGCAAGTACCCGTTCGAGCTGTCGGGCGGGATGCAGCAACGGGTTGCCCTCTGCCGGGCGCTGGTGGCGGAGCCGTCCCTCCTCCTGATGGACGAGCCGTTCGGGTCCCTGGACGCGCTGACCCGCCAGAAAATGGGGCTCGAGCTGCTCAGGCTCTGGGACGACTGGAAGAGCACCGTGCTCTTTGTGACGCACGACATCGACGAGGCGGTCATGCTCTCGGACCGCGTCCTCGTCATGTCCCCGCGGCCCGGACGGATCCTGGACACCGTGAGGGTCGACCTCTCCCGCCCGCGCGACGTCTTCATCAAAGACACGCCGGAGTTCACGCGCCTCTCGAGTCGCATCCGGCGGCGGCTCTGGGAGGAGACCCCCGATGAGTGAACAGCTCAAGATCATGCGGGCCTTCCGCGTCGCGGTTTTCTTCGTCTGCATGGCCGTCCTCTGGGAGGGCCTGGTGCGGCTCCTGCGCGTGCCGGATTGGCTCTTCCCCGCTCCCTCCCAGATCGCCCTGCTGATTCTCGAGAAGAACACGGTGATGCTCTTCCACACCCTGGTCACCATGCAGGAGACCGCCATCGGCTTTGCCCTCGCGCTGGTGGCCGGCGTCATCTGCGGGATCGGGATCATCCATTTTTCCATCCTGCGGGACACCCTCTATCCCGTGCTCATCATGTTCAACTCCTTCCCCAAAATCGCCATCGCGCCACTGTTCGTGATCTGGATCGGGGTGGGGATCGAATCCAAGATCGCCAACGCCTTTCTCCTGGCCCTGTTCCCCATCGTGATCAACGCCATTCTCGGACTCACCGACATGGACCCGGAGCTCTTGGAGATGGTCCGCGCCATGTCTCGGAGCCGGTGGGTCCTCTTCTGGAAGATTCGCCTCCCGCATTCGTTGCCGTATCTCTTCGCGGGGTGCAAGATCGGTATTTCCCTGGCCGTCATCGGGGCCATCGTCGGCGAGTTCATCTCGGGACGGTCGGGGCTCGGGTATCTCGTGCTCACCGCGAATAACTACTTCAATACTGTCATGGCGTTCACCGCCCTCGTGTACCTCGTGGTGATGTCGCTGGCGCTTTACGGCGTGGTGGTGCTGGCCGAACGACTGCTCCTCCCCTGGTACCGTCAGGCGTCGTGAACTCTCTGGAGCTCATAGCATGAAATGTGATGTGCTCGTGATCGGGAGCGGCCACAACGGCCTGGGGCTCGCCGCCTACTGCGCCCGAGCCGGCCTCAACGTCATGGTCGTCGAGAGCGCCGAGAAGGTGGGCGGGCTCTTGAGCACCGAGGCCGTGACGCAGCCCGGCTTCAGGCACAGCCTGCACGCGATGACGCTCGGAAGCTACGCCCCGATTTACCGGGACTTCAATCTCGAGGCCTTCGGCGTCCGGTTCCTGAAGCCGCCGGTGGAGTACGTGATGCTCCTGCCGGACAGCCACCTCACCATCCGGTGCGGCGAGCCCGAGACCAACTGGAAGGCCGTCGCGCGCTTCTCCCAGAGAGACGCCAGAACCATCGAGGATCTCTACCGTCGGTTCCACAAGACCTGGCTCCGGGAGTTCTACTCGGCGCCCGTCGCGTCGGGTGAGCGGGGGCAGGACCTGCCCGACGGTGACCGGCGCGACTACAACCGGATCTCGGGCTTGAGCCTCCGGGAGGCGGTGGACCAGCTCTTCGAGAGCGAGGCGATCAGGCTCTTCTTCTGTCTCCGGGCCATCGAAATCACCGGCGACGTGGGGCTCGGCGCCAGGGCCGCAGTTTCCGACTACCCGGGCACGGCAGATTTCGTCTTCAGGCTGGCCTTCGATCCGGAGTACCAGATCCTGGTGGGCGGGACCAACGAGCTGGCGCAAGGGATCTCACGGCTGATCCAGAGCCTGGGCGGCGCCGTCCTCACCGGGAGCCCCGTCGTCCAGATCCTCGTGCGCGACCGGAAAGCGGTCGGCGTCCGCCTCGCCGATGGCCGGACCATCGATGCCCGCGCCGTGGTCAGCGCCGGCAACTTTGTCCCGACGATGCTGAACCTGGTGGGCGAGGAGCACCTGGACGCGGCGTTCGTGGCCGCGGTGAAGGGCCTCCAGGGATCCAGGGTCGGGAAGTTCGACGTCCATCTGGCCGTCTCCGATCCCCCCGGCTACCGGATCCCGGAAGCGCGGGAAGCGCTCTGCCTCTTCCTGGGCTACGAGGGTCTGGCGGACATCGACACGCGGTGGCGGGAGATCTGCTCGGGAGCGTTTCCCGCCACGCCCGCGTTCCACTGCGGGTGCACCACCGTCCACGACCGGGGCTCGGCGCCGCCCGGCCGGCACGCGCTCTACCTCTGGCAGTTCGTCCCTGTCGAGCTGTCCCGCTCCGTCACCCCGGAGACGGAGGGCCCGTACATGGAGCGGATCCTCGCGCGCTGGCGGGAATACACCTCGGATCTCACTGACGCCCACATCGTGGGTCGATACGCCTACTATCTGAACAAGTGGATAAACCGGCAGGCGCACCCCTACGGCGGGCTGGCGCTCTCCCACGGGCAATACTACGACCGACGGCCCCTCCCCGAGTGCGCCGACTACCGCACTCCAGTCGAGGGGCTCTATCTCTGCGGCTCCTCGAGCCATCCGGGAGGGAGTGTCCGGTTCGCTCCCGCCTACAACGCGGCGCAGGCCGTCGTCAAGGATCTGGGGGTCGCTCCGTGGTGGACGCAAGAGCTTGCCCCGGGGACTCCGCTTGTCTCCGCCTCCTGACGGAGGCTTCGCTGTACAATTGAGAGCTGGAGCCCGAACCAGGCGTCGCCATCCAGGACGTCGCATTCAGGAGTGAGCGGATATGGAAGTCCACATGTTTCATCTGATGCCGTGGCAGAAGATTCCGGACGACTACCTGACCGACTTCGAGAAGCACCCCGCCGGATGGGTCACCTACCCGAATACCTTCTTCGACCCCGAGATCGGCGCGGACCTCTACAACACCTACCTCGACCAGCTCGAGTACGCGGAGACGCTGGGGTTCGACGGGGTCTGCGTGAACGAGCATCATCAGAACCAGTACGGGCTGATGCCCGCGCCCAACATCATCGCCGCGCTCCTGGCGCGTCGCACGAGCCGGATAAAGATCATCCTGCTCGGCAACGGGATCCCGCTCCGCGATCACCCGCAGCGAGTGGCCGAAGAGGTCGCGATGCTCGACGTGATCACCCGGGGCCGGATCGTCTCGGGATTCGTGCGCGGGATCGGGCCCGAGTACTACTCGTTCGACCTGAACCCGGCCATCTCCCGCGAACGCTTCGAAGAAGCGCACGATCTGATCATCCAGGCGTGGACGCGGCCGGGCCCGTTCTCCTTCTACGGCAAGCACTACCGCTTCCGCCACATCAACGTCACGCCCCGGCCGTACACCAAGCCCCACCCGCCGGTCTGGATCCCCACGCTGGGGAGCACCGAGACAGTGGATTTCACCGCCGAGCGGCGTTACCCGTACATGATGCTCTACACGCCGCGAAAGCGCATGCAGCAGGCGCTGGCGGAGTATGTCCGGTCCGCAGAGGAGAAATTCGGCTACACACCCGGCCCCGAGCAGAAGGGGTGGGGAATCCCGGTCTACCTGGCCGAAACCGAGGCCAGAGCGCACGCGGAGGCCGAGTCTCACATCCTCTGGCTCTTTCACCACGGGCTGCGCATGCCGTACAACATGCTGAACCCTCCCGGGTACACCTCCCCCAAGAATCTGGTGCGCTACGCCCAGGGCGGCAAGAGCTCGTTCAGGGACGTCACCTACAAGCAGCTCATCGATGACGAGTGGATCTTCGTCGGAACGCCGGAAAGCGTGCACGACCGCCTGGTCAAATACGCTACGGAAATGGAGGTGGGGCACCTGATCGTGCTCCTGCAGTTCGGCAGCATGCCCGACGCCATGGCCAGGAAGAACATGGAGCTATTCGCC
>CAYJUC010000121.1:0-4041 GCA_964372605.1 uncultured bacterium | reverse complement strand
GGGACAGGGCCGGCCATCCTGTTCCTCCACGGACCCGAGGAGCCCGGGTGGCCGCCGGCACTGGCCCGCCTGGCTCGGGAATTCCGCGTGGTCGCCCCGGACCATCCGGGCATGGGACAAACGCCTCTCGGCGACACCATCGAGGACATGGACGACCTCGTCTACCACTATGTGGATCTGATCAACGCGCTCGGGCTCGTCGACGTGACGCTCGTCGGCGTCTCCTTCGGGGGGTGGATTGCGGCGGAGGTGGCCGTCCCCGGGAGCCATCGCCTGCGCAAGCTGGTCCTGGTTGACGCTGCCGGCCTCCGCACGGACGGGAAGGACCTCCCGGAGCTCTATGTCATCTCAGACCACGAGCGGGACGGGCTGCTGCTGGCGGATCCCCGCAATGTGGACCTCGCGTTTCCCCCGACCAGCGATCCGGAGCGCATCGAGCGCCGCATCACCCAGTGGGCGAACCTGGCCCGCTTTACCTGGCAACCCTACTGGCACAACCCCAAGCTCCCGGGACGGCTCCACCACATCAGCGTGCCGACGCTGATCGTCTGGGGCGCCGAAGATCGGTTCACTCCGCCCTCCCACGCAAAGGCGTTCGCGGAGGGCATCCCCAAGGCGACGGTGAGCACGATCCAGGGCGCCGGCCACCTCGCGCACCTCGAGCAGCCGGACCGCTTCTACGAAGCGATCACGGCCTTTGTCAAGAGCAGTTAGGGCCGATCCGAAAATGTTTGCACGGAGCAACAGCGATAGGCGACGCTTCCCATCGGCTCCCTCTCCCTCCCGGGGAGGGAGAGGATGAAGGTGAGGGTGGGGCGGATGGCTTATCCCCTCACCCTGCCCTCTCCCCCCAGCGGGGGAGAGGGAGAATCGAGCCATAGGTGGCTCAGAAAGTGAGGTCGAGCATGGCGGAAAGGGTTGCGTACTTCAACGGCGAATACGTCCCCGAGAGCGAAGTTCGAATCTCCATGTACGACCGGGGGTTCATATACGGCGATGCCGCCTATGACATCGCGCGGACCTTCCAGCATAGGCCCTTCAGGCTCGCGGAGCACGTGGACCGGCTCTTCCGCTCGCTCAGATATATCGGGCTCGACTGCGGCCTGACGGCTCAGCAGGTTGTCGACATCACGCTGGAGGTGTTCGAGCGCAACCGCAAGTTCCTGGCCCCCGAAGATGATTTCAACTTGATTCAGCGAATCTCCCGCGGCGTCGGGGGGTTCGTCCCGGAGGGGAGCCCGACGGTCATCATCCACTGCGTCCCGGTTGCGTTCGAGCGATTTGCCTCCCACTACCGGGACGGCATCCACCTCACCCTGGTCTCCACGCGCCGCACCCCGCCCGAGTGCCTCGATCCCCGGGCCAAGCTGCACAACAAGCTGAATCATATCCAGGCCGAAAAGGAGGCGCGCGCCGTGGACCCGCAGGCGTATGCCCTGATGCTGGACCTCAACGGTCACGTCGCCGAGGGCCCTTCTTATAACGTGCTGATGATCAGGGACCGGACGCTGCTGAGCCCGAGGGACCAGCACATTCTGGAGGGGGTCACCCGAGATGCGCTCATGGAGCTGGCGCCCAAGATCGGCCTCGACGTTCTGGAGACGAACCTGACCCCGTACGATCTCTACACCGCGGACGAGCTGCTGATCGTCTCAACCAGCTACACGCTCTTCCCGGTTTCGGTCTTCAACGGCCGGCGGGTGGCGGGTGAGGTCCCGGGTCCGGTAACGCGCCAGATTCTGAAGGCGTGGGCCGACCTTACCGGGGTGGATATTATCGAGCAGGCGCGCAGGGCCAGCACCCTCCGCGCCTCGGCCCAGCGGTAAGGCTCGATGCCCAACGAGCGAAAGGGGCCGCTGGCTGGCATCCGGGTGGTGGAGTCGGCGAGCTTCATCACCGGCCCGTACTGCGGGCAGCTCCTGGCCGACCTCGGCGCGGACGTCATCAAGGTCGAAGCGCCGGACGGCGGCGACCCGTTCCGCTCGTTCGCCGGCAGCCTCTACTCCCCCAACTTCATCGCGTTCAACAGGAACAAACGGAGCCTCATCCTCGACCTGCGCGGGGACCGCGGCAAGCTTGCCATGCGGCGACTCCTCGAGCGGGCCGACGTGTTCCTGGAAAACTATCGCCCCGGCGTCGTGGAGCGACTCGGGCTGGACTATCCGACGGTTCGAACGTGGAACCCGCGCGTGGTCTACTGCTCGATCTCCGGCATGGGGCACAGCGGCCCCTACGTGCACCGCCCGTCCTACGACACGATCGGGCAGGCGCTCTCCGGCATGCTGAACCAGCTCCTGGAAAAAGACCGTCCCCGCGTCATCGGGCCGGCCTTCTCGGACGGCATCACCGGCCTGACCGCCGCCTACCTGATTCTCGCCGCGCTGGCGGCGCGCGAGCGGACCGGGGAAGGGCAGAAGGTGGAGGTCTCGATGCTGGAGGCCACGGCGGCGTTCCAGAGCTCGGAAACGTCCTTCTACTTCCAAACGGGTGACAAGGGTGGGCCCCGCCGCCGGCCTTCCTACTCGCAGTCGTACGCCTTCACCTGCGCGGACGGAGCGATTCTGGCGATCCACCTCTCCTCGCCGCAAAAGTTCTGGGAGGGGTTGGTCAAGAGCGTGGAGCGCCCGGATCTCTTGGAGGACGAGCGCTTCGCGCCCCGCCTCGGGCGCGTGACCAACTACGAGCAGCTTTACGCGCTCCTCGCGGAGGAGTTCAAAAAGAAACCCCGCACCGAGTGGTTGAAGATCCTGGAAGCCAACGACGTGCCCCACGCTCCCGTGTACAGCTTCGACGAACTGTTCGCGGACCCTCAGGTCAAGCACCTGGGCCTGGAGCTCAAGTTGACCCACCCCACCCAGGGTGAAATCGGGACCGTTGCCCCGCCCGGCCGCTTCAGCGCCACGCCGTGGGGCGATCTCCTGCCGCCGCCCACGCTGGGCGAACACACCGAGGAGATCCTCCGCGAGCTGGGCCTCTCAGGCGAGCCCCCTCACCCTCCCCTCTCCCCCCCGGGGGGGAGAGGATAAAGGTGAGGGGGCGTGAGCGTCAAGTTCGGAATCAGCTTCGTCCCACCCAAGCCGTCCGAGCTGGCCCCGCTCTGCATTGCCGCGGAGGCCGCAGGGTACGACCGCATCGGCCTCGTCGATTCCCAGTCCATCTACCGTGAGCTCTGGGTGAGCTGCGCGGTGGCGGCGGGCCACACTTCCCGCATCAAAATCGGCCCGCGCGTGACCAACCCGTTCACGCGCCATGTCTCGGTGACCGCCAGCGCCACGGCCACGCTGGAGGAGCTGGCGCCCCACCGCGTCTTCCTCGGCATCGGGACCGGCGACAGCGCCCTCGGCAACCTCGGCCTCAAGGCGGTGACCCTCGACGAGATGCGGGAAGCCATCGGCGCCGTGCGCGCCATGCTCTCCGGCGCCGGCGCCGTCTACCACGGAACCGATTGCAGGCTCAACTGGTCGAATTACCGCGTGCCGATCTACATGGCCGCGCACGGGCCCAGGGCGCTGCGGCTCGCCGGGCAGCTTGCCGACGGCGTGGTGATCGGAACCGGGCTCACGAAGGATGTGGTGTCGTACAGTCTCGAGATGATCGCCCAGGGGGCCGCCGAGAGCGGGCGCAGCCTGGCCGACCTGGATCTGTGGTGGCTCTGCTGCGCCAATCTGGCTGAGAGCCGCGAAGCCGCGCTGGCCGAAATTCAGATGATGCTGGCCGCGATGGGGCACGTGCTGCCGAAGCAGGCCGGCAACCCGAACCTCGTGCCGCCGCAATATGCCGACGCCATCGCGACCCTGGCGCGCGAGTACGTCATCTCGGAGCATCTCATGCCCGGCGCCGCCCGCAAGAACCCCCGGCTCGTCCAGCAGCTGGGTCTGAAGGACTACCTGGCGGCCCGCTTCGCCATTGCCGGTAGTCCGGATGACTGCCTGCGCCAGATCGAGCTTGCTGCGAACGCCGGCGCCAACCAGTTGTGGATGAGCATCTATTTCCCCGACAAATTCCGCTTCATCGAGCAGTGGGGCTCCGAGATCATCTCCC
>CAYJUC010000120.1:0-9780 GCA_964372605.1 uncultured bacterium | reverse complement strand
TCGAGTCCACGTCCGGCTTCTCCATCTGCTCCAGGAACTGCCGGGCGTAGGCCGAGAGCGACTCCACGTAGCGCCGCTGCCCCTCGGCGTAGATCGTGTCGAAGGCGAGGGAGGACTTCCCCGACCCCGAGAGCCCCGTGATCACCACCAGCTGATCCCGCGGGATCTCCAGGTCGATGTTCTTTAAATTATGCTCGCGCGCGCCCCGGATAATGATGCGGTCAGAAGCCATCAGGCTTTTATAACCGTCCCTTCCGCTTCAGCAGCTCAAGATACTCGGAACGATAGAGCACGCACTGCTCCAGACTCTGAAATTCCTCTTCGTTTAATCGAAGCTGCTGGCGAATGAAGTGAGGAGTTTTCCTTTTAGCTCGCCTCGCTTGTGGGGGACCTTCGTCCTCACGATCAGCCTGCCCTCATGATAAAAGCTTGCAATAGTGTCCCGTCCTTCCCTCAACTGCATCTCGAGTTTCCGGAGGAGCCGGAGCATCTCACGGACGGTCATTGGGAGCCAGGCAAAATCTCAATAGCCGTAGAGAGATACTGCCAGACTTTTCCCAGATCGGTCCCTAACCTCCCCACGTGTCCAGCCAGGTCGTCGTAAAGTTCGATGATGCTTTGTCGGAGATCCTCCAGGGCCTCTCCGAGGTCATCACCATATCCGAAAATTTCCAGGTCCGGAGCGTAGGCAACGACCTGTTCTTCCTCTTCCTCCACAAGAACGGAGATCGGCTCCCTGAGAAGCAGGCGATCGCTATGTAGGCTCCGGATCTCAAGATGATAGGGTGTCACCCGGTACGGAATTTTCTTTGCCACCCCATCCTCCTTGGTTACCTCTCAAACCCAATTCCTCAAGCCACCCACAGCGTGGTGGTGAGGCCGGGATTTGAACCCGGAACCGGGCGCTTATAAAGCGCCTGCTCTACCCACTTGAGCTACCCCACCGTCACCGTTTGCCTGCTTCCAAGGTTTCGGGCAGGTCTCAGACCAAGATAAGGTGCTGCCGGCTCGGACTCCCCCCTCGATCCTTATTATCTATGGAGGAAGACAGCGGCAATGTCAACGCCGAAGCCACTTGCCAGCACTGAGCGGGGCGCTTACAATCGCGCCCGAACAGAAAGAGAGAGCCGGGATGAGCGCTCCGCGACGCAAGCCAACGCTGGTGCTCCTGGTCCGCCACGGCCAGACGCCGAAGACCGGCGTGGTCCTGCCCGGGCGCGCGCCGGGCTTGCACCTCGCGGACGAGGGACGGCGCCAGGCGGAGGCCGTCGCCCGGCGCATCGGCCGGCTCCCGAGCGTCGCCGCGATCTACACTTCCCCGCTCGAGCGCGCCCGCGAGACGGCGGCCCCGATCGCGAGCGCCCGCCGCCTCCCGCTTCGGGTGGAGCGCGACCTGAACGAGTGCGACGTCGGCGAATGGACGGGAAGCCGGCTGAGGCGGCTGGGGCGAAAGCCCGAGTGGCAGTCGGTGCGGTACCATCCGAGCGGCTTCCGCTTCCCAGGGGGGGAGTCGTTCACGGAGATGCAGGCGCGGCTCACCGAGGCGCTCGCCCGGCTGGTGGAACGGCATCCCGGGGAGACGATCGTCGCGGTTTCCCACGCCGATCCGATCAAGGCGGTCGTGGCTCACGCGCTCGGCCTCCACCTCGACCTCTTTCAGCGCATCGTCGTCGCCCCGTGCTCCGTCACGGCCATCGCCTACCGGCCTGAAGCACCCCTGGTGCTGACCGTGAACTTGCTGGACGGCGACCTCGCCTGGCTCCAGGGATGAGCGATTCGTTCGATTTCGAGGCGCCCGACCACTTCACCTGCGGCGCGGTGGGACCGCAGGGCCAGCGCGTCTTCTACCTGCAGGCGCGGCAGTCGCCTAGTCTCGTCACGCTCAAATGCGAGAAGGAGCAGCTGCGCGGCCTCGCGGAATATCTGGCCGACCTGCTCGCCCGGCTCCCGGCCGGCGGGGAACCCGGGCGCGACGTCGCGCTCCTCCCGCCGATCGAAGCCGCCTGGGCCGTCGCCTCCCTCGGCGTGGGGCACGATGAGGCCGGCGATCGCATCGTCGTCGTGGCGAACGAGCTGCCGGAAGAGGAGGCCGCCGACGAGCCGGCCACGGCGCGCTTCATGATCACGCGCGCGCAGGCGGCGGCGTTCGTGAAGCGCGCGCTGGAGCTGATGAAGGCCGGCCGCCCGATCTGTCCGGTGTGCGGCCGCGGCAAGGATCCCGACGGTCACGTCTGCCCGCGGAGCAATGGGCACGTCACGAGGTGACCTGGACCTCCTCGCCCGGGGCGCGATCGCCGTCAAGGGAAGAATGCCGCGGAGCAGCAACGCGACCTTCCTGGTCGAGGTGACCCTCGACCGCGCGACCGCGCTGGCGGTCTACAAGCCCGGACAAGGCGAGCGGCCGCTCTGGGACTTCCCGCCGGATCTCTTCAAGCGCGAGGTGGCGGCCTATCTTCTCTCGGAGGCCCTCGGTTGGGGCCTGGTGCCGCCCACGGTCCTGCGCGAGGGCCCGCTGGGCGAGGGCTCGCTCCAGCGCTTCGTGCCGGCCGACTTCGAGCAGCACTACTTCACGCTGCACGAAGACCCCGCCCACCACGAGCGGCTCAAGCAGATCTGCCTCTTCGATCTCGTCGCCAACAACGCCGACAGGAAGAGCGGCCACTGCCTGCTCGGCTCCGACGGCCTGATCTATGCCATCGACAACGCCCTCTGCTTCCACGCGGAGCCCAAGCTCCGCACCGTGATCTGGGAGTTCGGCGGCGAGCCGATCCCCCAAGCGCTGATCGCCGACGTGAGACGCGTCCTCAAGGTGGGAATTGCGGCGCCGCTGGCCGAGCTGCTGGATCCCGCCGAACAGGAAGCGCTGCTGGCCCGGGCCCGGGCCGTCGCGCGGGGGGGTCGCTTTCCGGTGGATCGGAGCGGGCGGCGTTATCCGTGGCCGCTGGTCTGACGCGCGGTGGTGGTCCTCCGCTCAGTCGCGCTTCAACTCGGGGAGCACCTTCTCCGCAAACAAGCGGATACCCTTGCAGGCCATCTCGTGGGGCATGCTGCCGAACTGGAAGAGCCCGATGAAGACGCCGACCCCCAGCTCGCGCGCCTGGGATCGGATCTCGCGGATAACGTAATCGGGGTCGCCGATGATGGTGATCCCCTCCTTCTGACACAGGTCGAAGTCGAACTCCCAGAACGGAAGATCCTCAGCCGTGCGCACCTCGGCTGCACGCGAGGGCGGCGTCGGCGACTGGCCGAGGAGCCGCATGGAGCCCTGATGGTAGCTGATCAGGCGCTGCCAGAAATAGTCGAGGTGCGGCTCCGCCTCGCGACGGGCCCGGTCGTTGGTTTCGGACACGTAGACGTGGCGCACCACGAGGCAATCCTCCGGCGTCGGGGTCCAGCCGTGCTCCGCGGCCAGGACGCGGTAACGGTTGAGCACGGCCCGGGAGCGGCCCATCGATCGATAGGCTGTCCCGGTAGGCACCCGGCGCCGGGCGGCAATCTCAAGCCCCTCTTCGCTGTCCGCTGGCAGGACGATGGGCGGATGCGGTTTTTGAATAGGGCGCGGCCAGATACAAACGTGCTCGTAGTTGTAATACTGCCCGTGCCACGCGAACGGATCGCGCTCGGTCCAGGCTTTGACGATCAGGTCCCACGCTTCCTGCATGCGGGCGCGGGCGTCGGCGAGGGGGACGCTCAGGGCGAGAAACTCCTGCGGCACTCCCCTGGCGAAGCCCGAGATCAGGCGGCCGCCGGACATGACGTCCAGCATGGCGATCTCCTCCGCCAGCCGCACCGGGTGCGCGTGCAGCGCGGGCAGGTTCCCGAAGATCGCGATCTTGATGCGCCGCGTGCGCTGCGACAAGGCCGCCGCGATCAGGTTGGGGGACGGCATCAACCCGTACGGCTTGGCGTGGTGCTCGTTGACGCAGACGGCGTCGAAGCCGTACTCATCGTAAAGCTCCATCTGGCTCAAGTGCTCTTCGTAGATCTGCTGGCCGCGGAGCGGGTCGTACAGGCGGTTCGAGTCCGGGTAGACCGACGGCGCCTCCAGGTACGGCCACGGCATGAGGTCGAAGGCGTAGACTTTCATGGCGAGCTCCGGGCCAATGTTGGTGTCCGCCAGGCCGGAATGATTTCCCGGCCGAAGGCCTCAAGCGTCGCCTCGATCCTGGACCCCATAGGCAACGCGATGACCTGAGTCACCCCGCACGCCTCGAGCCGTTTGATGCTCTGCGCCACCTCGTCCGCGGTTCCGGCGAACACGAAGCTCCTGGCCATCGCGTCGCTGACCGGCCGGGCGTGCGCGGCCCCAACCGTGATGTGCTCGCTCCAGTCATAGTGCGACAGGATGGCGGCGCCCGCGGAGCGCATTTCGGCGTCCCCCGAGCTGACCCACTTGGCGACGCGCCGCGCGGTCGTCGCCGCCCATGACCGGGTTTCCTCGATAGCGCGGCTCGACTCCCCGTCGATGGCCGATCCGGCGAACACCGCGATGTCGAGATCCGAGAGGTCGCGACCGGCACGGCTCGCGCCACGCTCGACATGCTTGAGCGCCTCCTGCACCAGCTCGGGGGCGACCCCGACGTTCAGGATGACGCCGTCGGCCATCTCGCCGGCGAGCTGAAGCATCAGCGGACTCGAGCTGGCCACGTACACCGGCACAGGTGGAGCGGCGATCTTTCCCCGCGCCTCCACGCCGTTCACCCTGGCCGTCCCGCCCCGGACGAGCGCCTTGATCGCTTCCAGCTTCTGGCGGAACTCGCCGGCACGGTCCTCCGGGAGACCGACGGTGTGGACCGCCGACCCGCCGACCCCGACGCCGAGGACGCATCGCCCGTTTGAGAACTCGTTCAGCGCCAGCGCGGCCCCGGCGGTGACGGTCGGGTCCCGGGTGACGCTGTTGGTGACACCGCTGCCGACGAGAATGGTGGAGGTCGCGTTGAGACAGAGGGCCATGGCCGAGTAGAGATCCGGCGTGATGAGCTGAGTGTCGCCGATCCACGCGACGTCGAACCCCCGGCGTTCAGCGAGGGTCGCGTACTCGACATATCGGCGGAGGGGAAACGGCCCCCAGAAGCCCGCTCCAAAACGCATCCCGCCCCTCCTCTCCTCAGTCCGGCCCCAACGCGCGAGACTCCTGAGCGAAGCTACCGGGAAGATGAAGAGTCTGTCAAGTGGTCCCACATCCGCGCGGCGAAGGTGACCGACAGCTCCACGTCCTCTCGAAGGAGGTAGCCCTCCTTTGCGAGAGCGACCGCCGCCCGGCGCACCCGCGCCAGATAGTGCTCGCGCGAGCGGTAACGCTCCTCGATGGAGCGGCGCGGGTCGCCCGCCGCCTCGCGCTCGCGCGGCGTTCGGGGGAACGGGATCATGGAGCCCGCGAAGATCAGGAGCTGCTCGGCCCCCCCGATGTCGGGGTGGCGGAGGTTCCAGCCGGTGTGGGTGGCCAGCGGCACCGCCACCTCGGGGAGCGCGATGCCAGCGACCTCGTTGCCGTCCTCATCCACGGCGGAGACCAGCGAGCCATAGGCGCGGCCGGGCCTGGGAGGGAGCGTCGAGAAGTCCTGCCGCTGGGGTCGCGCGTGGTGGCGCGGGTAGCGCGCGCCGGGGACCCGGTCGAAGACCTTAGCGAGCGCCTCCGGCGGCACCGCACTACCGTCGTCCACCCGTGGATGCCGGCTCGGCGGGGGCTCCACGCCCTCGGCTGCCCAGCGGTCCAGGTTCACCAGGCACGCGCGCAGGAACCGCCCGTAGTTCACCACGCCGCGCAGATTCTGCGAGCGCTCGATCCAACCCGCGGGGTCCGCCGGCGACGGCACCGCGTCAGTGGGAGGCCAGGTGCCGAGCCCGTGCTCGGTGCCGGCGAAGTGGTAGACGCGCACATCGGGCCCGTGGGCGACGTCGCGGGCGCCGTCGGGATCGGTGTGGATCAAAGACCCGTCACCACGGTGGTACTCGGCCGACGTATTGGTCAGCATCACCTTGAGCCCGTCGCGCGGCTCGATCTGGAACGGCTCCAGGTGGCGCATCATCTGCGGGCGGTCCTTCGAGTTCTGCCCGAAGCGGTCGTTGAACTCGCCGCGCATCCCGCCGGCCACGTTGACGATGACCCCGTCGAGCGCGCGGCGTCCCGCCTCGTCCTGGTTCAAGTCCAGGTGGATCATCGCGCGCAGGAGCCGCCCCGTCTGCGACCGGCCGTAGGCGTAGGCCCAGCGGAGGAGGCCGGGCGCCGGGTTCCCCTCGGCTGGCGCGCCGGGCTTGAGCCACGCCATGCAGTCGCGCAGCGCCGCCATGCCGAGCCCGAGGACCGGCGCGCCCACCGCAGTGTAGGCGATCTGGTAGAGGCGACCTCTGGCGAAGCCACCCGGGAGCCAGACGTAGCGCGGGTCTGGCACGACCCGGCCGCTCTCGACCCGCGCGAAGCGCCAGCGGGAGCGCGGGATGATCTCCGGCTCCGCGTCAGGCAGGTCGCGCGCCAGCAGCAGTGCATCGGGCTCGTCGAGGGCGGCAGCGGGGTACGGGATGTGCCCGCGGTCGGAGAGGAGAAAGTGCGGCACGTCCTCCGGCGCCTGGAGCTGGCTGTAGACACGGCCTCTGAGGGAACTACCGTCCCGGTCGCGCGCCTCGGGCGCGTGGAGCCGCAGCAGCCCCGGGATCTCCGGCACGTCACACTGCCAGCCGCAGGAGACGATGACGAAGCCCCGGCCCATGAGCCATCCGTCGCCGGGGTCAACGGGCGGGTTCGGGTCCGACTCCAGCCCGAATACCGGGCGCGTCGCGTGATTGAAGTTCGGCACCGCGACACTGTTGCCGCGGTTGACCACATCCAGCAGAATCCGCCCGCTGCACCGGCGCGGATCCACGGGCAGGAGAATGGAAACGTCGGCGGCGAACTCGACTCTGCCCTGCGCGTTCCGCGGGGCAAGCCCCACGTCAGTGATGGCGCGGTTGGCCGGATGTTCCGGGTCGATGGCGAAGTGGAGCCGGCCTTTCAGCTCTTCGTAGGGGCCCGCTTCCCCGAAGGCCTGCCCCCCGGCCAGCGGCCGCCTCAGCGTGATGTCGAAGCCTGTGACCGGCATGGCTCCCAGGAGTCTACCACGGCAAGAACTCCCTCTCCCTCTAAGGGTGAGGGTGCTGAAAGGCGACGTTTGCGCCAACTTCAGGTGGAACGTGACGCGGCTACTTTCGCCGGTGCTTCATCCAGGCGGCCCCGCCCAGCCCGGCGAGGCCAGCGCCGAGGAGCAGCAGCGTGCCGGGCTGGGGCACGACAGTCCAGCAGGGTCTCCCTTCAACCGGGCGGGTCGCGGGCCAGCACGCGGGCAAGCCACTCGGCAATGTCGTTGACCTCCTCGGGGCAGATCGAGTGGGCCATGGGGTACTCGCGCCAGGTCACGCGGTAGCCGAGGCGGGCGAGCAGATCCCGCGAGCGGGTGGCGCGGGCGAGTTGAACCACCGGGTCGTGGGTCCCGTGGGCCATGAAGATGGGCAGTTCCCGGTTGGCGGGAGTCGCCGCGGCGGCCAGCGCGTCGGCAAGCGGGAGCGCGCACGAGAGCGCCAGGACGCCGGCCAGGCGCTCGCCGTGCCGCAGCCCGGCGTAGAGCGCCATCGCGCCGCCCTGGGAGAAGCCGGCGAGGACGATCCGGCGCGCCACGATCCCGCGCCCCTTCTCGCGCTCCAGCAGCGCCTCGACAAGCCGGCCGGACTCCCGCACGCTTGCGGCGTCCTCGCGCCACACGCCATCGCGCTCGACGATGTCGTACCAGGCGCGCATGACGTATCCCCGGTTGAGGGTCACGGGGCGCATGGGGGCGTGGGGGAGGACGAAGCGAACGGAAAGCGTGTCCGCCAGACCGAGCTCCGGCGCCAGGGGAACGAGGTCGTTCCCGTCGGCGCCCAGCCCGTGCATCAAGATCACCGACGCGCGCGGCGCGGGGCCGGTCTCGATCTCGATGGTCTCAAGTGCTTCTGACATAGCCGCCCGTGCTCTCCCGCGGCGGGATCAACTCCAACGCCCTCCAAACTTTGGATACACTTGACACCGCGGACAGACAATCATAGTGTATCCAGTGGTTCCAATTTGCAACCCTTTTGGTACCAGGAGATCTGCAACCATGGCAACGCTTACGATCAAGAACGTGCCTGACCGGCTGGTACGAAGGCTCAAGAACCAGGCAACGCTCCATCGACGCAGCCTCAACCTGGAGGTGATCGTCTGCTTGGAGGCGGCTGCCGAAGCAGTGCCCGTGGACCCAGACACGCTCCTCGCCAGGGCACGTGCCGTGCGCCGTACGCCGGTGGGCATCCGGCTCACCGATCGAGTTCTTAACCAGCTCAAGACGCACGGCCGCCCATGATTGTGGTGGACGCGAACCTGCTGGTGTATTTGTATGTGGTGGGCCAGCAGACCAGACAAGCCGAAACAATTCTGACCCGGGACCCGGTCTGGGTCGCCCCGCTCCTCTGGCGCTCAGAGTTCCGGAATACCTTGACGGGCCTCGTTCGCAGAAAGACCCTAGCGCTGGACGAAGCGCTGCAGATCGTGAACGAGGCGGAGCGTAACATGGCGGGACGCGAATACAGCGTGGTCTCACACGACGTTCTCCAACTCGCCATCCGGTCGGGATGCTCAGCTTACGACTGCGAATATGTGGCCCTGGCCCAAAACCTCGGGACCCGCCTGGTGACCGCCGACCGGCAATTGCTCCGGGGATTCCCCTCGATTACTGTCGCGCCCGACGCCTTTGCGGCCTGAGGCCCACGCAACGTCACACCTGATCTCTCACTGGGAGGACGCCATGCACGACCGGAAGCTGGGGCACAGCTCGCTCACCGTGACGGGCATCGGGCTCGGCTGCATGTCCATGTCCGGCATCTACGGGAAATGCGACGACGCGGAGGCCGTCGCCGTCATCCGGCACGCGATCGATCGCGGCATCAACTTCCTCGACTCCTCCGACATGTACGGCTGGGGCCACAACGAGGAGCAGATAGGCCAGGCGATCCGTGGCCGGCGGGACAGGGTGGTGCTCACCACCAAATTCGGTCAGGCGAGGAACCCGGCCGGCGGCCCCAACCTGATGAACAGCCGCCCCGAGTACGTCCGGCAGGCCTGCGATGCGAGCCTCAAGCGGCTCGGCGTGGACGTGATCGACCTCTACTACCAGCACCGGGTGGACCCCAGCGTCCCCATCGAGGAGACGGTCGGCGCCATGGCGAGGCTGGTCGAGCAGGGCAAGGTGCGCTTTCTGGGACTCTGCGAGGCTGCACCGGCGACCATCCGCCGCGCCCACGCCGTCCATCCGATCAGCGCCGTCCAGACCGAGTACTCCCTCCTCTACCGCACTCAGGCGGAGGAAACACTCCCCGTCTGCCGGGAGCTGGGCATCTCCTTCGTGGCCTACGCGCCGCTGGGGCGCAGCTTCCTGACCGGACAGATCCAGAACCCGAGCGACATCCCGGAGGGCGATCGCCGCCGCGAGCACCCGCGCTTCAAGGATCAGAACTTCTTCCACAACCTGGAGTTGGCACACCGCGTCGAGCAGATCGCGAAGGAGAAGGGCTGTACGCCGGCGCAGCTCGTGCTGGCGTGGCTCCTGGCGCAAGGCCCGAACATTATCCCGATCCCCGGCACCAAGCGGAAGGAGCGGGTGGACGAGAATCTGGGAGCGCTGGATGTTCGGCTCGACGCGCCCGACGTGCAACGCATCTCGGAGGCCATCCCCGCGGGAGCCGCGGCGGGTTCGCGCTACCCCGAGCCCCAGATGAAGGCCGTGTACCTGTAGG
>CAYJUC010000119.1:0-9846 GCA_964372605.1 uncultured bacterium | reverse complement strand
CGCAGAGATTGGCGTCCGCGCGGTCGAATTTGTGAATCATCGAGACGATCAGCCCGCGATAGTCCGCGCGCAGGAGGTCGCGCAGGTGCTGCTTGCTGCCCGCGATTTCGGCTTTCCCCTCGCCGAGCACGCTCCTGATCCACCCGGAGAGCTGGCCCTCAAGCTCGTTTCGGTCCACCAGCATGATGACCGTGGGCTTCTCGAAGGCCGGATGGCGGAGAATCTGCTCAGCGGCCTTGATCATAGTGAAAGTCTTTCCGGCCCCCTGCGTGTGCCAGACCAGCCCGGTCTTCTTCTCCGGGTCCAGCGAGCGCTCGACGACTTTCTCTACCGCCCGCGTCTGGTGCTGGCGGAGGACGATCTTTCGCAGCTCGTCATCGCGCGTGAAGAAGATGATCCATTCCGCCAGGAGCTTGAGGAAGCGCTCGCGGGCAAAGAAGCGTTTCACCTTCTTTTCGAAGCTCCCTTGCTCCTCCGACTTCCAGTTGAAGAAGTCCTTGCGGTCCAGGTTCCACGTGACGCCGTAGTAGAAGTCGATGAGGTGGGTCACGTCGAACAGTTGCGGGGCGGTCAGCAGCTCTGGCGTCTCGCGGTGATAGCGGCGAATCTGCGCGAACCCCTCGTCGATGGCGTTCGGCTTCCTGGCTCCCTTTGTCTCGACGAGTGCCACGGGCACCCCGTTGATGAGAAAGATGACATCGGCGCGGTTCGTGTGCTGGCCGTTGGTGTACTCCCACTCGCCGGTGACATGAAAGAGGTTGTGAGCCGGGTGGTCGAAGTCGACGAGAGTGACGTTCCGCTGGCGCTTCTCGGCCTCTACATAGATCGAACGTTCCGCCCGAAGCCAGGCCAGGACCTCGGCGTTCCCCTCGATGTTGTTGCGGACACTCTCGATCCGCGCGACGACCTGATCGGCGTTGTCCACCGTAATGACGCCGGGGTTGAGGGCAATGAGCTTGTCTCGGAGGATCGGATACAGGAGCGTGCCGCTCTCCCCGCGCCGCAGGCTCAGGGCCTCCTCCGGCGGGAGATAGTTCCATCCGATCTCCACCGCGTAGCCGATCAGCGGGTCCTGCACCGTGGCGCGCTCGGAGCCCAGGCTAACCGCCATGGACGATGCTCTCTGCCCACCTCACGACGTTCTCAGCGATGGTAACGGCTTCCCCGTAGTCATTTTCGGTGATCGGCCGTTCTTCGCCCGGATACCTCGCGTGGGTGGCGTAGCGCGAAAGACTGCTGGCTTCCCAGAGATCCTCCGGAATCTGTTCCCCCGCCTGATGTGCCAGTGCAAGCAGCTCCCCAAGTTCGTGCGTTCTCGGAAACTCGATTTCGTGAAACACCAGCACGGCTTTCACGGCCTTTTCAGCCGCTTGCTGAGCGTCAAAGCACATGTACTCCCAGGGCGTTACCTCCGGCTTTTCTTGTTTAGCCCTGGCAAGATTTCCTTCCGCATATCGTAGCCAGCGGTGCGAAGCCTCCCGAGAGGGCGCGTCACCCGGCATAAATGACTTTTCCTTCTCGAAGCGCCGGCCGGTAGATATACCCGATCGTGTCTTTGTGTTTGTCCAGGTGCTGCGGCGTAACGACAAGCACATCTTTTGGAACGCCAATCCCGATCAGACGCCGATAAATCTGGCGTTCGACCTCGTGCGGGGAGTCGCATGCCTTTACGACAAGCAAATCAACGTCGCTGTCCGGCCCCATCTCCCCGCGCGCCGCCGAGCCAAACAGAATGATCTTCTCCGGAGCGACTGCCTCCACGATCCGCCTTATCACCTCCTGAAGGATCTTCTCGTCAACCGTCCCCGACCACTTTGGCTTCCGGGCTACCCGCTCTGCGAGCGCTTGCAATGCGATCATCCTTCGAGTCACGCGCACCTGCCCGGTCATGAGCAGATGCAGCATGGAGGAGAAGATGGATTTGAGTGTAGAAGCTCTGGTTTCAGCCAGCAGCAGTCGGTTATCTAGGTCGTCTAGGATTTCAACAATGCGTTCCTGCTCAGGGAGTTCAGGTAAAGCCATTTCTAAAACTTCCAGCTTTTCCTTAGGAAGATGTGCAATTGTTGTTTTCGTTCCCGTTGGTTTGTGAGTGCGGAAGATTGTGAACGCTGCGGTTGCCCAATAGAGATAGTATCGGGAAAGCACGTGTTTGTTGGCTCTTGGTCTCAGACGATGAAGGGCTTTTTGGTAACAACAGTCCGGAGTTTCCCCTTCCCAAACGGCTGTGCGTCCAGGTTCCCCACCTTCGCATACTAAAATATCCTCTGGCTTGAGCCGAAATTTTTCGAATTCGTCATCCGTGAAATCCATCTGAAACACTTCGCTCAAATCGAATCTCCCCCACCGAACGTTCTTGTTGCGAAGGTATGGTCGAGGGTTGACGCCCCTCTTTGATTTAGGAGAAAGCATCTTTCCTAGCTCGACAGTAAATAGGTCTCCCACCTTCACGACCTTCCAGCTCTCTGGGATTTCGCCGATCTCGGTTTGCTTGAGGGGCTCGCCGCGAAGACCCTCGCGAAAGAGCTTGGCCATCGTCGCGGCCTTGAGTTGTTTCAGCGTGGCGACGATCTTCTCCTGCACCTCTACCGCCGCCTGAATCTTCGCCAGCACCGCCGCAATCGCCCTCTGCTCCGGCAACGGAGGAACAAGTACCTCCCGCCCTAGGACGTCACCATCGGTTACGGCCGGATAGCTGGCGCCTCGCTGCAGGTTGCCGACACGCTCCAGGAATTCGTCGGTCAACAGAGAATAGTAGATGAACCGAGAGTCCGCCTGTGCGGGGTTCACTCGGAGAACACAAAAAGCAGTGGATACAATCTGACCGTCCAGGTAATCCGGAACCATAGCAACGCGTTTCAGGATTGGGCGCACGGTCGCAAAAATCACGTCATTAGTCCGCACGAGCTTGCGTGCACGACTAGGTGCTGTTGATCCCAAGTGCTCCGTGGAAGCTGTAATCTTCCACAGCTCATTGGATACGGCCGAGACATCAACGTATTGAAACGATATAGCGGGGCTCTTCGTCGGCTCGGCAAGCTCAGTTGTCAGGCAGAGCGACCGAAGAGGAGCTGTTCTCCAGCCGTCCGGTATTCCAGAACCAATTTGGACCGGCCGGTCCAAAGTCACAGCCTGCGGCCTTGAACGAGAATGGTCATGCTCCTTTGTAAAAACCCTCATTGCTCATCCTCGCCTGGAAGGGGGCGGAAACCGATGCGCCGCTTCGCGACGCCCGGCGGCGGCTCCATGAGGGCGCGGATAGCGTCAAAAACCTCCTTAACCTGGGCGTCATGTACGTCGTACTTCTTCTCGAAAGCGTCCAGCCTGCGACGGATATCTTTGTGCGAGGCAATCGCCTCGCGCATGCGGATGAAGACGCGGACGATCTGGATGCTGACCTGCACGGCGATGGGACTGTTCAGGACGCTGGCCAGCATGAGCGTGCCGTGCTCGGAAAAGGCATACGGTAAGGTGGGGGAAAACTTGAGCCGTTTGAGGTGATCACATTTTGTGATGACCTCTTGCTTCTCCTGCCGGGTCAACCGGAACATGAAGTCATCTGGAAAACGATCCCTATTGCGCTTCACAGCCTGGTTAAGCACGCGGGTCTGGACGCCGTAGAGCTCAGCTAAGTCCGAGTCGAGGATGACTTTCTGGTCCCGGAGCACGAGGATTACCCGATCGATCCGTTCCGCTGGCACGAGGGTCATCATGGGCGCCCTGCTTTCTCTTCATCGCGAACGATGTGCTCGACTTCGCGCTGAACCAAAGGCACTTTGGTCGTAATCACATCCCACACGATGTCGTGATCCACCCCCCAATAGTCGTGGATCAACCGGTCGCGCATCCCCGCCATAGCGCGCCAGTCAACGTGAGGGTGCCTTTGCCTGACCCCCTCGGGGATCTGTTTTGCAGCCTCACCGATAATTTCAAGACTGCGCACAAAGGCGCGCTTCAGCGTTTCATCGCCTAAAAACTCAGCTTTGGTTAGCCCCTCAGAACGGGCCATCAGATACCGGGTTTCACTCAGGATGTGCTGAAGGAGTGGCAGTATCGGGCGCGACATATTCTATCTCATCCAGAATGTGAGGACCGAGATAGGGGCTGAGCGATTCAGGTGTGATCAGCTCGACCCGTCTGCCGAATAGTCTTTCCAGAAAAGAGGCAAGTTGGATGAAGTTATCAAACGTCTTAGAGCCGGGGGTGAACTCAACGAGCACATCGACGTCACTGTCAGCGCCCTGTTGCCCGCGTGCAAACGAGCCGAACAATGCCAACCGTTTCACGCCGAAGGCTCTGATCTGAGCCTGGTGCTCACGAAGGAGGGCCAAGATGTGCTCTTTGGCTTGGACTGCCATCGGCTTCCTTTCCGACTGGTACCCCAAGCCGGTAAAGATCTCCTTCAGTTCGCCGTCCAGTTGCTTCGCCTGAGCATCGAGGCTCGCCAGCTCGTCCAGGAGCGTCTGGACGTCACTGTGCTCTGTGGGGGTGGCGGTCTCTATGTAGCTCGAGGGGGAAATGTTGTAGTCGTTCTTGACGATCTCCTCGGCGCTGGCCACCCGGACGAAACGCTCCACGTCCTTGCCGGCGTGGAAGGCATCGGCGATCTTCTTGATGGACTCGTCAGGGATGAAGTTCTTGGGGCGTCCTTTCTGAAATTCGGCGCCGGCGTTGATGAGAATGACCTTGCCATGACGATCCTTGGGTTTGCTCCGGTTGAGCACGATGATGATGCCGGCCGCGGTGGTGTTGTAGAACAGGTTGTCCGGCAGCAGGATGACGCCTTCGATCGCATCGTGGTCCACAAACCACCGGCGGACGGATTTCTCTTTGTTTTCCCCCTGGCTCCCGCTGCCACGGCTTGCGGCGCCGGTGTCAATGACCATCGCTGCCCGGCCGGTATCGTTAAGCGAGGCGAGCACGTGCTGGAGCCAGGCCCAATCGGCGCTGGAGGCTGGAGCAAAGCCGCCGTGCTCAGCGAAGCGCTCGAACGGGTCGTTCTCATAGAAAGCGGGGTCGAAGTTATCCTGGTTCCACATCGGGTTCGTCACCACGATGTCGAAGCGCTTGAGGCTGGCCCCGTCGAGGAACTTCGGGTTCGTCATGGTGTTGCCGCGAACGATCTCGCCCTCCATGTCGTGGAGGACCATGTTCATCCGGGCGATGGCGAAGGAGGATCCGGTTAGCTCCTGGCCGTAGAGCTTGAGCGGTCGCGCGATCTCCTTCTCCCGCTCCTTGAGCGCGAGCTGGCATTTGATGAGCAGGCCTCCGGAGCCGCAGCACGGGTCATACACCTCTTCGCCTTGCTTCGGCTGCATGAGATAGGCGATCAGCCAGCCGACCTCTTTGGGCGTGAAGAACTCGCCGGCGCTCTGCCCCTGGCCCTCGGCGAACTTGCGGAGGAGGTACTCGTAGGCGCGCCCCAGAAAATCGGGCTCGACGTCGTTCAGCCCCAGGCGGTAGCGGGGATCGCTCAGTAGCTCGATCAGGCGAGAGAGGGCTTCGTCGCTGATCTCGCGCTCACCGTTGCGGGTCTCGTTGTAGTCAACGATGTCGATGACCCCCTGGAGGGAGGGGTTGGCCCGGGTGATGGCGCGGACAGTGGTCGTGAGCTGCTCGCCCAGGGTCTTCGGCCTCTTGCCCTCCGGCCAGTCGAGCTTCTTGCGCCCGCTCACCACCGGCCAGGTCGCCTCCACAGGGATATAGAAGCGGACCAGGCTGTGATCCGCTTCGAGCACCGTCCGCGCGGTCTCTTCGTCGCCGTAGATCTCGGTCAGCCGGACGATCTCATCCTCGAAGACATCGGAGAGCCGTTTGATGAACACCAGCGGCAGGATGTAGTCCTTGAACTTCGGCGCATCCTTCTCGCCGCGGATTGAACACGCAGCTTTCCAGAGGAGCCCCTCCATCGACTTGGTGTCGAGGATCTGACCGTTCTCTTTGGGGGTCTCAGTGGTCTTTGGCTGACGTCGCCCCCTGCGTCGAGGTGCGGGTAGCTCTGACTGCTCGGGGGCTTCGGTCTCGGACACAAAGTAGCGGTCATAGAGGTCCCGATAGTCGGCGCCGAGCTGCCTGACAAACCGTTCGATGGCGTGCCAGGCCAAGCTGTCCGGCTTCGTCTTCCCCTTTTCCCAGCGGTTGATCGTGGGAAGCGAGACCCGGAGACGGGCAGCCAGCTTTTCCTGGCTGATGCCGAGTCGCTCTCGCAGGGTGGTAATCAGTACAGAGGCGTCTTTACCAGCCATGGCTGCATCGTATGACATATCACGTGCTAGATCAACAGGTTTTCTAAACTGGTATAACTGGTAGGGAACTAGCTAAAAACCGGATACTTAGAACTGGTCTCGCGCGGCAACAAGGACGGGGGCTACACAAGTTTTGGATCGATCTTACCCTCCAGCGCTAGCAGGCTCTCAAGGAGATAGTAGTCGGCGACGATGAATTCGCACCGGCTCGCCGCATCCAGCGGCCGGGCGTCGGATCGCTTGTTGAAGCAGCTCTCGGTCAGGATCCCCGGGATCCGCTTGTCATCGGGAGACGTTGGCGTCAGGTAGCGGGTGACCAGCGCCTCAACGGTGGCCTCGGCGCACGCCCGGTAGCGGGCGCGCTCGTTCTCGGTGGGAGCGGTGGCGCCGAGCTTCAGGAGCGCCGCGGCCGCGATCGCCGTCGCCGCCGTGTCGCGTTCCGTGTTCGGGATCGCGGGGTCGTCGAAATCCCAGAAGGCCGCCCGGTCGGCGGGGACGTGCGCGATCCACCAGTCGGCGCCCCGCATGGCCGCGGCGAGCCATTTTGCCTCCCCGGGTCCCAGGATGTAGCTCATCGCCGAGAAAAGCATGCCCCAGGCCTGAGCGCGTCCCCACGTGCTGGTCTCGCTCACGCCCTTGTGCGTGTAGTGCCTGACGACCTCCCCCGAGCGCGGGTCGAGCGAGCTCGATTGGATGAACGAGCCGTCTGCTCTGAGGTGGAGCGCGATCACGCGGTCGGCGTGGCTCGAGCCAACCTCGCGGAGCGTCCGGTCGCCCGTCTCGTTCGCGGCCCAGAAGAGGAAGGGCGCTGCCTGAAGGCTATCGATGCTGGTCTCTCCCGTCCCCACGTGCGACCCCTCCTCGGCCTGGCGGCCGAGCGGGATCAGGCGAAGCGTCGGATCGTAGAGCTTCGCCAGGCTCGTGGCGCAGCGAAGCGCGAGCTCCCGCGCCGTCGCGTGGCCCGCGAGGATCGAGCCCAGGCCGGCGCCGTAATAGAACGGGAAGGCCTTGAACACCGTCTCGCCCTCGATCCGGGACCTGAGCCGCTCCATCAGAGGCTCCGCCCATCTCAGATACCGCGCATCGCCCGTGGCGCGCTGGGCCAGCCATAGCATGCCGAGCCAGTACCCGCCGGTCCAGTCGCCGTCCGGAGTCGTGACCCACTCGCCGGTGTCCGGGTCAGCCCAGTGGGGAAAGCCCTCCCGGACCCGTCGGGTCGTGTCCTGGACGCGGACCAGCACTCGCTCGATCGCGGCGTTCCAGAGCGTGGCGCTCACTTTTCTATCTCACTTGAACATGAGGCTCGGCAGCGTCAGCACAATAGCGGGGAAGGCGATCATGAGGGCGAGGTTGATGAAGTCCAGGATGACGAAGGGGAAGCAGCTCCGGTAGATGTCGCCCATGGTGGCGCCGGGCACCACGCCCTTGAGCACGAAGAGCTGGAGCCCGAAGGGGGGCGTGGTGGAGGCGACCTCCAGGTTCAGCAGCAACAGCATGCCGAACCAGATCGGGTCGAAGCCGAGCGCGTTGGCCATTGGGAAGAAGATCGGCACGGTGATCATCATGATAGAGATCTGGTCGATGAAGCACCCGAGGACCGCCACCACGAGCATCATCATGATCAGCACTACCAGGGGCGGCGCCGCCAGACCGCTCACCAGCTCCACCAACCCGCGGCTCCCCCCGGTGAAGGCCAGGATCTGGCTGAAGACCTTGGAGCCGACGATGATCAGCATCACGACGACCGTGACCTCGACGGTCGCGATGAGCGACTTGTACACTACTCGGGGGGTCAGCTCGCGGTAGAGGGCCGCCACGAGCGCCGTGCCCATCACGCCCATCGCGGCGGCCTCCGTGGGCGTGGCCACTCCCACGAAGATCACCCCCGTCACCATGAACACGATGATGCTGAGCGGCAGGAACTGCCCCAGCGCCCGGAGCTTCTCACGCGCCGGCGCGCGCGCCACCTGGTAGCTCGGCGCAAGCGCCGGTTGGAGCTTCACCCGACCGACGATGTAGATGATGTAGAGCGTGGCCATGACCAGGCCGGGGAGGATACCGGCCATCAGAAGGCGGGCGACGGAGATTTCGGCCAGGGCGGCCAGCAGCACGCCCAGCGCGGTCGGGGGGATGATCACCGCCAGCCCGCCCGCGGCGGAGATGGCGCCGATGGACATGATGTAGCTGTACCCCCGGCGCTTCATCTCCGGAACCAGGGTGGAAGCCAGCATGGCGGTGGTGGCCATGCTGGAGCCCGAGAGAGCGGCGAACACGGTCCCGCTCCCCACGGCGAGGAGGGAGAGCCGCCCCGGGACCCGGCCGATCCACTTGTCCAGCGCGTCCAGGGCGCGCGTGGCGGTCCCCGAGTGAAACATGATCTCGCCCATCAGGATGAAGAGCGGGATCGGCAGGAGCACGAAGCTGGCCACGGAGGCGAAAGCGGTGGTCACCAGGAGGGCCAGCCCTTGCTCGCCCCCCATGAAGAAATAGATGCCGCCGATGTTGACCAGGAGAAAGGCGAACGCCACCGGCATGCCGGCCAGGAACAGCAGCATGAGCACACCGATCATACCTGACAGAACGACGTACCACTCCACCTGTCGCGCTCCGCTCTAAAGGGTTAGCTCTCGAACTTCGATGGTCTCGATGCCGGCGTGACGCTCAGGTCATTGGCTGCGCCTCAGATCCATGAGGCTCCTCCAGGCCTGACGGAGGAACTCGATCACGAGCAGGAGGCTCCCCAGGAAGATCGGCAGGATCAGGATCCACCGGGGGACGCGCCACGCTTTTAGCATCGCCTGGCCCTTCGTGTAGGCTTCCCAGGTCACCTCGGCGCCCTGCCACATCAGCACCGCCGACACCGCGGCCGCCAACAGCGAAACGACAGCGCCCAGGGCCAGCTGAGGCCGCGGCCCGAGCCGTTCGGTCAGGATCTCGATCCGGATGTGGGCCCGCTCGCGCAGGGCCCAGGCGGCGCCCAGGAAGGTGATGTAGAGGAGCGCGTATTCGGTGAAGTCAACCGCCCAGGCAGTCGGACGGTTGAAGAAGTAGCGCGCCACGACCTCGTAGACGACGGCCAGCGTCAGCGCTGCCGTCAGGATGGCCACCAGATAGGCCAGACCATCCAGAAGCGCGCTCCAGGCTCGAGGAAGCTGGCGCACGGGCTCCCGGAGTGCCTTCCCTCGCGACTGGCTTCAGGTCCTCGGCTTCCGCGCCCGCCCCCCTAGTACGCCGGCGGCCAGGGCTTGCTGAAGGGCTCGGCTAGCTTCCTGATCTGCTCCCCGTACTGGGGTGAGGTGGGCGTCCACTTCTTCCACGCCCCCTCGTAGGCGATCTGGCGGTAGCGCCTGGCCTCGGATTCTGGCAGCTCGATCACCTTCATCCCGCGTTTGGTCACCAGCGTGTTGATCTCGGTTTCGACGATCTTCCTGAAATGCGCCGGCGCCCACTCCTCCATCTCGGCCACGGCCTCCTCCAGGAGCTTCTGGTGCTGCGGGCTCAGCCGCTCCCAGGCCTTGACGTTCATCAGGAGGACCGTGCGCACCGTCCAGTAGAACGGCTTGATCATGCAGCAGGTGACCTCGTAGAGCTTCATCCCCTCGAC
>CAYJUC010000118.1:0-9880 GCA_964372605.1 uncultured bacterium | reverse complement strand
CGTCGGGGCGTGGCGCAGCCTGGTAGCGCACTGGCATGGGGTGCCAGGGGTCGCTGGTTCAAATCCAGTCGCCCCGACCAGTTTTCTGGCTCGATCCGTTAGACGTTGCGGGTCGGTCCATTTCTATCGGAGTGAGGGGTGCGGTGGGAAAACCATCCTGCGTCATTCTCGTCACCAACGACGACGGCATTGCCGCCGCCGGCCTCGCGGCCCTGGCCGAAGCTCTGGACGCGCTTGGCCAGGTGTACGTGGTGGCGCCTGACCGGGAGCGTAGCACCGTCGGCCATTCCCTCACTCTTCACCGTCCCCTCAGGGTGGAACGAGTCGGTGAGCGACGCTTCGCTGTCAACGGGATGCCGGCGGACTGCGTGAATCTTGGACTCCTGGGGCTCCTTCCGACGCCGCCGAGCCTCGTCGTCTCCGGGATCAATCACGGCGCCAACCTCGGCGACGACGTTACCTATTCCGGCACAGTATCCGCGGCCATGGAAGGAACCCTCCTGGGGGTGCCGTCCGTCGCAATCTCGCTGGTGGGCGGTGGGGAGGCTAAGGGCGAGAGCGACGCGTTCGATGAAGCCGCGAAAATGGCCTGCGTGATCAGCGCCCGGGTACTGGCGGAAGGTCTCCCCCCGAAGACCCTGTTGAATGTGAACGTGCCGCACGGGCGTCCCAAAGGAGTCCGGCTGACCCGGCTCGGCCAGCGGGTGTACAAGGAGAAGGTGGTGGAGGAAGTGGATCCACGCGGAAAGACCTACTACTGGATCGGCGCGGGACCGCCGATCTGGGATGACGCTGAATCGACCGATATCGCGGCGATCCACGAGCGGTGCGCGTCGGTGACGCCGCTCCATCTTGATCTGACACACTACGAGGCGCTGGCCCGGCTTGCTTCGTGGCCGGACGCCTTGACGGCTCAGCTCCAGTCTCGGGCCTCGAGACGCGCGCCCAGACGGGGTCGCCAGTGATCGACATGTTCGGAGGCCGCCGGCGGGATCTTACGGTTGCCGCTGATGGGGGGTTCCTAAAAGAGCGGGAACGGATGGTGGAAGAGCAGTTGGTCCGCCGGGGAATCCGCGATCCAGGCGTGCTCGCCGCCATGCGAAAGGTGCCTCGGCACCGCTTCGTCGACGAGGCGCTTTGGGACCGGGCGTACGGCGACCACCCGCTGCTCATCGGGGAAGGCCAGACGATCTCCCAGCCGTACATGGTCGGACTGATGACCCAGCTTCTTCAGCTCACCGGCGCCGAAAAAGTCCTGGAAGTGGGGACGGGCTCCGGGTATCAGACCGCGGTGCTGGCCGAGCTGAGCCGGCAAGTTTGTTCGGTTGAGCGGCTTCCGTCACTGGTTACGCGGGCGCTCCGTGTGTTGCAGGAAGAGGGGTACACCACCGTGCGAATCCGGGCGGCCAACGGAACAGAAGGGTGGCCGGACGAAGCTCCCTTCGATCGGATCCTGGTTACCGCCGGCACTCCCTCAATTCCGCCGCCGCTCCTTGAGCAACTTGCGGAGCCTGGCCGAATGGTCGTCCCCGTTGGCTCGCTCGACGCCCAGACACTGACCGTGCTGGAGCGCGTGAACGGAGAGACTCGGGTCTCGACGGAATCCGGGTGCGTCTTCGTCAAGCTGATCGGAAAGCACGCTTGGGAGGTCTGACCGGCGGGAGGGATCGCATGGAAAGCGATCGGGGCGTAGCGCAGCCTGGTAGCGCGCCTGCTTCGGGAGCAGGAGGTCGCTGGTTCAAATCCAGTCGCCCCGACCAGTTTCCCCGCTGGCAGATCGGCGTGGTGGGGGGAGGGCAGTGCCCGCCGGCCGTTGCGAGTCTGGCTCGGGCGACGGGCGAGGCCATCGCGCAGGCCGGCGCGGTGCTGATCTGCGGCGGCCTTGGCGGCGTCATGAGCGCGGCCGCGCGCGGGGCCCACTTGGCGGGCGGCCTGACCGTGGGAATCCTGCCCGGCAGCGCCCACAAAGACGCCAACCCTTTTATTGATGTCGTCATCGTCACCGGCATGGGCCACGCGAGGAACGCGCTCGTGGCTCGATCCTCTCACGCGCTCATCGCCTTCGCCGGAGAGTACGGGACGCTCTCCGAGATCGCGCTGGCCCTCAAGATCGGGATTCCCGTTATCGCGCTGGACCACTGGACCCACCTGGCTGGCGTGGTGAAAGCCGGGACGCCGGGCGATGCCGTGGCCCTCGCCCTGGCATCGGCCGAGCGGGTGCACGTCCGCTCCCGATAAGCATGGCGGGGCGCCTGAGCGCGGCAGAGATCGTCGTGGAAGGGATCGTTCAGGGAGTCGGATATCGTGATTTCGTTCAGCGCAAAGCCAGAAGCCTGAGCGTCTCAGGGTACGTGATGAATCTGCGCGATGGCCGCGTCCGGGTGCGGGCGGAAGGACCCCGGGAAACCATCAATGCCCTCATCCGGGATCTGGAGCGGGGGCCGCCGTTGGCCAGGGTCTCCAAGGTTTCCGTCACGTGGCTTCCGGCCACCGGCCGGTTTTCGGCTTTTGGCGTCCGATTCGCGGAGTTTGATGGATGATGCGTCCCTGGCGGGGGTCCCTCGGGAAAGCGCCGGCCGGATGGCTTCTCGCGCTGAACCTTGTGCTGACCGTTTCGTTTCCCCATACCGCGAAGGCTCACCAGCCGCCCAAGCCGGTTGAGTCTAAAAAGAAGCAGTCTCTCCATACTGTTCGAAAGGGAGAGACCCTGTCCGCGATCGCCCGGCTCTACGCCGTGAGCCTTCGGGCGCTCATCGAGATCAACCACCTCGCCCGCCCGGACAGACTCAGGGTGGGCCAGCGACTTCTGATTCCCGAGGGACAACCAGAGGTCAGGCACGCCGTCCGACAGAAGGCGGCGCCGGTTCGATCCACGATACCACCGGCCCATTTCGTTTTCGCTCCGCCGCCCCTGGACGGGATCACCCCGACGTTTCTCTGGCCTCTTGACGGACCTATCAGCTCCTATTTTGGGCGGCGAGGCAACGGATGGCACGCCGGCATCGACATCAAAGTAAAAGTGGGGACCCCGATCCTTGCCGTTGCCAGCGGCACGGTCGTCTTCAGCGGCTGGGAGCGGCACTACGGGCATGTGATACGAATTCAGCACGACCACGGCTTCGTCAGCGTGTATGCGCACAACCTGCAGAATTTCCCGGAAGTGGGTGACCAGGTCTCCGCGGGGCAGGTGATCGGAACCGTCGGGCGGACCGGACGCACCACCGCGCACCATCTCCACTTTGAGATCTGGAACGACGGGAAGGTGTATGATCCGATCGCGCTCTTCCCGACCCGTTCTCTCGTCTCCGTGTCGGAGGAAGACGAGGAGGGCCATGAGTGACGCCGGTCCGGATCTTCCCCGCGAGGAACCGGAGGCGGATTCGGCCGACGACCTCGAAGCGGTCGATGCCTCCCTCGGAGAGGCCTCCGACGAGAGCGCGGGCGGCCCGGCAGTCCTCTCGGTGTACCTCCGAGAGATCTCTCGCATTCCGCTGCTGCGCCCGGAGGAGGAGCGGTCGCTGGCGCTTCGGGTCCAGTCCGGCGACCAGGAGGCCGAGCGGCGATTGGTCGAGGCCAACTTGCGCCTCGTGGTCAAGCTCGCGAAGCGGTACATGCATCGGGGTCTTCCGCTTCTCGACCTGATCGAGGAGGGCAATATGGGGCTCCTCCGAGCCGCGCGGAAATTCCGCCCGGATAAAGGCGCCCGCTTCAGCACCTACGCCACGTGGTGGATCCGCCAGGCCGTGGTCCGCGCGCTCGCGAACCAGGCGAGAGTGATCCGCCTGCCGGTTCATGTGGAGCTGCTTCTCGCCCGTTACCGCCGGGAGAAGACCCGGCTTACCCGAGAGCTCGGCCACTCGCCCACGCTGGCCGAGGTGGCGGAGGCCATGGAGATTCCGGTCGAACAGCTTGGGGAAGTGGAGGAGATGGATCGCCACCCGCTCTCCCTCGAGGCTCCAATCGGCGAAGAGGGAAAGAACGTCCTGCGTGACCTCCTGGCTGACTTCTCTCTGTCCCCGGAGCGGCTTGAATCCCTCCAGAGCGACCGGGCTCGGCTGCTGAAGAATTTGGATGACCTGACCCCCAACGAACGAATCGTGTTGCGCCTGCGATTCGGGCTGACCGGAGAGGAGCCGATGACGCTCGAGGCCATCGGAAATCGGCTCGGACTGACCCGGGAGCGGGTTCGTCAGATCGAGGCCTCGGGGCTCAAGCGGCTGAGGGGCCGTCTCGGCGTTCGGGGGGAGGACCTGGTCGATTTCTAAGTCCTGCGCGCCCCCGTAGCTCAGGCGGACAGAGCAGCGGCTTCCTAAGTAGCGGCTATTCTTTCTTCTATTTCAGAGACTTAGCAAGCATCCCTTCAGAATTGACTACCTATGCGCCGGACACCTGTCGCATGCTTCTCACGTGAGCCGCGCCTTGGTCATCTTCAGGGGTCCGCGCGGCACATGAAACGGCACACGGCGCCGAGAGGCAAGGCTGTGAAGAAGAAGGGACGCCGCAACCCGGCCCCGCGTGGCCCTGCGCTGGCCACCACCGACTGGCGAGTCGTCGAAGCGGGAGCCGGGCCCGTGAGCATTGACCCCGTGGCGTCGGCGCCGCGGTCGCCGTGGGAGTGGACGGAGCCGGTCCTCTGGTGCTGTCCGAGGTGCGCGACGGTGCTCCTCACGCGCGAGGCGTGCCCGCGCTGCCCGCGGTGCGGAGCGCGAGAGGACGGGTGAGCACCATGCGGATCTCCGCGTAGGACTGGACAGGAGGGCAACCGGCACCTCGGGCAAGCGCGGTCAAAGGAAGGTGCTTGCCCGAAGAAAGGTGTTGTGCCATGCTTGTGGCACAATGCCTATCTCACGGCGGTCCGCAGAGCGAGAGATCCGGCAATGCCTGGAGGCGCATAAGGACATCAGGGATCTCTTGCGACACGGGGGCAGCGAGGGCGTTCGCCAGTTCACGCAGGTTGTGCATTCCTGTATCGAAAAGCTCAATGCCGAGGCTGGCCTCACAGGTCTCCGGGCGGTGCTCGTCACGAACGCCGTCATGCAGAGCACCCTGCCCCCCATGCTTCTTTTCCGCATGGGCGAAATCCGAGGCGCTTCACTGGCGGTTTCCGCTCTCTGGATCGCGCACTCCACTGGTGAGCCTCTGGCCAAGCAGCAGGACGAGCGGGAGCTGGAGGAACTCGCGCACATGCTCCCGATCGTCGTCTTCGAGGAAGCCGCCTCGGCCCGAAAGGCGACCAGCGGCAGGGACATGTTGCGGCGCTTGTCCGCGTGCCTTGGGCTGAGCTTCGACAATATCGGCCACATTCTCAATGTCTCCGGCGAGACAGTGCGTCGCTGGGAACGCGGGATTTCTCGGATTCCGAGTGATGCCCTCGCCACCCTTGAACTCGTCGATAGCGCCCTGACCCGGTTGACACGGCTGTTCCTGCCTCAGCGCCTTCCGGAAGTGGTCAGGCGGAAGGCTGACCTGTTCGACGGCAGCCGAGCCTTCGACTGGATTCTCCAAGGTCGGATCGCGGACGTGGCGGACCGTTATGAGCAGGCCCTGAGCTATCAGGGATGACCGATCGTCCGATTACCCTGCTCCACGCGCACCCGATTTTCAGGGTGGTGCAGGCCCGATGGCGCGATGCCACCGACGCGTCCCATAGTCAGACGAAGACCGACAACCGCTGGAACACGACGAAGTTTCCGGCACTCTATTGTTGCTGCAGCGTGCCGGTTGCGCGGGCGGTGGCACTCGATCTGTTCCAGGCCGCTTCAGTCTTAGTCGAGGATCTCCAACCGAAGGTGAGGCCAGCCCTCGCGAAATTGTCGTGGGCGGGGCAAGTTGTTGACGTTGCGTCTGAGAACGGCGTGACGGTGGCTGGATTCCCCCCCACCTATCCTCAGGGTGTCAACAAAGAACATACGCGCCGAGCTGCGAGCCAATGGCACGAGTTGGGGCATGAGGGAGTTGTGTTCCGGAGCGCTTCGCTCTGGCGCCGTGAGCGGAAGCGGGCCAGCTGGGAGGGGGGGCACGAACAGTGGAGCGAGGTGGCTATCTTCCCTTTGAAGGCTGCGAATCGAGCGCGCGAAGAGGGGCGAGAGGATGATCTTGCATGGCTCCACCCATCAGCTTTACGTCTCGATGATTGAGTCAGGCGCCCGGAAAAACCCGTCTCTCCCGGTCTGAAGCGAATGGCGCGTGCCCTCGGCGTGCCGCTGGCGGAGTTGCTGGAGTGAGAGGGAGTGCTCGCTCGCTCCGGATGCGGCGGGGCGTTTCCTGACGTGGAGGATGCGGACGTGACAGAACCAAATGCGAAGGCGAAAAGACTAGATGACTTCGTCACGTCAATCACTGACGAGCACCTTCGCCAGTTTCTGGCTCAAACCAACGCTGCGTACCGAGAGGGGCACGATCTGGCCGTATCGTCCCAAGAGCGAAGCGACAAGATGTTGACGTGGTTCATCGCGCTAATGGGCGGCGGGATCTTCTCGGTTCACCGCTTTTTCGCTGACGTCCAAGTTCACCTTATCGTCACGTGTCTTCTCGCATGGGTCATTGGCATCGTTTCCGGCGTCACGAGCCGAGTGCTCGGGGGACGACGCGCTCCGGGCGCTCGTGGCGCGTCGGGAGGAGGCCGCCGCTGGCCGGAACGACCGTCCGGCCGACGCGACGCTCGGGGCGCTGGCCGAGGCCTACCTTCGGCACAAGGCGAACGAAGGGGAGCGGTCCCTCCGGGACGACACGGCGATCCTCAAGAAGCGGCTGCTCCCGGCGTTCGGGCCGACCCTGCCGGTCCGGGCGCTCACCGAGACGGCAATCGCCAGGTACGAGCAGGCGCGCATCGCCGACGTCAGCCCGTTCACCGTCGCGAACGAGCTCGGCGTCCTCCGGCACATGCTCCGGCTCCGGACGGCGCTGGGGCTACTTGGACCGCGTGCCCGACATCGAGATGCCGAAGAAGCCCGAGGGGCGGCTTCGCTACCTCGACGGGAACGAGATCCAAAAGCTGCTCGATGCGTGCGGCAAGTCACGCAACTCCTACCTCGCCCCGCTCGTGGCGCTCGCCCTTAACACGGGCATGCGGAAGGGCGAGCTCCTCGGGCTCACGTGGGAGCGGGTCGACCTGGCCGCCGACTTCGGCCTGAGCGCCCGGATCACCCTGTACAAGACGAAGAGCGGCAAGCCCCGGGGGGTCCCGCTCAACCAGGACGCCGTGGCCGCGCTCGAGGCCGTCGAGTCGGACGCGGAGGCGCGGGCCGGGCTCGTGTTCAAGCGCGGGGACGGGAGCAAGTGGGGGCAGGTGCGGACCGCCTTCACCACGGCGCTCGACCGGGCCGGCGTCCAAGGGTTCCGCTTCCACGACCTCCGGCACACGTTCGCGAGCCACTTCATGATGCGCGGCGGCAACCTGTACGACCTCAAGGAGATCCTCGGACACGCGGACATCAAGATGACCATGCGGTACGCCCACCTGAGCCCGCACCATCTCTACGGCAGCATCACGAAGGTCGAGGGGCTCGCCCGGGGGCGCCCGGGGGCCCCGGGGCCCACCATGGCACATCAGATGGCACAAAGTGGTATCCTGAACCCCCAGCGTCTCGTAAGTGCGCGTGCCCCCGTAGCTCAGGTGGACAGAGCAGCGGTTTCCTAAACCGCGTGCCGGGTGTTCGAGTCACCCCGGGGGCACCAAATACATCGCCGCCCCTCGATCCTGGCCAGGGTGCTGAAAATCTGTTCGAGCGCGAGCTTGGCCCGCGGCGCTGTTCGAGCGCCGGGCTTCGCCGGCGCGATTAACTCGGGCCTCACGCGGCGGGTGGCCTGCCTCACGGCATGGCCGCACCCGCCACGTTCGAACTGCATCGGGGGAGGACTCGGAGGGGGCGAAGCCCCCTCCGAGGGATCTAGAGATATTGGCCGGGACGTTCCTTCGATTCCGGTTCGCCTGGCGGACTGCCAGCCGGCAGCCCGCGCCGGCGCACTTGTTCCAGCTGCGCCCTGGCTTGCATGTGCTGCGCCCATAGCGCTGCCTGGATCCCGTGGAACAACCCTTCCAGCCAGCCCACGAGCTGGGCCTGCGCCACGCGGATCTCCGACTCGCTGGGCGTCCTGTCCAGCGGAATCGTCAACGTCGTCAGCTCGCGCCGGAGGTCCTCGGAGAGCACATCATTGAGCTCGGCGAGCGACCGCTCATAGATCTGGCTGAGCCGCTGCCGACCTGCCTCGTCCAGCGAGGACTGCCGAACCTCCTGAAGCAGCTCTCGAATCATGGAGGCGATGCGCAGGAGCTTGCCAGGTTGCTCGATGAACTCGCCGAGATCGCGCTCGCTCGGCGGGCCGGGGAACATCATCGCCGCCTTCGGTTCTTCTTCCATCGCATCCACCTCCCACCACGCGTGCGTTCACGTCCCGGGCAGGACTTTATATCCCGGCCAGGTTGATGTCAAGGCGGCAGCCCGCCAGATTTGGCTTGCCAGTTTCCGCGCCTCTGTGCCAATATAATTGACGCTTTATGAGAACATTGCGCGCTATGGGAAGATTATGTTGGCGAGGAGGACAAGATGAAGTTCGGGTATTTCACCCTGACCGATAACCCTCCGGCGTACGGTCCCGGGCGCCGCGATCCGAACCAGTTCCTTCTGGAGGTGGTCGAGGAGTGCGTTGAGGCCGAGGCGATGGGGTACTACAGTGCCTGGGTGCCGGAGCACCACTTCGGCCGCTTCGGCGTGCTCCCATCCCCGGCCGCCTTCCTGACCCACGTGGCCGCCCGCACCAAAACGTTGAAGCTGGGGCCTGCCACGGTCGTCCTTCCGATCAATCACCCCCTCCGGATGGTGGAGGAGTTCAACCTTCTGGATCTCTTGAGCAACGGGCGCGCGGTCTTCTCGGCCGGACGCGGCTATGACGAGGGCGAGTACAAGCCCTTCGGCGCCTCGTTCGCGGAGAGCCGGGCCGTCTTCGACGAGCAGATGGAGTTCATGATGACCGCCTGGCGGCAGTCGCCGTTCGAGTTTCACGGCCGGTATTACTCGACTCCGGAACCGCTGACGGTTATACCGCGCGCGGTGCAACGGCCGCACCCGGAGGTCTACGTCGCGTGCTTTTCCAGGCCGTCCATCGAGCTGGCGGCGCGCCTCCGCGTCAACACCATCTTCGCCCCGTTCGCTGCCGCGCTGCTGTTCGGCTCGGTTGAGGAAGCGACCAAGGAGTCGAAGCGTCTGGCCAGGGAGGCCGGCCACCCTGATCCGAAGGTCATGTGCAGCTACTTTGTCGCCGTGGCCCACAGCGAGGGCGAAGCCGGCCGCGCCCGTGAGCGCCTGCTCCACTACCTCCACAGCGTGCTCCCGGTCCTCCCCACTGACCGGAGCAAGGCGCCGCCCCACATCGCCTACTTCGCCGACATCGCCGACCGGCTCCGCTCGATGAAGCCCAGCCAGGTGGGCGACCGCAGCATCGTCACGGGCGATGCCGAGCACTGCGTCGAGGTCCTGAAGAAGTGCGAGGAGGCCGGGATCTGCGAGGTGATCCTGTACTTCAACTTCGGCGAGCTGGGTCACAAAGACACGCTGAAGGCCATGGAGCGCTTCACCAAGGAGGTGATGCCGCACTTCGCGGAGAAGAAGGAAGCGGTGGCGGTGTAGCGCCGTATTCCGCGCGGAATCAACCGGGATTACCTGGGGGTGAGCAATGGCGACTGTCTTTGATATCGACGCGCATGTGGAAGAGTGGGCTGAAACGTTCGGCGATTCGTATTTCGACCCGACCTGGCGCCACCTTCGCCCGGCGATCGTGACCCGTGAGGGGAGCGCCCACTGGCTGATCGAGGACCAGGTGTCCCCTAAGCTGCGCGGCCGCGGCGTAAACTTCCACGGCACGCCCACGGGCCACGGGATCC
>CAYJUC010000117.1:0-9880 GCA_964372605.1 uncultured bacterium | reverse complement strand
GCGAACCGGAAAAGACATTGAGGAAAGGAGGAAGATGAGGACCGAGAAGCGTCATGACGCCGGGAGGATAGCCTCCGGTTGCCACGATCTGCTCGCCCATGAAGGCGGTGATGGTGGGGCCACCGGTGATGGTCTGGACCAGCCAGAACACCACGCTCCCGGCGAGACCGGCCACGACCCAGAGAACGATTCTCAGCACCGCGAGAGCGCCTGCCTCATCGATCTCCGTGGATCGACGTGGCGGGATGGAATGCCGCCCAGGCGAACCAAAACGCGTCCACGTGCGGGACGGCCCGGAGCTCTTTGCCGGCAAGCGGGCCCTTGACCGCGTGACCCAGAAGGTTCCAGGCGCTCCCCGTCTCGCGGTCGCGGAAACCGCCGGCCACCGGCTCGAAGGTGAGCGGCTTCCCGGCCACTATCGGGCTGAACACGCCCGTCGCCCCCACCGGCCGCGACTCGGCAATGCGGGCTTCATCGAGGGCCGACAGGACGCCCGGCTGATAGAAGATGACCAGCCGCTCACCACTCACCGTGTCGTGGACCACGCGCTGCTTCTCGAGGATCGGCCACAGGTAGGCGCGGGGTGCACCTCCCAGCACGACCCCCACCACGCGTTCCTTCGGTGGGCGGCGCCGGTCAGGAGGCCCCTTCAGCAAGAAGGGGTCCAGATCGGGCTTGTCATAGGAGCTGTAGGGGTTGAAACCATAGTGGCGCTGGTGCCCGGTCTCATGGGAGAGGACCTTGCCGCCGGGATAGGCCGCCTTGAAGTCCTCGTAAGCGATGGTGTTCGCCGGAATGAGCGCAAGCCGGGTCCCGGCCAGCTCCCCAACGATGGCGCGTCCCTCCATCTGCGCCCAGAGCGAATGGGTCTTCCGGTCGTACATCACCAAGTCGCTCTTGTAGAGCATCCCCGAGGTGCCGAAATCCAGCGCGGTCCCATCCACTACCCGATCAAACACGAGGCCGGAGTTGCAGAGCGGGCAGTAGGTAACGGCGACAGCTTTGTCCCCCACCCTGTCGTTCACGATCTCGTGCCAGATCAGGATCCGCAGCGGGTAGGCCCGGGCGTCGCTGCCGACACGCACAGCCAGCACCGGCTCCTTGGGCGGGAGCCACGCATCAGCCTCCCGGGTGGAGACGAACTTGGGGCGGTCGATGGCCGGGATGCCGTCTGGGGGAGGTCCGCCGGAAACGATCTCCTCCAGCGGAATGAGCGCTTTGCTGAGATCGGTGCGGAGCCCGCCCAGCTGGGCCTGGACCAGTGTGGCCGAGAGGCCGATGAAGGCCGCGAGGAAAGCCAGGCTTACGAGACGACGTCGCATGTTTCCCTCCTCGGCCCTCTACTGGCTGATCGTCGCCCTGGCCTGGCTGGCGGCGCCTACTTCCTGACGATCACCGCCTCCCCGTCCAGCAAGAACTCGCGGTCCTGGGCGGAGACGGCCTTGATGTGCATTATCCCCGCGCCCTTGATTCCCGCCAAGTTGCCGGTTCCCCCGATCAGTCGCCAGACGAGATTGTCCAAGAGCCGGGGCTTGCCGTCGGGACCGGGGATAAAGGTCGCCTGGCCCTCCCACTGGATGACCGCCTGGTCGCCGTTGGAGAGCTTGGCGACAAGGTAGCCGCGCGGTGTGCCGTCCACGCCCGGTCGGATGTCGTGCATCCCGTATTCGGTTAGCTCGGCTCCATGCAGGACGCCCGTACCGGACGCCCTTCCTGCCCGCCGCACGAGCAGGATGAAGTGCGGCTGGCCCGTGGGGAGGTCCGCCCTGATCTGCTCCTTAGGGCTCATTATCGCCTTGATGCTGAGGGGCTCGGCCCAGGCAGGGCCAGTCAGTATCCCGAAAGCGACCAATGCGTGAACGACGAAGCGTGTCATGACAGGTTCCTCCCCAAATACATGCGCGTCGTGCATCTCCGTTTTTCGTTAAGCCTAACCCGTCCAAAAGTGCACTGTGCGTTCACCTAATTCTCCTCAGAGTCGGGGCTGGTTCGCGCGCTCGGCGCGCAGCCGGTCGGCGCACTGGAGGAGCGCCTCATAGTCCAGCATCGACACCAGGCCGAAGACGGCCCGTCCATCGGACCAGGCCACTGTTCGGTAGCCCTTCCATTCCCGCGTGAGGTAGTCGTGACCGCCGTAGGAGACCCGCGTTCCCCTGAGATCGGCGTCGCGGCCGGACGCCGGCACCATGAACACCGACAGCAGGGTGCGCCCCTTTTCATAGAGGACGTATGCTGCCTTCCGCTCGTTCGCTACGTCAATCCGCGCGCCAACCAGCCGGATCCCCGACGGCGAGTAGTCGGGCACCGTCACCCGAAGCTCGGCCCGCTGGCGGAACCACTCTTCAACCTCAAGGCGATCCGAAGAGGTGAATTCTGCAGGCCGCTCGATCTGGGCGTACGCGATGTGCTTGTCCACCAACTCGCCCACCAAGGGCGCGGATTGTCTGGCGTACGGCAGCACAGACACGACGGCCAGGACTGCGGCCGCTGCCAGAGGCACGATGAGCCAAGGTCGGAGAACGGCCATCCGGGCAGACCGGCGAACGCGCGAGACCACCCTGGCTCGGAACTCCGCCGGCGCCGACTCCCGCGGCTGACGGCGGAGGAGCTGGCGGAACTGGCGCTCCCGCTCAGCCAGATTCCGGCAACCGGGACAGTCGGCGATGTGGGTGGCCGCCCCAAGGGTCTCGTCCACCCCGAGCTCGCCGTCCACGTAGGAATGCAAATAGGCCTGGAACTCCTGGCAGTTCATCCTGATTCCCTGCTGTAGCCGCGCTCTCGAGCAAACTGGCCCAGGGCCTGGCGGAGGAGGTGCCGGCCCCTCGCGAGCCGCGACATCACCGTGCCTATTGGACAGTCCAGCACCTGCGCGACCTCCTTGTAGCTCAATCCCTCCAGATCGGCGAGGATCACGGTCTCGCGGAAGGCCAGCGGCAGCGCCCGGAGGGCCCGGTCCACGTCGCCGTGAAGGACCGTCTGGAAGAACTCCTCTTCGGGGTTATCTCTCGGTGAGGTCGGCGCGGTCACGCTCTCCGACACGGACTCCCATGTCGGCGAATCGTCTTCCAGCACCTCCCGTCCCGCGTGGCGGAGGCGATTCAGGAAGGCGTTTCGCATGATCGTAAACAACCAGGCCCGGCAGTTGGTCCCCGGGTTGAAGCGGTGGAAGTTCTTGAACGCCCTGAGACACGCCTCTTGGACCAAGTCCTCCGCCTCCGCCCGGTTGTGCGTGAGCCGGAGGGCGCTCCGGTAGAGCGCGTCCAGGTGGACCAGCGCCACCTCCTCGAACTCCCGCTGCCGGTCCCCTCCCGCGACCCAGCCGATCATCCGTCCTCCTATCTATAAAAACCCACGACAGGGACAGTGTATTCCACCCAAGGCAGAAATCCTCGGCCAGCCCGGAATATTCAGGCCGACGAGCGTGTTCAGAATATAAGAGGGTCTCATCCCGTGTGCTTGGATAATTTTTGTATGAAAACAAGCACTTGCCTCCGAGTCCGAACCGTCCCGCGGACTCGCAACCGTGTGCGAGGAGGTGATGTCCAGAACTGCTCTAAATGGCCGAGCGCGATGAACATTCACCTGTGAGCTAGAAGGAGGAATGACATGCTAAAGGCAATCTGTAAGCAGATGCTGCTCGCTGTCTTGGCGGTCGCGTTCCTGACCGTGCACGCGTGGGCGCAGGGGAAAGTCACGCCGAAACCCATCACGCTCACCGCGCGTGTGGTGGACGCGGTCTGCTTGCTTCCGACGGGCCTCATCGGCGACTCCCACCGCGAGTGTGCGATCGGGTGCGACAAGGCGGGAGTCCGAATGTATCTGCTCGACGAGAAGGCGAACGTCATGTACGCGGTGATGGCGGATACCCCGTTCAAGGACCCCAACGCCCCGCTTCGTGAACATCTGGAGCGAGTGGTGACCGTCAAGGGTGACCTCTTCACCGGGCCGGGCGGCCTGAAGGTCGTCTCGGTGAAGGAGGTCAAGACGGCAGCCGCCGCTCAGCCGTGCGCGCCCAAGGCGAAGCAGCCCTGCGCGGCCAAACAACCGTGCGCGGCGAAGAACCCCTGTGCTGCAAAAAATCCCTGCGGCGCAAAGAAGTGAGCCTGTGATTCAAACCGTGGGCGGGGAGCTCGACGGCTCCTCGCCCACGCGTGCCCCGTTTCCCGCCTCCCGGCTGTCAGTCCACGGCTTCGCCCCCCCGCTGAGCGTGCTGATAGGCTTCACCCTGCTCGCTTCCGCCGAGGGCCAGCCGCGCCTGAGTCCCGGACGGGTTGTCCCGATCGCCCAGCTTCTCGCCTCCCCCGACCGATACGCGGAGAAGGAAGTCCTCATTCGGGGGACGGTCGTGAAAAAAGCGCGCGGTGTCTTCCCCAACGACCGGCCGTATTTTACCCTCCTGGTCAGCGACGGCGAGGGGGCAATCAGGGTGGTTTTCCCGGGAGGAACCCCCGGTCGAAAACGGGGATTCCGTCGAAGTCAGCGGCACCTTCCACATCTGGCGCTACAATCTCAGTCAGATGATCGAGAGTCGGCGCATCACCCGATCCGGGCCTCCTCGAAGTTCTCAGATCGAGGCCCGACAAGGGTATGCCACGGGAGGGCGGGGCGCTGGTGGCACGGGCCCTGAACGGACCAGGCCAGAAAATAAAAAGGGCGCTGGCGGAGCCCCAGCGCCCTTTGGCCGTCCAGGACGTAAGTTACAGCGAGGGCCGAGCGGAAATCTCCCTGGCCAGGTCAGAAGCCGATGAAAAGGCCGGAGGACTCCCGAGAGAACTTGATTAAGGAACCCAAATGCACGACCTGACTTCACCGGAACACCAAGCTGGCGTGACGATCACGGTCTTCCCAATCACGGGCCGGCAGATGTTCTTTTCCATCCCCGAGCGATGGTGCGAGGAATGCGACCTGACCGTCCATGTCGCGCTCTCTGTCGCGGGCCGCCATCCGGGCAGAGTCCGGGTGGAGATCAAGCCCTGGCTCAATCATCTCCTGAGCGCCCTCCGACGGGGCGGCTGGCACCCGCCGGTCGTCCTCGTCGAAGGGCGGCGTGTGAGCCAGCGCGTGGTTCCGGACCCGGACGCGCTGGACGCGGCGGTCCGTGAGGCTCTTCACCGGCAAGCGCAGAAAGGGGTATCCCATGGCGGTGGCCCCACAAAAACGTGAAGCCGATGCCATCTTCTACGAGCTGACGCGGAGCATCTGCCCAACCTGCCGAGCCGTGATCGATGCCCAGATCCTGCTGCGCGACGGCAGGGTGTACATGCGCAAGCGCTGCCCGGACCACGGCTGGTTCGAGGGGCTCATCTATTCGGACGCGGCGCTCTACGCGAACTCGCTCAGATACAATAAGCCCGGCACGATCCCCCTCGAGTTCAGCGCCGAGGTCAAGGCCGGATGTCCCCACGACTGCGGCCTCTGCCCGGAGCACAAGCAGCACGCCTGCCTCGGCATCATCGAGGTCAACACCGGCTGCAACCTCGCGTGTCCCGTCTGTTTCGCGGATGCCGGCGAAGGGTACAACCTCACCGTGGCCGACGTGGAGCGGATGCTGGACCGCTTCGTCGAATGCGAGGGCGAGGGAGAGGTCATCCAGTTCTCCGGCGGGGAGCCGACGATCCATCCCGAAATCTTGACCATGCTCCGCGCCGCGACCCGGCGCCGGATCAAGTATGTCATGCTCAACACCAACGGGATCCGCATTGCCCGTGATGACCGGTTTCTCTCGGCGCTTGCCGAGATCGCCCCGACGATCTACCTCCAATTCGACGGCCTGACGGCCGAGACGTACGTCCGTCTCCGGGGCAAAGACTTGGTCGAGGAAAAGCATCGGGCGCTCGATCGACTCGCCCGGGTCGGGCTGAAGGCGATCCTCGTGGCCGCCGTCGAGCGCGGGGTGAATGAACAGGAAGTGGGTCCCCTCGTTCGCTTCGGCCTGGCGCACCCGGCGGTCCGCGGCATTACGTTTCAACCCGTGACCCACGTGGCCCGCCACCTTCCCTTTGACCCGCTGGAGCGGATCACGGTCCCCGACGTGATCCGGGGGATCGAGACGCAAACCGACGGGCTGTTCGTCCGAGGGGACTTCGTCCCGGTTCCCTGCTGTTTTCCCACCTGCGCGTCGGTGACCTACGCCTACGTGGACGGGGATCGGGTGACGCCGCTGCCGCGCGTCCTCGACGTGCACCGGTACCTGGACTACGTGGCCAACCGAACCGTGCCGGATCTATCCGCCGAAATCCGTCGGGCGCTGGAAGGGCTCTGGTCGGCCTCCGCGGTCCCGGGAACTGAGCGCGCCGCGGATCAGTTCTCCTGCGCGAGCTGCGGGCTGGACCTCGGCGCGGGCGGGGCTGAGCTCGTAGATCGAATCTTCATGATCACCGTGAAAGATTTCATGGATGCGTACACGTTCAACGTGAAGAACGTGATGAAGTGCTGCGTGGTCGTGTTGGTGCCCGACGGCCGGATGATCCCGTTCTGCGCCTACAACACCGTGGGCTATCGCGAGCAAGTCCGGGCCCAGCTCTCGGCGCGGGGGCGGTCGTGATGGAGAAGACAGAGGGAACCCACATCCAGGCAGTCAAGGCGTGTTGCGCCGCGCTCTACAGCCATGAAGCCATCCGGCTGCTGCTGGGCGAGACGCTCCACCCCGGTGGCCTCGGGCTCACAGGGCGGCTGGCCGAGCTGCTGAGGCTGGGAAGTGCCGATCATGTTCTGGATGTGGCCGCGGGCTTCGGCACGAGCGCCCTCTTTCTGGCCCGGACCGTCGGCTGTCGCGTGGACGGCCTGGACCTCTCCCACCCAAACCTCGCCTGCGCGGGGCGGAGCGCGAAGGAAGCGGGGCTCAACCGGGCGGTCCACTTTTCGGCTGGGGACGCCGATGCCCTGCCGTACGGTGATGGAGTCTTCGACGCGGTGCTTTCCGAATGCGCTTTCTGCACCTTCCCCGATAAGAGGAAAGTCGCGCGTGAGATCTTTCGCGTGCTCGCTCCCGGGGGCCGCCTGGGTTTGGCCGATGTCACGCTGAGGCCGGAGGCGCTGCCAGATGATCTCCGGGGGGTTCTCCTGCAAGCAGCTTGCCTCTCCGACGCGAGAACGGCGGAGGGGTACCGAGGTCTCCTGGCAGAGGCGGGATTCGACCGGTTCTCGATGGAGGAGCACCCCGAGGCCGTTTCCGCCCTGCTGGAGCAGATTCGGGCGCGCCTCCTCCTCGCGCGCCTCGCCAGCCTTTCTGGTCAACAGCGCTTCAACGGGGTTGACCTGGAAGCGGTGGAGGCCGTCGTGACCCAGGCCGAGGAATTGGTTCGGGACGGCGTGATTGGGTACGTGTTGCTCGTCGGGGAGCGCTCTGATGGGATCTGAGGCGGCGCGCAGATCGCGCCCGGGGCTGCTCCGGGGGTATCTCTGGCTCGCCTCCGCCCTGGTGGTGTGCCCTTGCCACATTCCCCTGCTCCTGGCGCTGGCCGGAGGGACGGCCCTCGCGACTCTGCTGCGCACGCACTGGACGCTTGCCGTCGCGTTGTCGATGGCGTATGTGGTCGTCGCCCTCCTCTTCGCCTACCGGAGGCTTGGCAGCGAAGAAGTCTGCGTCGTCCCTGGCTCAGGGCGCAATCCCGTGGTCGCCCTGGTGCTCTCCGCATTCCTGCCGGGGCTTGGCCAGGGGTACAATCGGCAATTGATCAAGGCGGGAGCGTTCGTGGCCGGCGGGGTCACCGTTGCCTGGCCACTCTTCAGCACGGTCCCGTCATCTGACGGCTTGTCAGCATCCACCGCCTGGTTGCTCCTTTCCGGACTGCTCCTCGCAGCGGTTGAGGTCTGGAGCATGGTGGATGCCTATCGGGTGGCCCGCAGGATGATCGAGGTAAAGCTGATTGGCTAGCCCGAACCATCGGCTGTTTTTGTTCCTCCTCTGCGCCACGCTGGGGCTGGCGCTGGCCGGTAGTTCGAAGGAGCAGCCCTGGTCGGAGCAGACGCAGCTCGAGTTCCTGGCGCGGCACTGGAAGCTCCCGATCCCACCCCAGGGAACGCCGCCTGCCCGCTTCTCGCCCCTGGAGGCCTCGCTTCAGCCTGAGAGCTGCGGCACCTGTCACCCGGCCCAGTTCGCCGACTGGCAGACGAGCCTCCACGCCAAGGCGATGAGCCCGGGGGTCAAGGGACAGCTCGTCGAGATGATCGAGGACGACCCGGCCTCGGCGCTCCACTGCTACACCTGCCACGCCCCGCTCACCGAGCAGCAGGAGAAGGTGGAAGACGGTAAGGGCGAGTACGCGGCCAACCGGGCCTTCGACCCGAAGCTCCAGGCACGCGGGCTCGCCTGCGCGGCGTGCCACGTCCGCGAGCACCAGCGCTTCGGCCCCCCGAAGCAGGACGGGTCCCTGGCGAGCGAGCTTCCGCGAGAGAAGCTCCCCCACAACGGCGTCACGCGCACCCCGGCATTCCTCCGGGCGGAGTTTTGCAAAGAGTGCCATCAGTTCCCGCCGGACGGCTACGCCCTGAACGGGAAGTTCCTCGAGAACACCTACAACGAGTGGCGGGAAAGCTCATTTGGCCGGGCTGGCGTCCAGTGCCAGGAGTGCCACATGCCGGACCGCCGGCATCTCTGGCGCGGGATCCACGATCCCGAGATGGTGCGCGCCGGCGTCACGGTCGTGCTCGCCACCGATAAGGAACGCTACCGCCCAGGCGAATCGGTGACCGCCACGCTCACCATCACCAACAGCAAGGTGGGCCATTATTTCCCCACCTATGTCACTCCCCGCGTGGTCGCGCGCGTCGAGCTTCGCGATGCCCGGGGCCGTCTCCTCCCGGGCAGCCGGGAGGAGCGGATCATCGGGCGCCAGGTAACACCGGATCTCGCGCGCGAGCTGGCCGATACCAGGATCGCCCCCGGCAAGAGCTTCGTGCTACGATACCGCCGTCCGCTCGATCTGCCTGGGCTCCGGCTCAAGGTCACCGTCACGGTTTACCCGGACCATTTCTACACCGGCTTCTTCGAGTCGCTCCTGGCCCAAGGGGCCGGGAGGGGAACGCCCCAGATCCGCGAGGCCCTGGCCGCGACCCGGCGCTCTCCCTTCGTGCTCTTCGAAAAGGAACTCGCCCTCAACTGAGACCGGGAGGTGTGATATGCGAAGGTTGGGTTGCTTCTTGGTCGTGCTGGGCTTGGTGCTCATCGCCGGGGGCCCGACGGCTCTCGCCCAGGAGGGCAGGGTCGTGCTCGCGTCGAGGGCTCCCTTCGGCAAGGTGGCCGCTGCCCTCGAGCAGGCCGTCGCCGATCAGAAGATGGGGCTGGTCTGCCACGCCGACGCCCAGCAGGGGGCCGCGTCGCGCGGAGTCAAGATCCCCGGGAACCAGGTGTTTCTGATCTTCCGGAACGACTTTGCCGTGCGCCTGATCAACGCGGACCCGCGCGCCGCCTTCGAGGCGCCGATGCGGATCTACCTCTACGAAAACCGGGATGGGACCGCCACGCTCAGCTACGCCAGGCCCTCAGCGCTCCTTCGACCCTACACCCATCCGGAGGTCGCCAGGGTGGGCGCCGAGCTGGACCCGATCTTCGAGAAGATCGCGGCCCAGGCGCTGGCGGCCCGATGATCGAAGGCGCTTTCCTGGCTCTGCTCATCGCCGCACCCCTGTGCGCTGACGCGCAGCGAATGGTGTCGGTCCCGGAGGGGCCCTTCTGGATGGGAAGCGACAACGCCGAGCGCCGGCTCGCCTACGGGCTCTCGAGCCAAGCGGTGCGGGATGCCCAGTGGTTTGAGGCCGAGCTGCCCCGCCAGCGGATGACGCTGCCGGGCTTCTGCATCGACCGCACCCTCGTGACACAGGCTCAGTACGCGGCCTTCGTGGCGCAGACCGGCCACCGGCCGCCTGGGATTCGAAAAGA
>CAYJUC010000116.1:0-9902 GCA_964372605.1 uncultured bacterium | reverse complement strand
CCGAACCCCGTGAAAACTCGGAGCATTCAGGCTTTCGCGACAGAAACTAGTTAGGTTGCAGAACCGATAGGGAAGGGCATACGAACGTGGCTGCCTCAGAAGAGAATGTGCTCAAGCGAATCGCCGATCTCCTCAGCACCGGCGGGCATGTTACTGACCAGAAGGGCGTCTCGAACGAGATTGCCGGACGCGCTTACATGGGGACGCTCGGAATTGCCTCGTCCGTCTATGGGCCTAGTAGTCCCCAAGTCGTGGCCGTAAAGGACGCGTCCGCACGGATTCAGAGGTACAGTTGGGGCGAGCAGTTGAAAAACGCCGCCCTCGTACTTGAGATGCGCGGAATGCTCAGCACGATCGCCGATGAGATTCGCGGAGGTCTGCTTAGGTCTATTCGCGACGAGGCCCGGGGCGAGATCCTCGCCGACTTCATCGTTCTTGCCAAGGAGACGCTTGACCAAGGGGGCAAGGACGTCGCCGCCGTTCTCGCGTGCGCAGCCCTTGAGGATGCCCTGAAGCGGTATGCGGATCGCGTCGGCATCGACGCGGAGGGCAAGGATCTGTCCGAGGTCGTTAACGCGGTCAAGACCTCGGGCAGGCTTTCCGCACCTCAGGGCAGGATTCTCCAGTCGTTCGTCGGAGTGCGAAACAAGGCGTTTCACGCGGAGTGGTCCAAGATCGACACGGCAGAAGTGCATGCCGTCATCGCGTTTGTGCAGGATTTCGTCGTAAAGCGATTTGGCGGTGAGATGGAGGGCTCAACCTAACGAACCGCTTCAGCGGACCGGCTGCGCCGGCCACTGAGCGCCAGCGTTAGTAGGCACGTGCAGCCATGCCCATACAACTGGAGAAGCCCCGCTCCGAGCTCGCGTCTGCTGAGGCTTGCCTTTCCCTGATGAGGAGAGCTCAGACCTTGGCAGAACTGGAAGCGGCATGGTCAGCATTCCTGTATCGAGTTGAGCGGGTCTGGTACAAGACACTCAGCCACATGAAGGCCAACCCTCGCTTTCTCGGGTGGAAGGGCAAATATGAGGCCCTTCGCAAGGCGGATGAGCTTCTCCTCTATCTGAAGCAGGCTCGTGGTGCAGAGGAGCACACGATCGTGGAGGTTGTCGGAGTGGAATTCAGGGACTCTCCTATGGGGCAGCTCGGTATTCGCGGCGCAGACGGAAGTGTTGTGCCGTTGTGGGACTTTCCAGAGATGCGCGCCTTCCTGGAGAAGGCCGGTTTGACAGACAAGGCGGTCGTTCACGCTGAGGCAGGCGAGAAGGCCACCTACCGCGCAGACTTCGCGAGGCTCAACATTATCCACAATCGCGGAGGGGCCTATCTGCCTCCGAAGCGACACCTTGGTCAAGACCTGAAGGCCAACGATCCAATCACGGTCGCCGAATTCGGACTTGAGTTCTACCGTACCTTCGTTACGGACGTCGAAGCAGGCTTCCCCTGAACGGGGTGCCTAACGAGCCCGCTGCACCCGACGCGTTCCGCGCGCGGGTGATTGCCAATCCGTTAACCTCCATAGAGGACATGCCTCGGATGGACGACGACGCACTCAAGGAATTGAACGTTCCCTGGATGACGAAAGACGGCTTTCTTGATCTAGCCAAGTTCCCAATAGATTCCATCCTGAGGCAGGCGGTCGGTAACAACGCAGAGCAATTCCGATCGGCATGCACTTTGTTGAGCGCGATGTATTCTTCGGGACGGACCGAAGCAGGGGTTTTCCTCTTAGGCCTCCTCAAGTTCTGCGGAATTGACATGGTGAAGAAGGCCCAGGTCGTGGATGCTTTGAAACACGTACCGTCCAGGCAGGCTGCCGACCTTTTGTTTGAAGAACTGGAATTGATAGAGAGTTCAAATTCGAGCAGGGGATACATCAACACAATATTGAAGACGTTGCAGGCGTTTCCACGGCAGATCGTTGAAGAGGGATTCCAGAGGCTTCTATCCGAATCCAGATGGTCTTACAAGATGAAGCGGAGGTTCCAGGAGATTCTGGAGAATATCGAATAATGGAACTCCCTTGAGGTTAACATCTGCCTGCAGCAGCCGGCGCGGCATAGCGTTCTGGTTTCGGCGAAGGCTATCCCCCTGCGCCGCTGCTGAGGCATGCGATGGGCTGCCGCTCAGAGGCAGGGCCCGATCGACGGTCCCGGGCGCTTGAAATCTCCCCTTCGGGTTCGAGTACCTTATACGGAGCCGGGGCAATGCTGTCGAGTTTCGGCGCGGTTAACCACCCCACCCCTTCCGGGCTCGTGCTATGCCGAGTGGAAGATGGTGGATCTCGATGGCAGAGTGCTTCTTCCGAATCAGAAGCCCGTGTACGTGGCCGTTGACGTGGTGGATAAGCTTTGAGGAGTTCCGGGCCTAACTACTTTAGGCAACTTTTGAAGCAATTCCTGCTACAATCCGAAACGGATGCCACGAAAGATTAGAGAACTCATCAGAGACCTTGAAACCACAGGCTTTGTAAATCGCGGGGGAAAAGGAGATCATCGAAACTTCGTGCATCCGAAAGTGACTAAACCGGTCACCATCTCCGGGAAACCTGGGGATGATGCCAAGCACTACCAAGAGAAAGCCGTCAAGGCCGCCATTGAGGAGTCCCAACGATGAAAGACAGTGCTCGCTACGTCAAGATTGTCGAGTGGTCGGACGAAGATCAATGCTTCGTGGGAAGTTGTCCAGGATTGTTGTATGGGGGCTGTCATGGAGACGATGAGCAAGCGGTGTTTGCGGAGTTATGCGAGATGGTGGACGAAGCGATTGAGTTGTACAAGAAAGACGGCAAGCCCCTTCCCCCGGCCACCAGTGGGAAAGACTACGCCAACAAGATGCTCAACGTTGCCTAACTGATCCACTGCACCTGACCGCCGCCTGCTTGCGGCTTGGGGCAAATCCGAACGGATACGTTTGGGCGGCGGCAGGTGACTGGCAGCGTTAGATCCGGCCCTGGTGGGCCGGCTTCTCGGCTGCCCGCCCCTCGCGCTCAGCTTGCCGGCGGGCCGCCTTTTCCTCGCGTTTCCGGTACAGCTCGCGGATCCAGACCGCCACCGGGGCCTTCCATGGCTGGCTCTTGCTCGGGATGTTCTTGATGAGGCTTTGTGGATTGAGCCCCAGTTCCTTCGCCATCCGCAGGGTCTCGGCATTCAGGCGACATCGGCGCTGCGCCTCGGCCCATTCGGCCTCGCGTCTCTTCTTGTCCACGGGCTTCGGTCGTCCGTCCGCGTGTCTTCCGGCTCAAGGACCTCCGCGCCGGGCTCAGCGACTGGGGTTAGGCGAGCTGGGTCACGACGTCCACCAGAGCCGGCAGCCCGTCCTGCTTGACGACTTTCAGGGCCCGCGCCAGCGCGGGTCCGAGCTCTTTGGGCTCCTCGATCGGCCCCTCCGCGTAGACCCCGAACCCCTGCGCAATCTTGGCGAAGTCCGGAGCGGGATCCTCGATCCGGATGCCGATCACCTTGTTCCCCACGGATCGGCCCCGGGCCTTGGCCACAACTTCCTGATGCTCCTCGTCATTATAGTAGGAGCGGTTGTTGCACATCACGATGAGCAGCGGGAGCCGGTGGTGGGCGGCGGTGTAGAGCGCGCTGGTCACGAAGAGGCTGTCGCCGTCCGGCTGGAGGTCCACGCAGAGCTTCCTGCCCTTGAGCGCCAGCGCCACTCCCAGAGACGCCGGGAGGCCGTACCCGAGCCCGGCCCCACCGCTCCCCCCCATGGTGCGCTCGGGGGCCCAGTCCCAGAGCTGCCGCGCCCAGCCGCGGGCGTGCCCGTTGGTGAGCACCCAGTCCTCGTTCTTGATGGCTTCCCACACCTCCGCCGCGAGGACCGAATAGGCGACAGGCCGCTCGAGCCGTTGAGTCTCCACCACCTTTCGCCACCCGTCCCGCAACGCGTCGTGCCGGGCTCGTAGCTCCGCGGCTCGCGCCTGGCGAACGGCAGCGCGGGAATCTTTCTTCAGACGATCCTCCACGAGGGCCACCAGCGACGGCAGGGCCAGAGCGGTGTCGGCGTTGATGGGAAGGTCCAGCGGGAAGAGCGAGAGAGCGGTGTGGGCCCAGCTCCGGAAGGCGTAGTCGTTGAGGGAGATGGCAATGATCTTTGCGGGCCGGTCTCCGATCGGCTTGACTTCCCGCGTGGTCTTGTCCACCTCTCCCAGACTGCCCAGGTAGTCCTGAACGTCCGCGGCCAGGATCACATCCGCCCGCCGAATGATCTCACGCTTGGCGCCAGAGAGATCCAAGGGGTGAGTGCTGGGGAAGCCGGCTCGTCCTCTGTGCCCGTCGTAGATGTCGATGACAGGGGCGGCGAGCAGCTCGGCCAGGCGACGGATGGCGGCGAGGGCGGACGGCGAGGGAGACAGCGATTCGGTCAGGATCACCGGGAACTCGGCCTCGCAGAGGAGCCGGGCGGCTTCCTCGAGAGCCTTCGGGTCCGCCTGGGGGGACGACCCCGGAGCGAACCTGGCCGGATCCACCATCGGAACGGGGCGCTGCAGCCGCTCTTCCTGGACCGCGGCGTCGAAGCAGAGGTACACGGGACCCTTGGGCTCGGTGACGGCGATCCGGTAGGCTCGCGCGAACGCCTCCGGAATGGCGGCCACGCTGGCTGGCTGGTCGTCCCACTTCACGTAGTCGCGCACCTGATTCCCCTGGACGAGCGCGGTGTGAATCCAGTCGATCCAGGGCCGGCGCCGGGTGGTGTCCATCGGACCGGTCCCTCCCATGACGAGGATGGGCGCCCGGTCGCAGAAGGCGTTGAAGATCGCCATGCTGGCGTGCTGGAGCCCCACGATGTTGTGGACGATGGCCGCCATCGGCTTGCCCGCAGCCTTGGCGTAGCCATGGGCCACTCCCACGGCGATCTCCTCGTGGCAGCAGAGGATCAGCTCGGGGTCCCGGTTGCCGCCGTAGTTCACCAGTGAGTCGTGAATTCCCCGGAAAGTCGCCCCTGGGTTCATGGCGGCGTACTTGATTCCGAAGGCGCGCATGAGGCGCGCCACCACGTCAGAACCGAACTCGGGCTGGGGCAGATCCTGTGTCGGCATGGGATCCAGCGCTCCTTACCTCGCGGCAGTCGCCGCTGAGCCTGACGTGAAAAGTGTGACCGTCCCCTTCTCCAGGTTGTACCGGCAGCGCTCGGCCGTGTCCAGATCGCCGCTCAGAAAGCGGAAGACCAGCGAGGCCGGGACGAGGGCGCGCGTAGAATGGATGTCGCCGGCGAGATAGGGCCGCGCCACGCCGGGGGTCAAACGGACGGCGTGTTCCTTCTCGAGCGTGGCCTTTCCGGGGACGCTGGCGTTGTCCGTTCGGCGGTAGCTGGTGATCTCGACTTCCCCCCTGGCGACTCCGTACACCACCCAGTAGGAGCCGTGATCGTGGGGCTGGTTTTGGTGGCCGGCGGGGTGGACGTGCCCCATCAGGATGAAGCCGTGGTCGGGGTCACGGTAGAGCTCCCGGGCCGGCAACCCCTCGGCGACGAGCCGATGGAACCACGGCTCCGCCGGCTCCGTGGCGGCGATCGTCCGCTCCATCGCACCTCTGATCTGGTACGGGAGCTGCGGACTCTTCCCGTTTCCCCACGCCTGACGGGTCTCCTCGATGAAACGGTCCAGACTGCTCGAGACCGCCTCTCTCATGACCGCCATGATTCCCTCCTAGCGCGCATTATTCATGAATCTACTCACCGCGTCTGACAAGCCCCCTCACCCTGACCCTCTCCCCCGCCGGGGGCGAGGGAACCTAAAGGGCCCCCTCTCCCCCTCGAAAGGGGGAGAGGATGTAAGGTGAGGGGGTCCATGCGAGGAGTTATCGCAGTGCCCTGGCCCTGGCGCGCAAGAGATCGAGCCACTCCTTGATCCCGGTGACCTGCTCGGCCACCTTGGCGTCCACACCCTCCAGCCGCTTGCGGAACACCGACTGCTGCTCGGGTGTGAGCTCGATCCAGCCGTCCTTCGCCTTCTCCTTCCAGGCCCGTTCCATCGTCTGGTAGAAATTCTTGGTCCAGTCCAAGAGCTCGGCATTCATCGCCCGGGCCTCCTCGACGACCGCCCGCTGGATCTCTGCCGGGAGGCCGTCGAACCATTTCTTGCTGATGGTCCCCATGCTGGTGATGAAGTAGTGGTTCGTGGCGGTATGAAACTTCGCCACGTCGTAATACTTGAAGATGGTGAAGACTGGCAGCGCGGACTCCACCCCGTCCAGCGCGCCCTGCTGGAGCGCGGGCAGGACCTCACCCAGCGGCATGGGGACGCCGGTGGCGCCCACGGCCGCCATCATGGCCGTCTCGATGGGCGTGGCGAGCACCCGGATCTTTTTGCCCTTGAGGTCGTCAGGGGTGCGGATGGGACTCTTGCCCACGAAGCTCGCCGGACCGTAGACGAGCAGCGTGCCCCCCTTGATTCCCTTCCCCTCCGCGAGGGCCAGAAACCGGTCCAGGAACTCCCGGTCGTTGATCACCTTGTGGGCGTGGTCGAAGCTGTCAAAGAGGTACGGGGCGGTAAGCACCTGAAAGCGCGGGTCCACACCCACCATGAACTCCGGCGGGCCGATCCAGGACTCGATGGTGCCGAGCTGCACCCCTTCGATCATCCGCGGAATGGACCCGAGCTGGCTCGCCGGGAAGACCTGGGCTTTGATCTGGCCGTTGGTCCGCTTCTCCAGGCGCGCCCCGTAGCGCTTGCACCACTCGTGCTGCATGTCGTTCAGCGTGGCGGTGGCGCACTTGAAGGCGATGGTGGCGCTCTCACCGGCGGTCGGGGCGAATGTCCAGGCGGCGAGCGCCACCAGCGCGGCCGTGAGGGCTCCGCGCGCGGTGGTCTTCAACTTCTTTCGGTCAGGACCCATGGCGTCTCCTCCTCTCGAGCTGCCCTAAAGCAGCCGGGTCAGGAACAGGGAAATCTCCGGCACGTAGGTGATTATACCCAGGGCGATCAGCTGCACAATGATGAACGGGACCAGGCCAGGATAGATCTTGGTCGTTGGCGCGTTGAACAACGACTGGGCGAGAAAGATGTTGAGGCCAAAAGGGGGCGTGAACATCCCCATGGAGAGGTTCACGGTCAGGATGATGCCGAAGTGTACCGGATCCACGCCGACGGCCTTCACCAGGGGGAGGAGCAGCGGCGTCAGGACCAGCGTGGCGGACGTGGGATCGATCAGGCAGCCGACCAGGATGAGGAGCGCATTGATCGCCAGAAGCACCCCCCACTGGGGCGCGTCGAGGGCCTGGATGGTGTCCGCGAGGAACTGGGGGACGCCGCTGATGGTGAGGAGCCAGGCGAACACGCCGGAGGCGGCGACGATGATCATGAGCTGGGCGGTGACGAGGCCCGAGTTGACGGCGATGTTCCAGATCCCCTCCCAGCCGATGTCGCGATAGACGAAGGCGCTCACCAGGATCCCGTAGATCCCGGCGATCCCCGCGGCCTCTGTGGGGGTGAAGATGCCGGAGTAGATCCCGCCCAGGATGACCAGGGGGACGCCGAGCGCCCAGATGGCGCTGACGGTGGCCTGCCCGAACGCGCGCATTCCGAACTTCTCGGTGACTCTGACGTCCGCCCGGGAAACGTACCAGAAGATGTAGACGGCCATCAGCAGGCCGATGAGCAGGCCGGGGAAGACGCCTCCCAGGAAGAGCTTGGCCACCGACTGCTCGGCGGAGGCGCCGTAGAGGATCATGAGAATGCTGGGCGGGATCACCGTGGCGATGGCCCCGGTCGAGGTCACCAGGCCAAGCGAGAACTTCTCCCCGTACCCATGCTCGCGCAGGGCAGGATACATCAGCCGCCCAATGGCGGCCACCGTGGCCGGGCTGGACCCGGACATGGTGCCGAACAGCTCGCAGCTCGCCACCGTCACGAGGGCCAAGCTCCCGCGGACCCCGCCGAACATGGCCAGGAACCAGCGGACCAGCCGCGTGGCGATCCCACCCCGCCCCATCAGCTCCCCGGCGAAGATGAAGAAGGGCACCGCCAGGAGCGTGAACGAATCGATGCTGCCGAAGATCGTCTGGGGGATCATGGTGGCCGGGATGGGGATGAACCAGGCCAGGGCCACGACGGTGGTGGCGAGGAAGATGAGGTAGATGGGGACGCCCAGGATGAGGAGGGAGAAGGGGAAGATCGCGAGAATCCATCCCATGGGAGGCGCTCAGCGGGGCGAGGTCGCGTCGCGGTCCGGACCGTTCCGGAACCGGAGCAGCAGGAAGAGGACCGTGAGCCCGAAGCCCAGCGGGATGGCCGTGTACATGACGTTCATGGGGAGGCGGGCGATGACGCTCCGCTGGCCCGTGGCCGCCAGCATCCGGATCATCTGGATCGACTGAACGATGACGTAGAGCGAGACCGCCAGGGCCAGGACGTTGGTCAGGGCATCCAGGATCCGGCGCGCGGGGGGCGGGACCAGATTGTAGACCGCGTCCATCTTGAGGTGGGCTCCGTTGCGCGTGACGACCGCGGCGCCAAGCATGACCACCCAGATGTTGAGAAACTGCATGATCTCCTCCGCCCATATGAAGGGGCGCAGAAAGAGGTAGCGCCCCACCACGTTGGCGAAGTTGATGAGGACGGCGCCGATCATGATGGCCCCGACCACGAGCTGGAGTAGTCGGGCCACCAGGAGTTCTACGCGGGCGACCGGCACCATCAGAGGGGTCTTTTCACTCCCAGAAGATCTCCACCTTGGCGCCGGCGGGCAAGATCCCGAGCTCCCTGGCTCGCTCGAGTCTCTTGATCTCCGTCTGGATTGCCGCTTTATCGGGCCAGGGCTTGGGGTAGAGGGACTGGGGAGTGCGCTGCCATCCCAGCGTGAGCTCCTCCGGCTTTTCCAACCCGAAGAACTCCTTGGCCACCTTGCGGAAAAACGCCTCGTCTGTCCGGGCTCGATCGGCAGCCTCGAGCCAAACGGCTCTCAGCTTGGCCGCGACCTCGCGGTTTTTCTCCAGCCACCCTTCCTGGGCGCCGACCCAGGCCATCCGCTCCGTCGAATTGGTCAGTTTGTCCAGTTCCTCCGCGAGCCCCATGATGGTGCGGTACTTGCCCGAAGCCAGGAGCCTGGACACGAAAGGTTCCCAGATGATCCCCGCGTCCACGTCCTTCTTTTCCAGGTGAACCATGATGCCGGGCCCACCCGTCTTGATCAACTGAAAGTCGCGCTCGATCCGAAAGCCGCGCTCGCGCATGATGAAGTCGAACATGTTGTAGAGAGCCGTGACCTCGCTCGTGAGGGCGATCTTCTTTCCCTTCAGCTCCTCCACCCGCTGGTACGGAGAGCCGACCGGAACCACAACGAACTGATGGGGTCGCATCACGGGAACGATCAGCCGGAGGGCGGTTCCGCCTGCATTGGCCCGCACCGCCGACTCCTTGACGGCCAGACCGGCCTGGATGGCCCCGATCACGAGGAGACGCTCGATCTCGGGCACGGAAGCCCACTTGGGCTGCATCTCGATGCCATGCTTCCGGTCGATCCCCTTCTCGAGAATGTATTTGCCCACGAGGCCGAACACACCATCACTGGGGACTCCCATGACCACCGTCGCGAGCGGGGGCGAAGTTTGGGCGACCACCGGAGCGTCCCAGGCTGCCGCCATAGCCACCAGCGCGACCACCGCCGCGAGCAGAACAGACCAGGCGCGTCTGGACGGTTTCATGTTCTACCTCCTCGCAGGCCCGCGTGGTCCTGCCAGAGCTTCAACAGCTCGTCTTTGGCCACTTTCCCGTTGGCGTTCTTGGGGATGGATTCCAGGACGACGATCGCCTTCGGGAGCTTGAACTCGGCCAGCTTCGCCCCGCAGTGGGCCAAGAGGCCTTCTTCGGTCACCGTCTGTCCGGCCCTGGGCGCGACGAAGCTGACCACTGCTTCGCCGTAGATCTCGTCGGGGACCCCGATGGTGGCCGCCTC
>CAYJUC010000115.1:0-10053 GCA_964372605.1 uncultured bacterium | reverse complement strand
CGCGGGACTTTGGATCCCGTATTCGGGGGTTCGAATCCTCCCGCCCCAACCAAAAAGAGAGCGGACCCCCTCACCTTAAATCCTCTCCCCCTCCGAGGGGGAGAGGGCAGGGTGAGGGGCGCTCGAACCTCCGAGGTTGTGCCGTGGCGTATGAGCTGAAGTTGTTCACCGGCAACGCCAACCAGCCCCTGGCCCAGGAGATCGCGGACTATCTCGGGATCGCTCTGGGCAAGGCTGAGGTGACCCGCTTCTCCGACGGCGAGAGCCAGGTGCGGATTAACGAAAACGTCCGTGGCGCCGACGTCTTTGTCCTGCAGCCGACCTGTCCGCCGGTGAATGACAGCCTGGTGGAACTCTTGGTGATGCTGGACGCCTTCAAACGGGCTTCGGCCCGCCGCATCACCGCCGTCCTCCCTTACTACGGCTACGCCCGCCAGGACCGGAAAGTGCTCCCCCGCGTGCCGATCTCGGCCAAGCTGGTGGCCAACCTCATCACCGCCGCCGGCGCCCAGCGGGTTCTCGCCCTGGATCTCCATGCGGGCCAGATCCAGGGGTTTTTCGATATCCCGGTGGATCATCTCTTCGCGGCTCCCGTGATGATCGACTACCTGGGGAAGAAGAATCTTCACGACCTGACCATGGTTTCCCCAGACGCGGGGGGAGTGGAGCGGGCCCGGGCCATCGCCAAGCGGCTCCGAGCCGGGTTGGCCATTATCGACAAGCGTCGGGAGGAGCCCAACGTCTCGGTCTTCATGCACCTAATCGGCGATGTAAAAGACAAGGACGTGGTGATCATCGACGACATGATCGACACCGCGGGCACACTGATGCAGGCGGTGGAGGCCCTCAAGCGGGAGGGCGCGCGGCGGATGCTGGCCTGCGGGGTCCACGCGGTGTTCTCCGGCCCGGCGATCGCGCGCATCGAAAGCTCGCCGCTGGAGGAGGTCGTCGTCACCAACTCCATTCCCATCCCTGCCGAGAAGCGGATCGAGAAGATGACGATTCTCTCCGTGGCCCCCCTCCTCGGGGAAGCCATCCGACGCATCCACGACGAAGAGTCGGTCTCGACTTTATTCGTTTAATCCCTCACCCGAGCCCTCTCCCTCAGGAGGGAGAGGGAGCCATTTTCGGTTCCCTCGCCCCCGGCGGGGGAGAGGGTCAGGGTGAGGGGTTCGTCAGACGCGGTAAGGGGAAAGAAAAGGAGCGAAAGGGTATGGAACAGAGAGAGCTTACCGTCAGGCGGCGCGAAGGCATCGGCAAAGGGCTTGCCAAGCGCCTGCGGCGAGAGGGCCTGGTTCCCGGGATCATCTACGGAGGCGCGGCTCCTGTCCCGGTTGCCCTCGATCCCCGGCACGTCATGAAGCTCTTCCGCGACCAAACCGGGAGTGTCGCGCTGCTCAGCATCAAGTTGGACGGTGACCCCACGCAGCGCGCCGCCATCATTCGGGACCTCCAGTACGACCCGGTTTCCGAAGCCCTCCTGCACGTGGACCTCCAGGAAGTCTCCATGGACCGGGCGATCACCGTGACTGTGGCGATCCACCCCGTCGGCGAGGCCGCCGGCGTCAAGGAGCAGGGCGGAATTCTGCAGATGATCCTCCGGGAAGTCCAGGTCTCCTGCCTGCCGGGACTGATCCCGCAGCGCATCGATGCCGATGTCTCGGCCCTCAGGATCGGCGACGTCGTCACCGTGGCGAACCTGGCGGCGCCGGAGGGGGTGCGGATCCTGAACGATCCCGTGCAGGCCGTGGTCACCGTGGCGGCGCCGATGGCCGAGGAGGTGGCGGCTCCGGTCGCGGAGGCGGCGGCGCCCGGCGAGCCGGAAGTCCTCACCGAGCGGAAGCCCAAGGCGGAAGAGTCCGAAGAAGCCGACAAGGCCGAGAAGAAAGAGAAGAAGTAGTCCGAGGTGCTCCGGGTGGCCCAGGCGGTGGTCGGGCTCGGCAATCCCGGACTGGAGTACCAGGGGAGCCGCCACAACGTGGGCCAGCGGGTGGTGGACCGCCTGGCCAGGACGCTTCACAAACGCTGGCAGCGCGAGGGGGCGCACCAGGTGGCGCGAGCGGAGTGGCGGGAGGAGACCCTCTTCCTCGTCAAACCCCACGCCTACATGAACGTGACCGGCCCGGCCGTGGCCCGGCTCCTCCCCCGCCTCGGCCTGGATCCGTCGGACCTCATTCTGGTGTACGACGATATCGACCTGCCGCTCGGCAAGATCCGCGTCAGGATGAAGGGGAGCCACGGCGGCCATAACGGTGTGCGTTCCCTGATCGAGACGCTCGGCACCGACCGCCTCAGGCGGGTCAAGGTCGGGGTCGGCCGCCCCGAGGAGAAGGCTCAGGTCCCGGACCACGTCCTCTCCCGCTTCACTGACGATGAGCTCGAGCTGATCGACCGGGCCTGCGCGGCGGCTGCGGATCGGGCGCTCGAGCTGGTGCAGAGTCGCCCCACGCGGTAAGAAGGAGGAGGAGCGCGTCATGTTCTGGATTCCTTTCGCCCCGCCCCTGGGCCTCCTGGGCCTCGCTTTGGCCTTTGGGATCTACCGTTATCTCCTCCGGCAGCCGGAGGGGAGCGGCGTCATGCTGGAGATTTCGGGGGCCATCCACACGGGGGCCATGGTCTTTTTGCGCAAGGAGTACTCATTCCTGGTCTGGTTCATCCTGGTCGTCGGCGTGCTCCTGAGCCTGGTCATCAACCCGTTCACCGCGCTGGCCTTCGCGTCGGGGGCAGTCTGTTCCATGCTGGCGGGCTTCTTCGGCATGAAAGCGGCCACGCGGGCCAACGTGCGGACCGCCGCTGCGGCCAACGAGGTGGGGCGGGACAAGGCCTTGTCGGTGGCGTTCTCCGGCGGCTCGGTCATGGGGCTCTGCGTGGGGAGCCTGGGACTCATCGGGGTCGGGCTCTTCTACATCCTCTACGGCACGCCCGTCATCATCAACGGCTTCGCCATGGGCGCCTCCTCCATCGCGCTCTTCGCGCGCGTGGGCGGGGGGATCTACACGAAGTCCGCCGACGTGGGCGCGGACCTGGTCGGGAAACTGGAGGCCGGGATCCCGGAGGACGACCCGAGGAACCCCGCGGTGATCGCCGACAACGTCGGCGACAACGTGGGCGACGTGGCCGGAATGGGGGCGGACCTCTTTGAATCTTACGTGGGGTCCATCGTCGCAGCCATCGCCATCGGCGCCACGATGGCGGAACCGCTCCGCTGGATGGGGCTTCCCATCGTCATCGCCATGGCCGGCCTCTGCGCCTCCGCCGCGGGGATTGTCTCCATGGGCTGGCTCCAGCGGCTGGACCCCCAGGCGGCGCTCCGAAACGCCACTTACATCGCCGGCATCCTTCTCGTCGTCCTCCTTTACTTCGTGGTGCGGCAGTTCGACGTGGGGATGGGGCCCTTCTGGGCCGTTGTCTCGGGGCTCGTCGCGGGGGTCCTGATCGGTGTCCTCACCGAGTTCTACACCTCGGGCTCCCCCGTCCGCCGGATCGCCGAGTCGTGCCAGACCGGCGCGGCCACCAACATCATCTCCGGCATGGCCACCGCCATGGAGTCCACCGCGCTCCCCGTCCTGGCCATCTGCGCCGCCATCTTCGTCTCCTTTCAGACCAACGGCCTCTACGGCATCGCGCTGGCCGGGCTCGGGATGCTGGCCACCATCGCGATCACCATGAGCGTGGACGCCTACGGCCCGATCGCAGACAATGCGGGGGGGATCGCCGAGATGGCGCACCTCGGCCCCGAGACCCGGAAGATCACCGATCGGCTGGACGCGCTCGGCAACACCACCGCCGCCATCGGCAAGGGGTTCGCCATCGGCTCGGCGGCCCTCACCGCGCTCGCCCTCTTCTCCGCCTACACGCAGACGGTGGGGCTCGAGACCATCGACCTGACCGAGTCCCGGGTGCTCATCGGGCTCTTCCTGGGCGGCATCGTTCCGTTCCTGATCGCCGCGCTGACCATGAAGGCGGTGGGGCGGGCGGCCTTCCGGATGGTCAACGAGGTCAGGCGCCAGTTCCGCGAGATCGCCGGGCTGATGGAAGGGCGGGCCAAGCCGGACACCGCCCGGTGCGTCGAGATCGCCACCGGCGCCGCGCTCAAGGAGATGATCGTGCCCGGGCTCTCGGCGGTGGTGACCCCCGTCCTCGTCGGCTACGTCCTCGGTAAGGAGGCTCTGGGCGGGCTCCTGGCCGGCGCCACCCTGATGGGGGTCTTCCTGGCCCTCATGATGGCCAACGGCGGTGGGGCCTGGGATAACGCCAAAAAGTATATCGAGTCCGGGCATTTCGGAGGCAAGGGCTCCGACGCCCACAAGGCCGCAGTGGTCGGTGACACCGTGGGCGACCCATTCAAGGACACCTCCGGTCCCTCGATGAACATCCTGATCAAGCTGATGTCCGTGGTCTCCCTGGTCCTGGCTCCGCTGTTTCGGTAGCGGTGCGACGGTGCGACGCTCGCGTTTGACCGGAGGGGGGAGTCATGGTATACGTTTAACGTTTATGCGATCGTCCTTCCCGCGGAGAGGGCGACCCCCGAGGAGCAGCCAACCGTAATGGCGAGAAAGAAGGCCGGGCAACGGACACGGTTCTCGCGGTAACGGGCGACGCTCCACGACCCCGCGAGGTCGAGCTGCTGGACCAGCTCGGGGCCAGAGGGGTGGAATGGGACCATGTCCGGGCGCTTCTCGCCCGTGAGGCTAGGACGCCGATGGGGCGCGAGCGGACGCTGGCCCTCGAGCCCCTGGCGGATCCGGAGACCGTTCGCCAGGCCCTCATCGAAACTCGACAGGGGCGGCAGGCGCTCGCGCTGGCCGGCCTCCCGCCGTGGGGTGTTCTCCCCGACGTCCGGCCGAGTCTCGAGCTGGCGCGGACTCCGGGTGCAAGCCTCGAGGGGAGCGAGCTGACCGCCCTGATTCCGCTGCTCGACGCTGGGGGCCGGCTTCGCGCTTATGGCCACCGGGTGGGGAGCGTGGCCCCAGACCTCCAAGAATCGCTGACCCGCCTCCCATCCCTCACCCCATTCCACGCCCTCCTGACCCGATCCCTCGCCCCCGATGGCACTCCGAGCGACGAGGCCAGTCCCCGCCTCCGCCGTATCAGAGAGCGGGTCCGCGGGCTCCGCCGCGAGATCGTCGGGATCCTCGAAGCGCTCCTGCGGGCGCGGGATGCCGAGGCGACGTTTCAGGACCGGTATGTGACGCTCCGTCACGGCCGGTATGTCCTGCCGGTCAGGGCGGAGGCGAAGTCCCGGGTGCGGGGGATCGTTCACGACCGCTCCCAGAGCGGCGCGACCCTCTTCGTCGAGCCGGCCGAGGCGGTGGAACTGAACAACGACCTGGTCCAGTCAAGCCACGAGGAGGAGGCGGAGATCGCCCGCATTCTGCTGGCGCTCACGGATGAAGCGCGGGCGGTCCTGCCTGAGCTCGAGGCGCTGGTTGGAGGAATCGGCCGGGCGGACTTCATCTTCGCCCGAGCGGCTCTGGCGGAACGCATGGCGGCCACCGAGCCGGAGATCGACGCGGAGAGAACCGTCAGCCTTCGGGAAGCGCGCCATCCGCTCCTCCTGGCGCAGAGCTGGCTCGCCCCCGGGCAGCCGGTGGTTCCCGTGGATCTCTTTCTCGACCGGGAGCATCCGCTCCTGATCGTCACGGGCCCAAACGCCGGAGGCAAAACGGTGGCGCTCAAGACGATGGGGCTCCTCGCGCTCATGGCGCAGGCCGGCTGTCATCTTCCGGTCAAGGAGGGGAGCCGGCTGCCGGTCTTCTCCCGGGTCTTCGTCGTGGTGGGAGACGACCAGAGCGTGGCCGAGAATCTCTCCACCTTTTCGGCCTTCGTGAGGCAGGTTAAGGAGATCCTCGAGCGCGTCAACGATCGCTCACTAGTGCTCCTGGACGAGCTGGGGGCCGGGACCGACCCGGAGGAAGGCGCCGCGCTGGCCCGGGCCATCCTTGAACAGCTTCAGGAGCGCGGCGCCCTGGTGATGGCGACTACTCACCTCGAACCCCTCAAGGGGTTCGGGAGTGCGCATCCCGGGGCCCGGAATACCTCGGCGGAGTTCGACGCCGCCCGCCTGGCCCCCACCTTCAGGCTGGTCTACGACCGGCCCGGGCAGAGCTACGCGCTCGCCATCGGCGGTCGGCTGGGCCTTCCCCCGGAGTTGATCGAGCGGGCCCAATCGTACCGGTCGGCCGAATCGCAGACCCTCCAGCAGCTCCTGGCCAGACTGGAGCGACAGGCCAGCGAGGGCGAGGCGCGGGCCGCGACCACGGATCGGCTCCTGGAGGAGGCGGCCACGCTCAGAGCCCGAGCCCAGGCTGAGCTTGAAACCGCCAGGCGCCGCGGCGAGGAAAGCGTGACGAAGGCGCGGGCGGAAGCAGAACGCCTCCTCGGAGAGATCAACCGGGCGGTTGCCGAGGAGAAGAGACGTCTCGCAAGCGAAGAGCGCTCCAGGAAATCGCTGGATGAGAGCCGAAGGCGAATTCGGGAGCTGGCGGCCGCGCTCGGGAGAGATGAGGTGGAGAAGGCGGGGGGCGACGCGCCGCAAGTGGGAGACCAGGTGCCAGAGGTCGGAGACCAGGTGGAGATCGCGCACCTCGGGCTTCGCGGGGAGCTAGTGGCCCGTGACGGCGCCACCGCCGCGGTTCGGGCGGGAAACGTCACGATCCGCGTGCCGCTGGAGGCGGTGCGGAGCGGCGCGTCGCAAGGCGCCGAGGCCGGGCGGCGCCGTCGCGCCTCCGGAACAACGGTCACAGCGCCCGAGAAGTCGGGAATCCCGACGGAGCTTCACCTGCTCGGCCGCACAACCGACGACGCCAGAGATCTGGTGGAGAAATACCTCGACGACGCGTTCCTGGCTGGGCTCCACGGGGTCCGCCTGATCCACGGGAAGGGGACCGGCGCGCTCAGGAGAGCGCTCCACGAGCTCTTGGCGGTCCACCCGCTGGTCGCGAGCTTTCGTCCCGGGGAATCCTGGGAGGGCGGGAGCGGCGCCACCATGGTCGAGCTCAGGATCAACTAACTTGGCTGGCGGGTTCTCTCCAACTCTGCTGGACGAGGTGCGATCCCGGGTGGACCTCGTGGACCTCATCGGCCAGACCGTGAACCTGAAGCGGTCGGGGGAGAACTGGAAGGCCCTCTGCCCCTTCCATGCCGAGAAGACGCCCTCGTTCACGGTGAATCCGAAGAAGGGGATCTTCCACTGCTTCGGCTGCGGCGCCGGCGGGGACGCCTTCGGCTTTCTCATGCGCCACGAGCGTCTGTCGTTCCCGGAGGCGGTCCGCGCACTCGCCCAGCGGGCGGGGATCGAGTTGCCGGTCGAGCCGGCCCGCGCGGAGCCTGAGGGGCGGCGGGAGCAGCTCCTCAAGACCATGGCGCTGGCCAGCCAGTTCTACGCCGAGGTTCTCTGGAACCGGGGGGAGGGGGAGCGCGCCCGCCGCTATATCGAAGCCCGCGGCCTCAGCGCCGAGGTCGCTCGCCGCTTCGGTCTGGGCTACGCGCCGGACGGCTGGGATTCGCTCCTGGGGTTCATGAAAGCCCACTCCGTGTCCGAGGAGATTCTCGTCCAGGCCGGGCTGGTGCTTCCCCGAGCCGCCGGCTCGGGATTCTACGACCGGTTCAGAGGGCGGCTGCTCTTTCCGATCCGGGACCCGCAGGGGCGCGCCATCGCCTTCGGCGGGCGGGCCATGGGACAGGAGGAGCCCAAGTATCTCAACTCCCCCGAGACGCCGCTTTACTCAAAGGGGCAGATGCTCTACGGCCTGGACCTGGCCCGGGCGGCGATGCGGGAGCGAAACCGGGCGCTGCTGGTCGAAGGCTACGTGGACTGCTTGATGGCGCACCAGCACGGCTTCGGCGAGACCGTCGCGGCTCTCGGGACCGCGTTTACCGCCGCCCAACTCCAGACCCTGCGCCGCCACGCTGACGAGACCATCGTCGTGTTCGACGGCGACAGCGCCGGGTCGAAGGCCACCCAGCGTGTCGAGGAGCTGCTGGACGTCCTCGCGGACAGCCAAGCCTGGCTCATCACCCGCCGGGGAAACCTGTCGCAGTTCACCACTCCGCTCGACCGTCCCACGATCCTGAAGGCGCTGGTCCTTCCCGCCCAGCACGATCCCGACTCGTTCCTCCGGGAACACGGCGGTGAGGCGTTCGCCCAGGAAATGCTCCGGGCCCGATCCCTGACCAGCTACGTGGTCGATCGCGTGCTCTCGGAGGAAGACGTGAGCACGCCCCGCGGGCGGACCACGGCCTTTGCCCGGGTCTCCCTAGTGCTCTCGAAGTTTCAGAGCCCGACGGAGGCTCTGGAGGCGGCCCGCGAAGCGGCGTTCAAGCTCGGCGTCGATCAGACGCAGCTCTGGATCGAGGCGCAGCGGCTTCAGGGGTCACTCCGGAAGCCCGCGACCGGAGAGCCTGTCGCCCCCGAGCCCGGAATCCCGCCGCTCCCCGCGACAGAGCGCGATATGGTCCGCCTCCTGGCCCAGGTCGGTGGAGCCCGGGAGCGCCTCCTTCCCCTTCTCGAGGAGGAGGACCTGACCCACCCGGGGCTCCGGGTTCTGCTCGCGGCCATGAAGGCGAGCCCGGCCGCTCCCCCCGAGGCCCTCATGGCCGATCTTCCCGGAGACCGGGAGCGCGGTCTCCTAGCGTCACTCCTGATGGTTGAACAAAGCTGGCCTGCGTCGGACGAGCTGATCACCGAGTACGCGCGGCGCTTCGAGATCCGGCATCGACTCAAGCGGCTCCGCCTCGTGACCCAGGCCATCGTCCAAGCCCAGGCCGCGGGCGATCCGGTGGCGACCCAGCTCGAGGCGGAGCTTCGACAGCTTCAGGCTGAGGCGCAGGAGGTGCGCGGGCTGGCCGTCGCCCGCCCCGCTCGTGGGGACACCCGACCCCTCCCGCATAGAGCATAAGGAGGCGCGGAAGGCATGGCTGACGAACCGAAGATGGAAGAGCTGGACAGGCTGATCTCCATGGGAAAGCAGAAGGGCTACCTCACCTACGACGAGGTGAACGACGCCCTGCCGCAGGACATCGTCTCGCTGGACCAGCTGGACGACATCATGATGATGTTCGGCGCCATGGACATCGAAGTGGTGGACTCGGCCAAGGCCGGACGGCTTCCCTCCGAAATCGAGGAGCGGATGGAGGAGGCCGAGGAGCCCCTGGACCAGGCGGAGATCGACCTCACCCCCGGGCCTGTCGGCCGCTCCGAAGACCCGGTCCGCCTCTATCTCCGGGAGATGGGGAAGGTGTCGCTCTTGACCCGCGAGGGCGAGATCACGCTGGCCAAACGGATCGAGGAGGGCAAGGAAGAGGTGGCGCGAACGGTGCTCGGCACCGAGCTCGCCATGGGGGAGCTCCTGGGGCTTCGGGACGCGATCCGGAAGGGGGCCATCCAGGTCAAGGAGCTGGTGGACGCCTCCGACGAGGACTTCCCCGAGGACAAAGAGGGGGAGGTCACCAGGGAGGTGCTCCGCGCCCTCGGGACCGTGGATCGGCTCCTCAAAGAGAAAGCCAAGCTGCTCGCGCTCGCAAAAAAGCTCCGCCACTCCAGGCGGAAGCGCCCCGCCCAGTGGAAGAAGCTGGAGATCGGGGCTCAGGCCAAGCAGGAGAAGGTCTACGCCACCCTGAAGAACCTGAACCTCCATCCCTTCGTCCTCGACCGCCTGGTGCTGCGCCTCAAGCAGCTGGTGGAGAAGATCGATAACGCCGAGCGGGAGATCGCGATCTGGAGCGACGGAAGCCGGCCGGAACCCTCCGCCGTGGACGCCTTCCTCGCCTCACTCTCCGAGGACGAGAGGGACGACGGCGACCGCGACCTCTACCAGAAGGCCGCCAGCCGGCATCCGAGCATCAAGAGCCGCCTCATCTGGATCGCCCACCAGAAGATCAGGCGCGCGGAAGAGGGCGCCGGGACGCGGGCGGACGAGCTGAAGAAGATCGTGGCCGTGATCAAGGCCGGCGAGCGCAAGGCCGCCCTGGCGAAGAAAGAGATGGTCGAGGCCAACCTCCGCCTCGTGATCTCCATCGCCAAGAAGTACACCAACCGAGGACTTCAATTCC
>CAYJUC010000114.1:2503-10122 GCA_964372605.1 uncultured bacterium | reverse complement strand
CCTTGTGGAAGTTCAGGACGCGCCCGACGACCTTTTGAGCTGTGTCGTAGGGGTGATCCGTTGGAACCTGGTCACGCTCGAGGAACGGCACAAGCGCCATGTTCTTCCTCCTCCCTAAATCGAAACAACGTGTTTCGCCTCGTAGCACAGTTCGGCAAAAGCCAGCCGGTCCATCTTCGTAGCCTTACCTTTCAAGTCATCATCATCGACCTCACGGGCCGTCATGCAGGTGTCTCAGCAGTGAATCGTCACGCCCTTTCTGACAGCGTCGGCAATCAGTTGCTTTAGCGGGGGCCGGCTCTGCGGCTTTGTGTGCTTGGCAAGCTCGTCCTTCATGAGCAACACTCCGTCGCCGAGCAGAGCCACCTTGGCCTCGTAGCCCTTATCCCTGGCCGCGGTCGCCGCGGCAAAGACCAGCGCCGCGCGGTACGGGTCCTCCATGCCGTAGGAGCCCACGTAGAGCATATAATTAGCCATCTGTACTACTCCTTTCTCCGCCACGTTTTGCGTGGGAAAAACGGACCTCACGGCTCCCCTTTTCGTCCCTCCTTCCTGGTCAGGACCTTTTCGACGTCTTTCCTGGCCCCCACCCTCTGGAAGATTTCCAGACTCGAGTTCAGCTTTTTCTCGGCGTTCTCACGGTCTTTTGCCTGGCCTTTTGCCAGGCACATCAGGCCCCACTCGTACAGCGCCTTCGCTTCATCGTAGGGTAGGCGATACTGGCGATTGATGGCGATAGCCGTCTCGAAGGATGTCGCGGCTTCGTCCCAGCTCCTTGTCGCGGTGGCCAGCATCCCTTTGGCCAGAAACATGGGTGCCGGGAGAGCATACCAGTTCTGGTCTGGCTTCAGCAGCTCAAAGCCGCGTGTTACGTGTTCCGCGGCTCCGGCGTGCTGCCCCCGCTTGAGGTAGAGGTCGCAGATGACAGGGAGGACCCAGAGCTCGACGAGAACGTTGCTCCCCCTTCTGGAGATATCCAGGCTCCCTAGCAGGAGTTCTTCAGCCCTGGGGAAATTTCCGGTTTCCAGGTAGAGGCTTCCCAGGATGAGGGAGCAGGCGCAGAGGGCGGAGAGATTGCTCCTCTCTTCATAGAACGGGATGGCTCGTTCCAGATACTCTCTGGCCTTCTCCCATTCGCCCCGCCGAAGATAGTGAAATCCGATGCCGGCAGCGTCTTCGTAGACGCAGCCGAGCAGCGTTTTCCCTTCGATCCTCTCTACTGCCCGGCAGGTCTCCTCCGCTTTTGAGACTTCTCCGGCGAGGGTATAAATCAATGCCAGCGGGCGCCTCAGCATGGCCTCAAAGACAGGGCTGGCCTTCACGACCTCCGGGAGGACCCGCTCCCCCCACTCGGTGGCCCTCGGAACGTCGCGCGCCAGCGCCAGGGTGAGAGAAAGCTCGTGACCCATAACGGCCATGACGACCGGGATCGCCGCCTTCAGAACGGGCTCCCAGTTCTTCTCGCTGTAGGCAACCCCCTCATCGATGCGCCCCGAGTACGTCAACGCAGTTCCCAGAGAAGTGCCCATGGTCACGCCCAGCCTGCCTAACATATCCACGGCCTTCCCGGCCCACGCGAGGGTGGTGGGGGGCTGACACCGGTGGAGATACAGATGTCCCGTGCGTTGATAGACGAGCGCTTTCTCCACGCTGTCGGGATCGTCCTCCACGAGGGCCGCCGCCGCCTCCAGGTGTTTCAGACCCATGTCCTCTCTGGCCCCATCCCATTGCCAGGTGTAGAGCACCTGGATGTGTAGATGCATGGCTACTACGTTTCGCTTATCGCCCAGCTTCTCGTAGAGTTCCACGGCCGACTCGGCGTAACGAAGGCTGGCGTCGGCATCCCCGAGGTACTGAGCCAGGGTGGCCAGCTTTTTCAGCAACTCTGCGCTTCGCGTCTGGTTTTCTTCTCCCAGTAGTCCCAGCGCCTGCTCGTAGAGGGCACGCGCCTCACGGTTGGCGAAGGCTTGGGCTGCCTTATCACCCGCTTTCAGAAAGTATTCGAGCGCCTTCGATTGTTCTTCCCCCTTTGAAAAGTGGTAGGCAAGGACCTCGTACTGCTCGGCCAGCCGGTCCGCGTACAGCTCTTCGATTGCCACGCCGATGAGGCGGTGAAGCTCCTTCCGCCGCTGCACCAAGAGAGAGTTGTACGCCACCTCCTGGGTGAGGGCGTGTCTGAACGTGTAAGACAGCTCCGGGAACAGGCTCTTCTCGTAGATCAGCTCGATCGCCTTGAGCTCGCGTAGAGAGTCCTCGATCGCCTCCTGCATCTGGGCGATCCGGTCCAGAAGCCGCCGAGTGAACTCCCGGCCGATGACCGAGGCGAGCTGGAGCGTCTTCTTCGGCCCCTCCCGCAGCCGGTCAATCCGGGCCATGATCACGTCCTGAATGGTGTCGGGGACAACGATCTGGTCGAGGCGCCTGGCAAGAACGTAACTATCCCCGGCCGGCCGGATAGTCCCCGTCTCCCGAAGGGACTTGACGACCTCCTCGACAAAGAAGGGATTTCCCTCGGCCTTCCTGCCGATCAGCGCCGTGAGTTCCTCCGGGAGGTTCTCGGTTGCCAGTATGGCCTGGGCCATCTCGACGCTGTCTTCAGCGGAGAGAACGTCCAGGGCGATTCGTGTGTGATAGGTCCGTTCTCCCAAGGGATGGACGTACCCGGTGCGGTAGGTGAGGATCTGGAGAATCCGGCTGGTGGGAATGCTGTCGGCGATTGCGAGCAGGAGTTCCGCCGTCGCCTGATCCATCCAGTGGACGTCCTCATAAACGACGACCTGAGGACGCACCTCGGCAGCCCGGACCAGGAGACACCGAAGGGCGTCGAACATCGCTCCTCGGCGCTGCTTCGGGTCCATGGTCAGGACGGCTGGATCCCCTGGGTCCACAGAGAGGAGGTAACGGAAGTACGGGAGGATCGGCCGGAGATCCTCTCCGAGGAGGAGGACGCTCCGCTCTATCTTTTCCACGATCGTCCCCTCTGTATCCCCTTCCTCGATCCTGAAGTTCCGCCTGAGCAGGTCGATCAGAGGGTGAAACGCGATGGCGTGCCCGAACGATATCGCGCGGCCTTCGAGCCAGGTGGCATCCTCGCCGAGCCGGCGGCGAAACTCGAGCAAGAGGCGAGACTTGCCGATTCCCGGCTCCCCGGCCAGGAAGATGACCTGCCCGTGGCCGGCCTTGGCCTTCTCGAAGCACTCGAAGAAGAATCGGATCTCGTGCGCTCGGCCCACGAAGGGCGTGAGCCCTCGCTCAGATTCCACTTCCAGGCGGGTCCGAGATAACCGGGGGGAGATCACCTCCCAGGCGTTGACCGGCTCGGCCCTTCCCTTGAGGGTGAGATCCCCCAGGCTCCGGGTGTAGAAGTATCCCCCCACCAGTCGGCGAGTCGCCTCGGAGATCACGATCCGCCCAGGGTCCGCGACCTGCTGGAGGCGCGCCGCCACATTTGTCGTGTCGCCAACCGCGGTGTAGTCCATCCTGAGATCGCTCCCGATGCTCCCCACTACCACCAGGCCGGTGTTGAGTCCCTGCCGTACCTGAAAGATGATCCCCCGCCGGCGGAGGTCCTCCTGGTAGTCCTCGAGGGCCTTCCGGATCCCCAGGGCGGCATGGGTCGCGCGCTGCGCGTGGTCCTCGTGAGCGATCGGAGCTCCAAAGAGGGCCATGATTCCGTCGCCGAGGAACTGGTTCACCGTCCCCTCGTAACGGTGGACCTCGGACAGCATCAACTCGAAGGCCCGGGTCATCAACCTGTGGACGTCCTCCGGGTCCAACTGTTCCGAGAGAGCAGTGAAGCCGGAAACATCCACGAAGAGGACAGTGACCTGCTTGCGCTCCCCCTCGATGACGCTTCGGGCGGAGAGAATCTTCTCGGCGAGGTGCTTCGGGGTGTAGCTTCCTGGAGATGCAAAGCGGAATTGAATGGGAGTGAGCGTCGGGACAACCGGGAGAACCGCCCCACACGTATCGCAGAACTTGCTTCCAGCGCCAACCTCGGCCCCACACGCCGGGCAGGCGACATCGAAGCGTGTCCCGCACTTCCGGCAAAACTGCGCGCCTTCACGGTTCTGGGCCTGGCAACTGGGACACAGCATCCGGACCACTCTCAGCTCAGCCGAACGTTGTGGGAATTAACGGCAGTCTAGGAGCCTGCCGGAGTAAGGCCAAGACCCAGTAACACTGTCGCCCACCTCGATGCTTTCCGCTCCGAGCGCGGGCTTTGCCCGCGCAATCAACTCGGGCCTCCCGCCGCGGGTGGCCTGCCTCACGGCATGGCCGAACCCGCCACGCTCGAACTGCACCCGGGGGGAGGCTCGGAAAGGGGGGCGGAGCCCCCCTCCGAGGACTCTAGCCAGGGCCGTGCAGCGTGTCAACGCCCGCATCGTTCACGGGACCAGCACGAGCTTGCCGAAGTGGGCGCGGCTCTCCATGAGGCGCTGCGCCTCGGAAGCGTCCTTGAGCGGGAAGACGCGATCCAGCACGGGCCGAATCCTGCCGGCCTCCACGAGCCGTAACCCCTCCAGGAGCTCAGCCTTGGAGCCCTGGTGTGACCCGAGCAGCGAGAGCTGCTTGTTGAAGAGAAAGCGCAGGTCCGTCTTCGCGTCGAAGCCGGTGGTGTTGCCGCAGATGACGAGCCGCCCGCCCCACCCCATCACGGTGATGGAGCGCTCCCAGGTCGCCTGGCCCACGTGCTCGAAGACTACCTCCACCCCTTTGCGATTGGTGATTTTCCGTACCTCGGCCACCACGTCCTGGCTCGCGTGGTTGATCACGTGGTCGGCCCCCAGAGCTTTTGCCTTTTCGAGCTTGGCGGCGCTCCCCGCCACAGCGATCACGCGGGCGCCGATGATCTTGGCGATCTGGATCGCCACGCTCCCGATCCCGCTCCCGGCGCCCCAGATCAGCACATCCTCGCCGGCGAGCAGCCGCGCGCGCGCCACCAGCATGTGCCAGGCGGTGAGGAGGACGAGCGGGATGGCCGCGGCCTCCTCCCACGAGAGGTTTCGGGGCTTCGGGATCGCGTTTGCCTCGGGGATCCGGGCGTATTCGGCATGGGCGCCATCGAGCGGGCCGGTCTGGAACCCCCAGATCTTGAACTGGCGGCAGAAATATTCCTGCCCGCGGGTGCAGGGCTCGCAGATCCGGCAGGAGATGGAGGGATGGACGATGATCTCCTGGCCAACCTTGATGGAGGCGACCTCACTACCGACCTCGGTGACAACCCCGGCGGCATCGCTCCCGGAGATGTGGGGGAGGTCGAACTTCATCCCGGGCAACCCCTGGCGGGCCCAGAGGTCATTGTAGTTGCAGCCGGAGGCCTTCACCCGGATCACCACCTCGCGGGGCCCCGGCCTGGGTTCGGGGACGTCCTCGTATCTGAGAACTTCCGGCCCGCCGTGCTGGTGGAAGACGCTGGCTTTCATAGGCGCTCCTTAACCCGCGCAGTTCGGTCATGCTCTAATTTGGCCCTCGCGCGGTAGCCATAAATCGGGCCCGTTCTCAATGCGAATGCGCAAAGCCGTATGGGCGGTTCGATGAACACGTCCGGTGATTCCCGCGCCGGTACATTCCACCCGAGCACGAGGATCATTGGCCACTCACAGCGTGTACAGGGGGGCGCGATCATGGCGCGATCCACCCAGATGGACCCCGCGGCTCTATGCACTGTTCAGGGAGTAGGGGAGACATAAAAGATAAAACGGCGTTCTCGGAATCCGATCTGGACCAGGTTTGAAGAAATCTCGGCCAAGAAGATTTCTGCGGATGGGCTCGGTGCTAAAGCCTACTTCGAGCTGACATCTCCCGAGAGCGGGATGTGATAACTGAATTTGGTAGAGCCTTCCTTCAGCCCCAGAGTCCAGGTAAGCGTCCGTTTCAAGCGCTTGGTGCGGATGGCCGGGACCCAAGAGTTGAACTACAAGGCCAGGGACGGGCCGTTGATCCGTGAGGGCTCAACGTAAAAAATGTGGGGGACATGAATCCCTTTTCCCCTTGCCCCGGCAATGACTTTCAAGGGATCGCCTCCATGGGCGATGATCTCCTCGCGGTCTAGCACCACCCACTGGCCTGCAAGGGTGTTCAGGAGCTCTCCGTGAGTTCGGCGCCAGTCCAACTCCCGGCTTCGATAGCCTGATGCTGGTGACTGATGCTTACCGGTTTCTTCGAGCATTTCACTCTCCGATTAGTCGTATGCGGGTAACCCCTATGATTGTCCGCCGCCCAGATTATAGCATGGTCCCGGGTGGTAGAATGCGGCGTGGGGTCACCTCCGTGTCGCTCTCTGGCGCCATAGGCCGATCGAACCACCGCGGGCGCTCGACGCTCACCGGCTTCGCCGCGCTCCTTGCCGTCTGCCTCGCGATCCTGCCCGCCGCCCCTCCGGCTCTGGCGCACTTCCTGCTGAACTTCAACCTCAGGCAGATTCACGTCGAGGCGCTCGCCGACGGGTTTCGCGTCTTCATCCGTCTTCCCATGCCGATGGTGGTCGCGACTCCGGAGCACGCGCAAAATCCCGACGATCCCACCAAGATCGCGCCCTATACGTTCAACCGGGTGGGGCGCGGCCGACTGCTGCATTATGTCGACGGCGCGAAACTCCTGGCCGATCCCGTCGGGCTGGGCCGGCTGGTGGCCGGCGGGCACCACGTCGTCGTTGGCGGCCAGCGGTTGGGGGGACGAGTCGAGGCCGTTCGCGTCCACGACGCGACGGGAGCCGGCGCTCCGGTGCCGCTCTTCAACAGCCTGAGCGAGGCGAGGCAGGCGCTGAGCGGGCGGGTCTATCCCTCGGGGGCCGCGGAGACGCTCGTCGGAGACGCCCTGGTGGACGTCGCGATTTTTTACCCGCACGCGGGCCCCAAGGACTCCTTCGCGTTTTCGAGCTCCCTCGCGACCGAACTCCCCGGGACCGATCTCACCGAGAACCTGCTGCGGTTCTACCGGGCCGACGGCACGGTCAGCGTGTACCGGGCGCGCGGTCCGCTGACGACACCGATCGTGGGCGGCGCCTCTCCGCTCGCCCTGGCGGCGACGTACGCGTACGAGGGCGTGAGGCACATCCTCGAAGGGGCGGATCACGTGCTGTTCGTCTTGTGCCTCGCCCTCGGCGCGCTGACGATCCGCCGCCTCATCTCGCTGGCGACCGGCTTCACGATCGGTCATAGCGTGACGCTGGTCGCCGGCTTTCTCGGCTATGCGCCGAGGGTCCCGTGGTTCGTCCCGGCGGTCGAGACGGGGATCGCGCTGTCGATTATTTACGTCGCGGCAGTCTCCCTGTTCCGGATGCGGTCGAACAATCTGCTCGCGACGGCCGCCGTGGGCCTGCTTCACGGCTTCGGGTTCTCGTTCGTCTTGAGCGAGATCCTCAAGCTCGACAGCGGGAGCCTCGCTCTCGGCCTGATCTCGTTCAACGTGGGCATCGAGATCGGCCAGCTCGGCATCATCTTTCTGGCATGGCCCGCGCTTCGATGGCTCGACCGGCGATCCCCGCGGCTCTCCGCGCGCGTCCGCGCCACCGTGGCCTCGGGGTCAGTGGCTGTCGCTCTGGTGTGGGTGGGAACCCGCTCCGCCGCCCTGCTCCACTCGATCTGACCGAATCGGCTTCCTCTCCCTCCTGGGGG
>CAYJUC010000114.1:0-2403 GCA_964372605.1 uncultured bacterium | reverse complement strand
GGCCAGTTTTTGCTTGAGCCGTTCGGTCAGGTCCCGAAAAGAGCCGCGCGCGATGATCTGGTCGAACTGGGACCGGTAGTTGCCGACGAAGCTGATCCCCTCCACGGAGATATCGTAGACGCGCCAGCGGCCGTCGCGCTGGTCCAGGCGGTAGTTGACCGGAACTTCCTTCCCCTGGCGGGTGACCACCAGAGTCTGAACGGTCGCCAAGTCTCCGTCCACCGATTCGCCGACGAAGCGGACGCGCTCCCCCCGATACAGAGAGACCCTCGGGAGGTAAGTGTGATCGAGGAATTCGCGGAAGAGCTGGACGAACTCGTTGCGCTCCGACTGGCTCAGGGAGCGCCAGTGGCGGCCCAGGACGCGCATGGCGATTTCCGGGTAGTCGAAGAGATCATTCATCACCGCCCGGACCCGGGCCTGTCGTTCCTGGGGGAGAGATTTGAGCGCCGGGTCCTCCAGGATTCGCGTCACTTCCTCGGCGGCGGGCCGGAGGGTTTCCGTAGGGGTGACCGCGCGGGCCGGGGCCGCGAAGAGAGCGATGACGGTGAAGAGTCCGAGGGTCAGAGCCCGCTGCCGCCACATATCCCATAGTCTACACGACAAGGGCTCGGAGCCCGAGGTTTCCGGGCGAGCCACGGTTTCCTACCCGGTGAACCCCTTCACCAGGCCGGGCAGGCGCGGGTCGTCGATCTGCGGCTGGACCGTCGTGTAGAGGGCGACGCGGTCCAGGAGCCCCGCGTATCGCTCCTTGAGTCGCTGGGCGATGTTGGCGTAGGTTCCGGAGACGGCGTAGGCGTCCAGCATCTCGTCGCTGATCAGCTCCGCCATCCCGGTCCAATCCCCCTCCACGGATTTCCGGTGAAGCTTCGGCGCCAGGTCCTGCCAGCCGTGGGCCGCCAGCACCGGCTCGTAGGTGCGGGTGGAGGCGTAGAAGGCGATCTGCTGCCTGATGGCCTGCTCGGCCTCCCGCCGCTCCTTCTCCGTGTCTCCGGCCGCGGCGAACACCGAGGCGAAGAGCTCGACGTTCCCCCGCGTCCGGCCCGACTTTCGGAGCCCCTCCTCCAGCGCGGGCAGGGCCAGATCCCGGAGATACTTCGGGCTGTTGAAGGGATGAACGTGGAGCCCCTCGCAGAGCTCGCCCACCAGCCGGCACATGTACGGGTTCACCCCCGCGATGAAGATCGGGATCCGGGGGTGAGCAATCGGGTCGGGCTGGAAGAGCGGGTTCATCAGGGTGAAGGCATAGAACTGCCCGCGGAAGTCGAGCTTCGTCTGATTCTGCCAGCAATCCCAGATGGCCCGGAGGGCGAGGATGATCTCCCGAAGCTTGGGCCCCGGCGACTCCCACTTGACGGAAAAGCGCCGCTCGTTGTGCCCCTTCACCTGCGTGCCCAGTCCCAGAATGAAGCGGCCGTCCGAGGCGGCCTGAAGGTCCCAGGCGATGTAGGCGGTGATCATGGGGCTCCGCGGAAACGCCACGGCGATGTAGGTGCCGAGCTTGATCCTCGCGGTGCTGGCGGCGGCGACGGCCAGCGGCAGGAACGGATCGTGCTGCGTCTCCGACGACCAGAGGCAGTCGAACCCCAGGGCCTCCGCCTTCCGCGCGTACTCCCCGATACCCTTGAGATCGTGCGTCAAGAGTCCGATGTCGAGCTTCACGCTGGCCTCCTCACCGGTGATGTTTTCATGTTATTCCGCCTTGAACAGGCGGGCGGCGTTTTTGTAGCCAACCTGCTCGGCGGCATCAGGCCTGAGCTCGCCCAGGATCCGCCGGGTCCAGCCCATGAGACGATCCAGGGTGGCGGGCTCGAAGAGCCGGGGCGCCCAGGCGTCGATCCCCGCGAGGAAGCGGTCGGGCATCTTCTCGATCAGCGCCTTCCACGCGGGGTCCAGCGGTCCTTTTTCGGTGGCCAGCGCCGGTGTTCGCATGAAGTGCATCCCCGAGAGGTCCACCATCAGGTTCGGAAGGTGGTGGAGGAGGGTCTCGATCCGGCGCGGCTCGGCGGAGCCGCCGTGGGCCAGAATGAGGGTGGCCTTCGGATGCTTCTTGAGGGCGCGTTCTAACCGCTCTGCAGTCTCGTCGCCCAGTTCGGCATGGATCACCACTGGTAACCCGCGCTTTGCCGCCACTTCCAAGATCTCGCCGAAGGCCGGGTCGTCCACCCGCCGGTCTATTTTCCTGGAGAGTTGCCTGATGTGGACCTCGCCGACAGCCCTGTACGCCCCGGTGGCCAGGAGCGCCTCCAGCTTTCTGGCCTGGGCCCGGTTCAGGGGATCCGGGACCGGGGCCCCTTGAAGGACCTTGGCCGGATATTTCCTCGCCGCGGCACTGATCCACTCGGCGTCCTGCTCCTGGACGCCCCCGACGCCGAGAAGGAGCACCTTCTGGATGTTCTGCTT
>CAYJUC010000113.1:0-10296 GCA_964372605.1 uncultured bacterium | reverse complement strand
AGCACGCCGTTCGAGACCACGATCCCCACCATCATGATGATCCCCATGAAGGAGCTGGTGGAGAGCGTGGTGTTGGTCAAAAAGAGGGCCCAGAAGACTCCGATGAGCCCCATGGGCACAGAGAACATGATGATGAAGGGATCCACCAGCGACCGGAACTGAGAGGCCAGCACCATGTACACGAGGATGAGCGCCAGGAGCGAGGTGAAGTAGAGGCTCCCGAAAGCCTCCCGCTGCTGCTCGGTCTGGCCGCCCAGCTTCAGCGCGAACCCGGGCGGGAGCGGCATCTGCCGGAATTTCTCGTCCAGCTCGTCGGAGATCGACCCCAGGTCGCGGCCCACCGGGTTGGCGGAGATCCGCACCAGCCGCTGCTGATACTTCCGCTCGATCTCCACGGGCCCCGTTGATTGGCGAATCTCCGCGATGGTGGAGAGCTGAACCGGTTTCCCGTTGGTCGTGACGAAGAGCTTCTCCAAGTCGCCCTTTTCGCTCCGGAACGGCTCGTCCAGCTGGACCACCACGTTGTACTGGTTCCCCGTGGCCGGATCGGTGAAAATCGATGGGTTCACGCTGGCGTTGGAGTTCAGCGAAAAGAGCGTGGCCTGGGCGATCTCTCGCTGGGAGAGGCCGGCCGACGCGGCCTTCTGCCGATCCACCATCACCTCGAACTGGGGATAATTCGCTTCGCGGGAGACGGTGACGTCGGCGACGCCAGCGGTCTCACTCATGACCCGCGCAACCTCCCTGGAAAACGCCTGGGCAGTCGGGAGGTCGTAGCCGAGCTGCTCAACCTCGAGCGGGTTCCCCGCGCCGAAGTTGATGACCCTTGAGACGATCCCTCCGAGGTTGAAGAAGTAGGTAGTCCCGGGAAACTGGCCGGAGAACTTGGGCCTGAGCGCGTTGACGATTTCCCGGTCGCTCCGCTTCCGCCGGTCAGGCGAAACCAGATAGACCTGGATCTGGGCCGAGTGGGGGCCGGTGTTCGCGGTGAAGACCGCGGAGCGACCCTGGGGGATCCCCACGTTGGCCACGATGGCCTTGTACTCGTCCGGCTTGAGGGTTGCCCGGATGATCTCCTCCATCCGCTTGGCGATTCGTTCGGTCTCCTCGATGCGGGTGCCGATGGGCGCGCGAACGATCACGCGAAACTGGCTCTCGTCGGAGGCGGGGAAAAACTCGGTGCCGATGAGCGGTTGTAGACCGAGGTTGGGGGCCATGACCAGGATCAGGCTCGCCAGGAACGCCACCAGGGAGGAGACGACCACGCTCCTCCGATGGAGGAGGGCCCATTCCAGTAGGCGTTGGTAGCGGACATCCAGGCCGTCGAAGAATCGCTGGCTCCAGCCAAAGACCCGGTCCTTGAGCGTGCTCGATGCGGGGGTGATCTGGCTGACGGGTCGGAGCCAGTAGAGGGAGAGGAGGGGGGTGACGGTGCGGGAGACCAGGAACGAACCGAAGAGGGAAAACGAAATGGTGAAGGTGAGGGGGATGAAGAGGAGCTTGGTCTGCCCCTCCAGGAAGATCGTGGGGAGGAAGACCACGATGGTGGTGATGGTGGCCACGAAGATCGGCATGGCCACCTCCCGGGCCGCGTCCAGCACCGCCTGGCGCCGGGGCTTTCCGGGGATATTCAGGTGCCGGTTGATGTTCTCCAGCTCCACGATGGAGTCGTCAACGAGCCGCCCGACAGCGAGCGCCAGCCCCCCCAGGGTGAAGACGTTGAGGGTCTGGTTCAGGAAGTACATGCAGATGAAGGTCAGGAGAATCGAGAGCGGAATGGCGATGGAGATGAGGAGGGTGGAGACGAAGCTCCGGAGGAACACCAGGATCACCAGAAAGGCCAAGCCCGACCCCTGGAGGGCCTCATGCCAGAGGCTCTGGATGGCCTGGCGGATGTAGAGGGACTGGTCGAAGGTGAGGGTGAGGTTGACTCCCTTGGGAATCCCGATCAGCTTGGGCACGAGGTCCTTGACCGCATCCACCACCCCGACCGTGTTGGCCCCGGGCTGCTTGTTCACCCTGAGAAAGACGGAGCGCTCCCCATTGACCCGGACGATGGCAGTCTGGGTCTCATGGGAGTCCACCACGTAGCCCAGGTCCTTGACGTGGACCGGCACGCCGCCGGGGCGCGCTATCACGATCGACTCCATGGGCTTGATGATCTGGAACTGGTTGTTGGTGAAGATGTTGTAGTCGGTTCGCCCGATCTTGATATCGCCGGACGGCAGGAGGAAGTTGGAGTCGTTGACCGCCCGGACCACGTCGAGGACCGAGATCCCCTTGGCAAAGAGGAGATCCCGGTTCAGGTTGACCGTGATCTGGCGGACTTTGCCGCCGTCCACTGACGCTGAGGCGACCCCCCCCAGCCGCTCGATCTGCGGCTCGACGGTGTTGTAGGCCAGGTCGTAGAGCTGCTTTTCGTCCAGGCCGCCGCCCGAGACCGTGACCAGACAAACGGGGATGTTGGCGAGATCAAAGCGCAGCATGAACGGCTGTTTGATCCCGGAGGGGAGCGTGTTCATGATCTGCTGGATCCGCTGGATGACCTCGTTCTGGCCCGCGGCGACGTCGGCGCCCCAGTTGAACCAGACCCGCACCGTGGAGAGCCCCTGGCGGGACCTGGACTCTACTAACTTGACATCGCTCACGGCGCTGACCGCCTTCTCGATCGGGTAGGTGACCGTCTTCTCCACATCGGGGACCCCCGCCCCGGTGTACACCGTGCCGATGTTGATGATGGGGAGGTTGATGTTGGGGAAGAGGTCGATGGGGAGACGGGTGAGGGCTACCCATCCCAGGAGGGCGATGGCCAGAGAGGCCATCAAGACCGCGATGGCGTTTCGGAGCGCGAGGAATGTTAGCCACATGGGGCCATCACTTTGCCGGGACGGCGCGGACTTTCAGGCCTTCCCGGACCAGCTCTTTGCCTTCCACGATCACCGACTCGTCACCGGAGAGCCCATTGGTCACTTCGACCAGGGTCCCCTCAGTCGCGCCCACCCCCACCGGTCGGCGCGCCACGGTCCCATCCCGAACCAGGTAGAGCACAGGCTTACCCTCCTCAAACTTGAGAACTTCCCCGGGGACGAGAAGGGCTCCGGGGTGCGTGGCCACGAGCAGCTCCACCCGGGCGTACATGCCGGGCTTAAGCAGGTGGTTCGTGTTCTGGATCTCCATCTCGAGCCCCATGGTTCGGGTCCGGGGATCGAGGGCGTGAACGGTGCGGGTGGCCCGCGCGGCAAAAACCTTGTCCGGGTAGGCGTCCACCACCACCCGGGCCGTTGACCCCACCCGAACCAGGGAGATGTCGCGCTCCTGAACTTCCACCTGCACTTTCACGGTATCGATGTTCTGGAGGACCAGGATTCCCAGCGACGCGGTATTGGTCCCGGCGGATTGGGCGCTGACCGCCGCGCCCGCGTCCAGGTTTCGCTGGGAAATATAGGCGGCGAAGGGGGCGGTGATGCGGGTGTTTTCCAGATTGGTCTGGGCGATCTTGAGCGTCGCCCGCTCCCGCTCCAGCTGGGCCCGGGCCAGATGCACCTGGCTCTCCTGGGTCTCGACCTGGCTCCGCGCCACGGCCACCTGCGCCTCGGCCGCGGCCAGGAACGCCCTGGATGATTCGGCAGTGGTGCGGGCGTTATCCCGATCCATGGCCGAGATCAGCCCCCGGGTGTGAAGCTCCTGGAGCCGCTCGGAGTTGCGCCAGTCGTTTTCCTGGACGGCCTTCGCGCGAAGCAGGTTGGCCTCCTGGTTGATCACCCCGGCCCGCGCCGCCTCCACGTTTGACTGGGCCACGCGGAGGTTGGCTTCGGCGGTGGCCACCGAGGCCCTGGCCTGCTCGACGGCAGCCTGAAGCTCGGTATCCTCGATTTCCACCAGGAGCTGCCCGGGCTTCACGAGGTCGCCGCGCTCGACCAGGATCTTCCGGATATACCCGCCCGCCCTGGAGAAGATGGCAACCTGCTTGTCGGGGAGCACGTCCGCGGTATAGGCAAGCTTGACCTCAAGATCTTTCCGAACCGGCTTCGCCACCGCGACGACCAGCTCGAGCTGACGGCGGGGGACAGCGCGCGCCTGCTGGCCCTTTATGCGAACTGCCACGAGCCCCCCCACCACGACGGCGAGGATCAGGAGCACCATGCCGATACGGTATCGGTAGAAGAACACCATGCTAGCGGGCTCCGCTCTCGGATGCGGTTTCCATGATCCGTCGGCGCGTCTTTGGCTGTCGCGAAGTCAGAAACCGGGTCCGGACCCTATAGAAAAATATAGAACTGACCGGTCAGTTCAACTCATTATAAAGCAAGTGGTTGGCAGGCGGTTCCGTCAAATTTTTCGTCCCCGCCAATGGGCAGGGTTTGAGGGGGCTAAGGTCGCAGCCAGTACTCCCTCACACAACCGAAAAGGGCTCTTCCGGGTTTCGAGTGGGGCCCCACATCTTGTGGGAGGGGCGCCGCCGACCATCGCAGGTGGCACCCCGCTGCCCGGCCCCGGGACACGCGGACGGTCCATCGCTATATCTGGGGTCACCCACGGAATTCCAGGATGAACCCGAACAGTAAACCCCGCTCCCCGTGCGATGCCCTCTCATGGGGAACTCGGAGCAACCGGAGGGGCTGGCGGCGGAGGCGGTGGGTTCGGGATCCAGACCCAGTGGTAGGCCGTAATCACCCCATCTCCCCGGAGTTCGTACCGCCCATGCGGATACTGGACCACGGTGGGCAAGGAAGGTGGAGGTGGCGGAGGACTGGTGTACACCACGTAATGGTGGTGATAGCGCGGGACTGCGTATGCGGCGCGAGCCTGTGGCTGGTGAAGGAAGGGGCCCACGATCTGATTAAACACGGCAAAGGCGGCGAGCCCCAGGGCCACATCGGTCGAGGACCCTGCATGGGCGAGGGGTGCGCCGCTCCCCCATCTTGTGCGCTCACTTATACTAACGAATTGCGCAGCCCATTGGTTGACAGCCTGTGCGCTGGTCCAGTTCGGTCGGGGGTGGGAAGGGTTGCCCGCTCCCCCTTGTGAATGTGTTCACTGGAACGCAGTCGCCAGCATTTTTTTCTTGACTGCTCCCAAATCTGGTGTGATACGATCCCGGCCACCACATCATATAGTATGTCAAAAGGCTAGTCCTGGACGGACGGCTTGATGGGCGCGCGTGAGTATGGATCCGAGTCAGGAGCAAAACGCAGATCCTTTGGGGAGGAGTCATATGCTTTCTAACACGCGTCCCCCTAAAATTGGGAATTGGACCGAACCCGCTCGCCGGGTCCTCCACGAGCGCTACCTGGCCCGAAAGGGCGACCAGGTGACTGAGACCCCGGAGGAGATGTGCTGGCGGGTGGCCCAGTGCCTGGCCCAGGCCGAGGAGCGCTGGGGGAAGAGCCCGGGGGCGGTTCAGGAGATCGCCGCGGCCTTTTACGACCTGATGGTGGACGGCTTCTTTCTTCCAAACTGCCTAACCCTTGATAGCCTTATCGCGGTCGAAGGTGGGCTTCAGTCCCTCGGCGATATTCCTGCCGGGCCCACGGACGTTTGCGTAGCTACCGACGAGGGGGAACAGCAGGCCACTCTCCGCTTTGCCAACGGCCCCAAACGTGTCCTGGCTGTCCAGACGGCTTCAGGCTATACAGTTAGGGCCACTCCTGAGCACCTCTTCCGGGTCATAGATGAGACCGGAGCATACGTTTGGCGTCCCGCTGGCGATCTGCAGGAGGGAGACTGGATGGCGCTTCAACGCGATTTCCTCTCCGACGCGCCGCCGGTGCCCCTGAAAACTACCTGGCCGCGACCCGCCTTGGGTCGACCGCGCCAGAAGGTGTGTCTCCCTGAGGTGATGACGTCCGATTTGGCCGAGCTTGTTGGCTACTACATGGGGGACGGCTACATCAAAAAAGCAGAAGGCCAACCGCGGGTTCTGACCCTCGCAGTGGATGCGCAGGATAAAGACGTTACTGAACGCCTGACCGATTTACTCTTCAAACTCTTCTGGTTGGAGCCCAAAGTCGAACCCGTCCCTGGCAAACGTTGCGTAGTGGTTTCTGTCAACAGCACTGAGGTCTGCCAGTTTTTCTACGAAAATGGGCTAGCTAAGATAGAAGGCTCTGCCTCGGCCCACGTCCCCAAGGCTGTTCTGCGGGGAGGACGAGAGATCGCTCGATCCTTCCTGCGCGGACTTTTTGAAGCCGACGGGACCGTTGGGATCCGTGCCATTGAGCTCTATTCCACATCCTCTCGCCTTATCAAAGATTGCCAGCTGCTCCTCCTGGGGCTGGGGGTTGCCTCCCGTTACCCCGCGAAACCCGAGGGGCTCCGGTTAGGGATCCGCAAGAATCAGGATGGAGCTACGTTTGTTCAACTAGTGGGTTTCCTCGGGCAGCGAAAGAATCAGGCGGCTCTCGCCTTTGTTAACGCGTCGGACAACGCCCTGGGGCATGTGGTTCCCCATCAAGCCGCAGCGTTGCACGCCTGGTGTCAGGAGCACCGGAACTACGCGCTGTACCGTCAAATGGCCCGCTTTATGATTGCGGGTCCCTACGCGCAACCTATTAGCACGGAGGCTTTCCACCGGTATGCTTCCCGTTTCCCCGCGTTGGAGGAATCGCCGGTCGCTGAGCACGTCACGCGGCGGCAGTTGTACGATCCCGTTATCTCCATCGTCCCCGGCACGGTGGAAGAGACCGGAGACCTCCATGTGCCGGCCAACCACACCTTCATCGCCAACGGCTTCGTCTCTCATAATTCACCCACGCTCATGAACGCGGGCAAGGGGAACCAGCTTCAGTACTCGGCCTGCTACGTGCTTCCGGTGGGCGACTCCATGGAGGAGATCTTCGACGCGGTGAAGGCCGCGGCAATTATTCATAAATCCGGAGGGGGATGTGTCGCGGCGGACACCCGCGTGTGGACGACCTTTTGCGGTCTGGAGCCGATCGAGGTCCTCGTAAACCGCGCGACCGCCGACGGTCGGCCCGCCGTGCGCCGAGGCGCTGGCCTTGCATACGACGTCAGCGACCTGGAGATCTATACCAGCTCCATGAATTCCGAGACGGGTGAAGGCGGGCTACGCCGCGTGACGCACCTGTGGCGATTTGATGTCCCGGCCGCACAGCAGGTGGTGGTCGAGACGCGAGAAGGCACGCGCGTGCAGACGAGTGCGTGGCATCCCTTTATGGTGGCCCGCCCCGAAGGCCTCACAGAAGTCCGGGCCGACGCCCTGGCTCCCGGTGATGTGATCCTTGGGCCAGCGCGTCCAGACGCCTACTGGCCATTTCAGAACTACCAGCGCATCGGTGACCTCGTCCTCGACGAACCGCTCGGGTGGCTTGTCGGCTTCACCCTCGGCGATGGATCCTTCGGCTATGCTCCTGCCCTTCGGCAACGCCGTCTCCGTTGGTTCTCTGGCGAGCGCGATGTGCTGGAGCGAGTAAGATTCGTCCTCGACCGTCAAGGGATCCAAGTCAAGATCCAGCAGGATGCCAGAGGGCTGCTAAGCGTAGCAACGCTAACTCAGCGATTTGTCGACCACATGCTGAAGGCGTGCGGTCTCGAGACGATCGGCCCAAAGGACGATCGGGTGCGTATTCCGGAGACCATAGCCAAATCGCCACTTTCCGTGGTCCGCGCATTCGTCGCCGGTCTCCTGGACAGCGATGGCACCGTGGACCAGGATGGCAGTCCCTCATACACCACCGCCAGCCGGGAGATGGCCGAAGACCTCGCCGCGTTAATGGGTCTCTTAGGATACCAGCCATCCTTGCGCGCGAAGCCGCCACACGGGAAGGGGAAGCGCATCGTCTACACTGTTCAGCTCTGCGCGCTACCGCAGGTGAACGCGTTGCGGGCGGATCTCATCCCCTTTGCCGCCAGCCAGCGTCGGATAGCGAGGCTTCAGTCCGTCAGTCGGAAGCAAACCGCGTTGCGCCTTCCGTTCAGACCATGGCGCAATCGCCTTAAGGGCCTTGGCCTCGTCCGGCCACGGGGTCGCAAAGAGGCCGGGCCGTGTGCGCCCGAATTCAGCCGTTGGTCGTGCAACGTCAACGGTCGGTGTCGACGCGATGATCTTCGGAGGATCGCCGACGCAGCCGCATTGCGCGATCAGGGCGTGGCAAACCTCTTACGCCGGGTCGCGACCTCCGGGGTGGAGGTCCGCGCCGTGCGCCCCGCCCAAAATGCAAAGCCATACTATGATCTCACCGTCGAGGAATGGAACACTTATGCCGCGGGAACACACGGGATGGTTATGGTCCACAATACCGGGTTTGCGTTCTCCCGGCTCCGCCCCAAGGATGACGTAGTCGCCTCCACGGGAGGCAAGGCCTCCGGCCCGATTTCCTTTCTTCGCGTCTTCAACGGCGCCACCGAAGCCGTGAAACAAGGGGGAACCCGTCGCGGTGCAAACATGGGGATTCTCAAGGTGGACCACCCGGATATCCTGGAGTTCATCGAGTGCAAGCTGGACGGCGGGATCACGAACTTCAATATCTCGGTGGCCGCCACCGACCGGTTCATGGAGGCCCTGGAGAAGGGGGAGGAGTACGAGCTGATCAACCCGCACACCGGTGCCGTGGTGGGAAAGCTTTCCGCCCGGGAGGTCTTCGAACGGATCGTGCGAGCCGCATGGCGCACCGGCGACCCCGGCATGGTCTTCATCGACCGCATCAACAAGAGCCCGGCCAACCCGACCCCCGAGGTGGGGATGGTGGAGGCGACCAATCCATGCGGCGAACAGCCGCTTTTACCGAACGAGGCGTGTTTGGCGCCGGAAACGCGTATTACCACGGATCGAGGTCTGGAAACTGTCGCCGAGCTTTATGATCGCCAACGACGGGGAGAGCCGATTCTCGTCGCGACGAATCTAAACGGCCGAGGCATGCGCATTGTCTTCCGTCCGGCTGCCGTGGTGCGGACCGGGGTGAAGCCAACCGTCCGCGTCACGCTCACCAATGGCCAGCAGATCCGGGTTACGCCGGATCACAAAATCCTCACCGAGACGGGTTGGAGGGAGGCCGGCACGCTCACGCGTGAAGACCGGGTACTCCTCCAGACGGAGATGGCCGGCGCGCTCAGCATCGCCAGCACGGACGGCGACCTCCAGCGTCTGTTCGGATGGTTCACTGGCGACGGTTGGTTCACCGAGTCCGCGGGCTTGACTTTTGGACCGGACGACGAGCTGGCGTTCCAACGCCTGGTCCCTGTCTGGCGAGAGTTCACGGGCAGCCACGCAAAAGTCCAGACTCAGGCCACCATGGTTCGTTGCATCGGGACGGAGCGGGCCGAGGCGATTAATGCATTCAGGGCCTACGGTTTTACTCCGGCGCGAGGTCCCGAAAAGCGCGCGCCCAAGTATATTTTTGCCGCCCCGAAGGAGGAGCAGATTCGCTATCTCCAGGGGCTCTTTGGTGCCGACGGCTCGAAGACCCACCGGAAGCCCCAGGTCACACTTAGTTCTGCCTCTTTGGAGCTGCTGCGGGACGTTCAGCTGCTTCTGCTGAACCTCGGGATGCGGAGCAACATCAAGTACTATCCGCATCGCCCGACAGGCCGCGCCTGGGGCCAGCTCAAGGTGAACGGTGAGAGCTACCATCGCTTCCTCGACCTCATCGGGTTTCCGCTGACGCCCCGGAAGCAGGAGCGCTGCGACGGGTTCCTCTGGCAGCGGACCAAGCAGGATCGCCTGGCCGTCCCGGTGGCCTCAGTGGTTCCCGATGAGAAAGTCGAGGTCTACGACGTCTCCGAGCCGGTGACCCATTCGCTGATCGCCGAGGGGATGATCGTCCATAACTGTAACCTCGGTTCCCTCAACGTCTCCAAGTTCGCCAGGCGGGCGCCCAACGGGGAGTGGACCATCGACTGGGAGGAGCTGGAGCGGGTGGTGCGACTCTCCGTCCGCTTCCTCGACGACGTCATCGAGATGAATCCGTACCCGCTCCCCGAGATCGACGCGACCGTCAAGGCCAACAGGCGAATCGGCCTGGGCGTCATGGGGTGGGCGGACCTCCTCTTCACCATGGGGATCCCCTACGACAGCCAGGAGGCGCTCGACCTGGCCGACCAGCTCATGGCGTTCATCGAGGAGAAGGGGCACGATCAGTCGGCCAAGCTGGCTGAAGAGCGCGGGCCGTTCCCGAACTGGAGCCGCTCCATCTACAAGCACGACCGGCCGCTCAGGAATTCCACGATCACGACCATCGCTCCGACCGGAACCATCTCCATGATCGCCGGCTGCTCTTCGGGGGTCGAGCCGATCTTCGCCCTGGCCTTCGAGCACCGGGTCAAGCAGCCGGACGGCGA
>CAYJUC010000112.1:6578-10378 GCA_964372605.1 uncultured bacterium | reverse complement strand
AGTGGTTTGTCGCGGGTTTCGTCCCCGTTCACAGTTGCGGGGCAGCGCCGGTCTTTCACCGGCTTCCCTTGGATCCGGGGCAGTGAACGTTTTCGCCTGCTTCCCTACACCGTCTGCCCTCCGTCAGGCTCGGCGGACAAGACCGAGATATGGAGCCCGCCGGTAAGAGGATTGGGAGAAACGCTGGCCCTGACGCCGAACGCCTCGGCCAGCCGTTTAACCGTGAGGACCTCGGCAGGAGGGCCGTCGGCCAGCACCACTCCGGCCTTGAGCAGCACGAGTCGCTCACAATACCGGCTGGCCAATTCCAGATCGTGAAGCGCCGCGACGGTCGCCAGACCCCCGCGAACCAGCCGTCGCACCAGGTCCAGGACCTGAATCTGATGACAAAGGTCCAGGTTGGCGGTCGGCTCATCAAGGAGGAGGACCTGGGGCTGCTGAGCCAGGGCTCGAGCCATGATGACTCGCTGCCGCTCACCACTGGACAGCTCTGTCACGGGCCGCTCGGCAAACGGAAGCGTCTCTGTGAAAGTCATGGCCTCCCTGGCGATTCGATAGTCCCCCGCCGTCTCGGCATGAAAGCGCCCGAGGTGGGGGTGCCGGCCCATCAGAACTACCTCCAGCGCCGGAAAGGCGAACTCCGTGGAGGTTGCCTGGGGAACGACGGCCACCATCTTCGCCACCGCCCGCTGGCTCAAGGCGGTCAAGGCCGTGCCTTCGAGCAAGACGACGCCGCCCGTCGGTTCGAGGAGCTTGGCCAGGAGACGCAGGAGCGTCGTTTTCCCCGCTCCATTGGGACCGATCAACCCGACGAACTCACCCGGTCGGATCTGAAGGCTCACCCGGTCCAGAACCGAGCGTCCATCCCAGCGCATAGAGATCGTATTCGCGTTCAGGAGGTCATCCGTCATGAGACTGCCTCGGTGCGCCACCGCTGGCGGTGGAGTAGAAAGAGAAAGAACGGCGCGCCGACCGCGGCGGTAACGACCCCCAAGCGAAGCTCCTCAGTGGGGAAGAGGGTCCGGGTAAGGAGATCGGCCCAGATGAGGAAGATTGCCCCCGCCAGGAAGCTTGCGGGGAGGAGGAGTCGGTGGTCCGGCCCGAGGAGAAGCCGGATCACATGGGGGACGATCAGTCCGACGAAGCCGATAATGCCGCTTACTGAGACGACCACACCGGTGACGAGGGCGGTCAACGTGAGGAGTCGTCGCTTGAGCCGAGCCAACTCTACACCCAGGCTCATCGCTCCCTCTTCACCGGTGAGCGCCAGGGCGTTCAGGTCTCTGGAGAAGGCGAGGAGGAGGGCGCTCCCGACGAGGACCGGTCCGCTCACAAGACCCAGGTGGCTCCACCCCCGACCGTCCAGGCCCCCGAGGAGCCAGAAGAGCATCTCGCGGAGAATAAAGATGTTCTGAGCCAAGCTCAAGACAAACGAGGTCATGGCTGTCAGGAAAGCGCCGACAGCCAGACCTGCCAGGAGGAGCGTCGCCATGGGGGTCCGGCCGTGGCGCGTGGCGATGCGGTAGATGAGGAACGTGGCCGCCGTGGCCCCGAGGAACGCCAGGAGCGGAAGGGTCCAGGGCCGGGAGAGCGCGATCCCCGCGCTGATCGCCACGGTCGCCCCAAGGGCACCCCCGCTGCTGACCCCGATGATCCCTGGATCAGCCATCGGATTGCGGAAGAGCCCCTGGAGCACTGCGCCGGACAGGGCCAAGCCCCCGCCTACTAACATGGCGAGAAGAATGCGGGGGAGCCGAAGATGAAAAAGAATTGTCGCTTGAACTGGCGTCCACCCATCGGCCGTGATCCACGGGAGGCGATCCAGGAATGCGGAAAGCGCGGTGGTGAACGGAATGGGGACTGACCCGAGCGTAATGGCCGAGAGAACGCTCATGACCAGGAGCCCGACCAGGGCGAGGAGCGTGAGAGTTCGACGCCTCACCTTCTCGCCTCCCGAAAAACCTCCGGATGGAGCAGGCGCGCCAGGGTCTCCACGGTCTCCACAATGTGGTGAGAGACGGTTCCCATGAGATTGCCGGGAAGCGCGTGGACCCGCCCGGTCTTGAAGGCTCGAACCTCCTGGAGGGCCGGATGGGTCAGGAACTCCTGGTGGAAGGCCGGAGCCCGTGGCGCCCAGGCGTTAGTGACGATGACTTCAGGGTCCATGACCAGGAGCTGCTCCAAGGAGAGCTTCTTGAAACGGGTCAGTCCGAGATCAGCCGCCACGTTTGTTCCACCAGCCGCCCGAATGACATCGTCAAAGATCGTCTGCTTTCCGGCGGTTGATCCGAAAGGGGAATATGACAGCGTGGTGGGGCGGCGACGATCCGCCACCCGACGGGCGACGGCGTCGAGTCGCCGGTCCATGGCAGCGACGAGGAGGCGGGCGCGCCCCGGTTCACCGGCCGCCTCCCCGATGGTCAGGATCGTTGTCTTGATCCAGTCGAGAGAGTCGAACCCTTGAACCCGGATCACGCGGAGCCCGACTTGTTCGAGCTGACGGGCCACCTCGACGCTCTGCCCTCCGATGACCACCAGCTCCGGTTCCAGGGCGAGGATCCGCTCGGGATCAGCTTTGATCTTGTGAGGCACCGCCCGGGCCGACTCAACGACGCTGGAGATCCCCGGCTCCGTTGCCAGGTGGCTCACCGCCACCAGCCGCTCGGGCGCCAGCGCCAGGAGGATCTCGTCGCTCCCGACGTTGACCGAAACGATCCGCCGCGGCCCGCCCTTCTCGAAGGTTCTGATCGCGGGGCCTGCCTCCGGGCTCCCGCTCCTGAACAAAGAGTCGAGAAGCCAGAACGACGCCAGGAGGGCGCAAGCCGCCAAGCTTAAATAGAGCGGTCGAGCGTGGTGAATCATATCATTGCGAATCCGTGCCGCATGTTGGGGGACGGACGCTGATAGAAACAGGCACCCCCTGGTCCTGTCTATGTCGTCCGTTCGGCTCGACGGAGACGAGCCTCCTCGGAATTCGGGTCCCAGTCGGTGGTCTCCATCCGGTCCACCAGCTGCTGGTGAAGCTCTTCGGACACTTTGCCCATGAGCCGCTCGTGGAGCTGGCGGGTTTTGGCGTTCCGGTAGTGATCCCGCTCCGCCAGGACCGGATCGAGCGCAGCCCGCGCCCCCGTCACATCCGCCAACCCCGCCTTGGTCTGGTCGATCAGCTTCCGGTAGATCTTCGTCAGCTCGGCGATGAGCGGCGTGGGATACTCGCGCCCCTGGATCTTGAGCGTCGTGACCCCGAGGGCGATGTATCTGGGAACGTCTTCCAGGAGCGCGTAGATCTCGTTGTTGGATTTCTCCAGGTAGGTCAGCACCTTCGCCGGGAATTTCTCGGCGATCTCGGGGATGTGCGTTCCCAGGCAGGGGCGATAACAGACACCGCCCTTGTCCGGGTTTCCGATGAGCTTGGTCCGGGTACAGCCATCGGAGTCGTGGACGACTTGCTCCTCGAAATAGGGGGCAAAATAATCGTAGAGACGGCAGCCTCCGACACCGGTGACGCACCGGTTCGAGTGGATCAAGAGCTCCACGCCGATGCCTACGTCGTCCGCGGTGCGCTTGAGGGTGGCGATGCGCTCGTAGGTGTTGAGGGCCGTCGAGGCCACGAACTGCGTGGCCCCGGCCTCCTTGACCCGCTCCATCGCGGCGCGGTCCCGGACGTTGCACCCCACGCTGGCATGAATGGTGATCTCGGGGAAACGCGCGTGGACCGTTCGCATGGCCTCGGGGGTCTTCATGATGAAGCCGTCCACCCCCCAGCGCGCATAGGCTTCGACCCTTCGCATCATCTCGCC
>CAYJUC010000112.1:5088-6478 GCA_964372605.1 uncultured bacterium | reverse complement strand
AGCCGGACCCGGTACTTGCAGAGGGCGCAGTTCATCCTGGCCTCGCCCTGCATGGCCTCGGCCTTCCGCTCGCTCAAAATCTTGAAGAGATTGGGGTGCCCGTTGAAGTAATCCGCCACCCCGACCTCGATCCGCGGATTGGCCGCCTGAAACTCGGCGGCAAGGCGGTGGATTCGGGGAATCAGGACGCCGGTGAAGAGGAAGTACGGGACCGCCAGGATCCGCCGGGCTCCCAGCGCGACGCAGCGCGCCAGCCCATCCGGAAGACTCGGCCCCGTGATGCCGACAAAGCAGACCTCGACCCACGGGTACCGCTTGGTTTTATCTCCCGCCCCAACATCAGCTCCCGCCCGGCCTTCGGCCCCCCGCCCTTCGGCTCCCCACCCTTCCCAGAGCAGACGGGCTGCCTTGTAGAGATCGCTGTTGGCGTCGGGATCGCTGGAACCCCGCCCCACCACCAGCACCGCGGTCTCCTCCCGGCGTCCCGGCCACCTGGCTTCGGCCTCGGCCAGCCGCTCCTCCGCGATCTCGAGGATCAATGGGTGGAGCCCGATGTGGCGGCCGTAGACGAACTCGACGCCTGGGTGGCGCGCCTTGGCCTGGTCCAGCTCGTGGGGAAGCTCCACCTTGACGTGGCCGGCAGCCGTGAGGATCACCGGGAGGACGATCACCCGTCCGGCGCCCAGCGTCACGCAACGATCCAGGCTTTCGGGCACCAGCGGCTCGGCCAGCTCGATGAAACAGCTCTCGACTCGCTCCGGGCCCAGGTGGGGCCTGGCGGCCTCACAGAAGTCGAGGAACTCTTTGTTGCCGGGCTCCTCGCGGCTGCCGTGACCGATCAAAAGAAGCGTATCCCCGTTCATGGCTCTACTCGGAGGGGGGCTCCGCCCCCCTTCCGAAACCTCCCCCCGGGTTGCGCCAGCAAAGCCGGCGCTCGAACAGCCGCAAAGCAATTCAATGGAGTGTTGTGGCTCATGGGTGATCGTACCGGGATCTGAGGGCGTCGAAGCGGGCGAGTTTCCCCGCGTCCACCACGCCGGCTTCGTCGACCAGCTTGGAGAAGTAGACCCGCAGCAGCGAGTCGCCGGCGACGTTGACGAAGTGAACGGAGCGCGAGGGTTTCCCCTTGGACGTCAGGCTCTCGACGAACTTCGCCCGGGTGATCTCGGTGAGGGCCAGATGGCAGTGCCACTCCGCCATCTCCACGGTGGCCCACCCGTTTTCGACAGAAAGCTTCACTCTGGCCGGATCGGTCTTTCCCTCGGCCACAGCCTTCCCCGGGCCGATGACCCAGTTCAGCCCCGGGTAGGTCACCAGCTCTTTCAGGAGTTCCTCCATCTCCATCTCCTGCCCCTCACCCTACCCTCTCCCCTCACCCTACCCTCTCCCC
>CAYJUC010000112.1:0-4988 GCA_964372605.1 uncultured bacterium | reverse complement strand
CCCCTCACCCTACCCTCTCCCCTCACCCTACCCTCTCCCCAAGGGGGAGGGAATCAGAGAGACCTATTTCTTGCCCAGAAACGGGTCGATGCCGATCGCGGCCGCGGCCAGCCGGCCGCTGACGAGCCCTTTGACGTCCTCGTCAAGACTGTCCAAAACATATTTGGACTGGTAGCCGCGCGGGGTCACCATCATCTGCTCCCAGACGAAGGTCGTGGAGTTGCCGATCAGGATGGTCGTGAGCATCCCGATCTCGTGGTTCAGCATGTCATCGAGCGTGGTGATGACCACCCGCTCGCCGGTCCGGCTGCCGCTCTTGACGAGCCCCACCGGCGTCTCGGGCCGGCGGTGCTTCAGCAGGATCTTCTGCGTCTCGACGATCTGCTGAGTGCGCCGGCCGCTCTTCGGATTGTAGAGGGCCACGACGTAGTCGGCGGCGGCAGCGGCCTCGATCCGGCGGACAATGACTTCCCAGGGGGTGAGGAGGTTCGAGAGCGAGATCGCGCAGAAGTCGTGGATGATGGGCGCGCCCAGGAGCGCCCCGCAGGAAGAGAGAGCGGTGACTCCCGGGACCACCTCGACGTCAAGGCCGCATCCGCGCGTCCAGCCGCGCTCCTTCAGACACTCGAGCGCCGGCCCCGCCATTCCGTAGATCCCCACATCCCCCGAGGAGATCAGGGCCACACGCTTCCCCTTCCAGGCCAGCTCGACGGCGCGGCGGGCGCGGTCCAGCTCTTCGGTCATCCCGGTGTAAAAGACCTCTTTCCCCTTGATCAGCTCTTTGACCAGCATCACATAGGTCCGGTAGCCGATGATGGTCTGGGCGTCGTCGATGGCGGCCCTGGCCCGGAAGGTCAGGTGATCGTGGCTCCCCGGCCCGAACCCCACCAGGTAGAGCTTCCCGCCCGGGACCGGTGGGGAGCCGTCGCCGACCGCCGCTGCGCTCTTCTCCGCTCGGGAGAGACGGAGGCGCTTGGGAGCGGTTTCCGGCGCTGCGGGCTCCCTGGCGGGCGGGGCCGACAGGCCCGGGCGCCCGCCGCTGATATCCGGCGCGGCGCGGGGCCGCTCGGCGTTCTTGTTGATGAGAACCAGGGAGAAGTAGCTGGGCGAGCTCCCCCTGAGCGTCCGGAGGTCGTAGATCACCTCCTGGTCCGGCATCCCGCACTTGGTGATGAACACCGCCTTGTCCAGGATCCCCTGCGCTTCGAGGATGTCGGTGACTTCGTCGAGCACCCGGTTGACCTTCATCAAGATGATCGTGTCGTGCTCCTGGATCGCCCGGGCCAACCCAGCGCGCTCGAAGGTGGCCGGCAGGATGGTGATCCGGTCGTCGGCGATCCCGTAGGGGATCTGGAGCAGGGCGGACACGGCGGAGAACGACGGGATACCCGGGACCATCTCGATCGTCACCTCCGGATAACGAGACTCGAGAATCCGCTGAACGTAGTAGAAGGTGGAGTAGAGGGAGACATCGCCGATGGTGATGAACGCGCCTTCCGCGGCGGGGCCGAGGTTCGTGACGATCTCGCGGACCGCTTCCTCCCACTCGGCCTCCAGCTCCTCCTGCTCCTTCTGCATGGGGAAGGCCAGCTCCACCACCCGCTGGCGGGAACGGTCGAGGTACGGCGTCACGACCTCCAGGGCCCGGCTCGTGGTCCCCATGGCGGACAGGGGGGAGAAAATTAGGGGGACACGTTTCAGGATCTCGGCGGCCCTGACCGTGAGGAGATCCGGCGAGCCGGGCCCGACTCCGATGGCATAGAGCTTCATCAGTCTCCTTTAAATGCGGAATGGGGAATGGAGAATGCGGAATATGGTCTTCAACTTCGCACTCCGCATTCCTCATTCCGCACTCTCGAGAGCCACCCGAAGGCCGCCCCCAGCACGCCCCAGAAGAGCACCAGGCCCGCCAGCGACAGGGCGCGGAAGTTCCAGACAACCTGAGACGGCATCCCGACCTGGTCCGGGTTGGGCGGCATCGCCAGATAGACCACGGCGAGGTAGACCACGTAGAGGACCAGCGCGAGCGGCCAGGCCGATTGCCTTCCGGGGCCCAGCGAGCGCTGGAGCCAGAAAGCCAGGATGGCTCCGATGACGGAGAGCCCGATGAACCCCAGGTAAAGCCCCTGCCGGTAGCCGATCGTCGCCGGGTCTCCAACACCGGGGGGGTTGGCGGGGTATTTGAGGAAGGGGAAGATGGCCACCGACCACCCTGCGAGCGCGGCGAGGGTGACGCCGCGCTTGGCGTCGCTCAGCGCGGGGAGCCGCGAGCGAACCAGATGGGAGAGAATGCCGGAGAGGAGTCCCCAGGCTGCGCCGTAGAGCAGAAACCCGAAGACGAGCCCCACTCGCTGAGCGCGGCGGCTCACCAGAGGCTCCTCCACCGGCGTCCCCTGGGCCCGGCTCGACTGCTCCTCGATCTTGATGGCGCGGTCGATCACCGGCTCGGTCAGAAGCGAGTGGAAGCCCGCGGCGACGAGGCCGGCGACCAGCCCGGCTAGAACCGCCGCCTTCAGGATCGATAGAAGTGACCTGGCCTCCACTTAATCACCCTCCCACACTAGGCACCCTCACCCCCGCCCTCTCCCTCCGAAGGGAGAGGGAGCCATCCGATTCCCTCGCCCCGTTGGGGGAGAGGGTCAGGGTGAGGGGCCTGCCTGTTAATGACAGGGGAAGCCGGCGGCGTGGCGAGCGTCGTGGACGGCTTCGTGGATCAGGTTCATGTCGAACGCTTGGGCGCCCTGGACCAGCGACAGGAGAAATCCCTGGTCCAGCGCCAGGACGTAGAGCGCGAACGCTCCCAGAATCATTCCCCCGAGCACCCACCCCTGACTCTTTGCCATCTCAACTGTTCGGACCATGTGAGTCTCCTCCTTTAGCAGGATGCTGAAAAACCGTCACAACACCACGTGCACCGGCCGCCCACAGGGGTCGAGCGCGGGCTTAGCCCGCGCAACTCGTCCGGGGGAGGCCTCGGAGGGGGCCGTCGAGGCCCTCTCCGACGATTTAGTGAGAATGGTTTGATCACGAAACGACTCTGGCGACAGCCACCGTCACGTTGCCCGACTTCACCTTGGGAACGAGGAGCGAGCCGGCGCCCGCTGACAGGAGCGCCGCCGGCTCCGCCACCCCCTTGGTCCCCACGAAGCGCTCCACCTGCTCAGACGGGTTCGGAACCTCCACCGCGTTCAGCCGCTCGCGCGAAAAGAACTCCACCGTGAGCCCGGAAGCGTTGGCGCAGGCCAGAAGCCCGGGCTCGTCCTGCTTCAGGTCCGCGCTGGCCAGGTTGCGCACGGACTTCGATGAGAGGCCGTGGGCCTCGAGCGTGTCGGCGATCACCCGGCGGATCTCGTCGGCCTCCGTGTTCCGGTTGCATCCCACGCCGACCACCAGGCTCTTGGGCCGGAGGATGACCCAGTAGCGGCTCGCGGGTTGCTCAGCTACCGGCAGGACCCGGTCGGTGATGACGATGGCGGCCCGGCAGCCCGCCGCGTTCAGCTCGCCGAGCGTTGGAAAAACCTTCACGTTGCCTTTCAGCTCGCCCTCGAGACTCTTGAGCCTGACCCCGGCAAGGTCCACCACGCCGACCTTCTCCCCGTCAACCAGCGCCGCCGACACTCTCTTCATCGCCTCGAAGTCGTCCACCTCGCCACCCATCTCCTTGGCCAGCATGTCGGGGGCGATCGTCTCGTTCACGTCGGTCCCGGTGGTCACCACGGGGATGGCCCCGATGATCTCCGCCACCTCGCGGGCCAGCTCGTTGGCGCCTCCCAGATGGCCCGAGCAGAGGCTGATGGCGAACTTTCCCTTGATGTCCAACACCACGACGGCCGGGTCGAAACGCTTGTCCTTGATGTGGTCGGCGATGAGGCGCACCACGATTCCGGTGGCCATGATGAAGACGAACCCCGCGTAGTCGTGGAAAATCTTCGCCAGGAGATCCCCCAGTTTCCCGTCGAAGTAGCGATAGCGCGGACCGGAGTATCCCGCGTACTTGTCGGGGACCCAGAGCTCCGCCTCGGGACGGGCCGCCAGGAGCTTCTCCCCCAGCCCGATCCCCTGCTTCGTGACTGTCAGGACCGCCAGTTTCTCGCGCGTCATCAGCTTTTCGGCTCCGCACGGCGGAAGGCGTGGGAGAAGTCCTTATCGTAGAGCTTCGACTTGAACGCGTCCGGCTCCGACTTGAGCGCCGGATCGAAGACTTTCCCCACGTAGATCAGCGCGTACATGCTGATCTTCGCCGCCCGGACCTTCCCGGCGATGTCCGCCAGACTGCCCCGGATGACCTTCTGGTCGGGGCAGGAGGCCTTGTAGACCACGGCCACGGGCGTCTCTTCGGGGTAGCCCTGCTTCAACTCGGCCACCGCTCGCTCGATCAGCCCGGCAGAGAGGAAAAGGACCAGCGTGGCCTGGTGTTTGGCCAGGTCGCCGAGCTTTTCTTTCTCCGGCACGGCCGTCCGCCCCTCCATGCGGGTCAGGATCACGGTCTGAGTGAGATCGGGGACCGTCAGCTCATCCTTGAGCGCCGCAGCTCCGGCGAAGAGGGAGCTGACCCCCGGGATCACCACGCACTCGAGCCCGGCGGCTTCCAGGGGAAGCATCTGCTCGCGGAGGGCGCCGAAGATGGACGGGTCACCATCGTGCACCCGCACCGCCACCTTCCCGGCCAGCGCCGCTTCCTTCAGCCGGTCGAGAATCTCCGGGAGCGCCATGCCCGCGCTGTCGTGAATTTCCACCGCCGGCTTGCAGCTCTTGAAGAGCTCCCGGGAGGAGAGCGACCCGGTATAGACGATCAGATCGGCCTGGTCCAGGACTTTTCTGGCCTTGACCGTGATCAGCTCCGGGTCTCCCGGCCCGACCCCCACGATGTAGACGCGCCCCTTGGGGACCACTGGCGCTACTCCAGGTAATTCGGTTGAACAGTCCGAGTCGCCGCGGGTGGCACGGCGAGCGGGGCGCCCCAGCGGCGGGGCCGGGGGTCCCTACAC
>CAYJUC010000111.1:0-10663 GCA_964372605.1 uncultured bacterium | reverse complement strand
CCACCTCGTGGAGGATGCCGACCTTCTTTCCGATGTTCTTCTTCGGGATCTGGCCGGAGATCATCAGTACCGGGGACGAGGCGGAGTACGCCGTGCTGAGGCCGGCCGAGGCGTTGAGCAGCCCCGGCCCCGGGACGACCAGCGCTGTGCCGAAGCCGCCGCCCGCCCGCGCGTACCCGTCGGCCATGTAGCCCGTCGCCTGCTCGTGGCGCGTGGCGATGAAACGGATCCCCGGTTCGTCGCGGAGCGCAGCCATCACGCTGTAGATCTGGACCCCGGGAAGGCCGAAGATGACGCGGACGCCTTCGCGGTGCAACGACTTCACGAGCGCCTCTCCACCGGTCATTCGCGGCATACCACACCCTCCTCTATGCGACGGACTTCCACGTGACCGCCAGGCGCTTCCCGGTTGCCGCACATTCACGAAGATACAGGTTGATCAGGCTCTGATAAGGGATCCCACACTCCTGGGAGATGGCCTTAAAATACCTGATCGTCTGCTCATCGAGCCGGATCGTAACCTGCCTCTTGAGACGACTGGCGTACGGGTTCCGCCGAGCCTTCGAGAAGGCGTACTCTTTTCTCATCTTCGCCACCTTTGGTTGTAGATGTTTCGTTCTCTCCGGGTTGCCTTCCGGACTGAGATGATGCGCATCACGGCTTCGGCTTCCATGGTATCCGGCGGCATCTCGATCTCGACAGGTCGCGGGCGCCCCGTCTTGAGCTAGACCACGGCTTCGTGGACCGCGGCCGGAATCTCCGCCACCTCGAGGATGCGCCTGCGCCATTTGGTCACGGGCGCAATGGCCTCGAGCTGGTCGTCCACCTCGTGCAGGACGCCGACCTTCCTCCCGATGTTCTTCTTCGGGATCTGGCCGGAGATCATCAGCACCGGGGACGAGGCGGAGTACGCCGTGCTGAGGCCGGCCGAGGCGTTGAGCAGCCCCGGCCCCGGGACGACCAGCGCTGTGCCGAAGCCGCCGCCCGCCCGCGCGTACCCGTCGGCCATGTAGCCCGTCGCCTGCTCGTGGCGCGTGGCGATGAAACGGATCCCCGGTTCGTCGCGGAGCGCAGCCATCACGCTGTAGATCTGGACCCCGGGAAGGCCGAAGATGACGCGGACGCCTTCGCGGTGCAACGACTTCACGAGCGCCTCTCCACCGGTCATTCGCGGCATACCACACCCTCCTCCGTGCAGCCTAATAAAGCTGCGCGGCCGTCGTCGGTTCCAGTCGCATATTAGGCCATCCGCCTTCCGCCTTTCGACCGGCGGGCATCGGCACTCGTCGCCCTGAGCCTGGCGCGCATGAGCTTCTTCTGCTCTGCATACGCCATGAGAATAACCCAGGCGGTGATTAACTGCTGCATAGCCGTGAATGCGTTCTGAAGACCGACGTTAGGCCTCATCCGACGGAGCGCTCCGGGCTTCATGGACCAACTCGTCGAACTTGCGTTCAAGCCCTTCGTTAACGCCGCGGCACCCCGCGACGACCCGCTCGGCCCAATCAAGGTATTCGCGTCGGCGCTGCGGAGACCAACTCTCCGGGGGTCTGACGGTAACATCCCGCACGTTACAGATCTTGTCACCCAGCTTGATCAGCTTCGCCGGATCGGAAAGACGCGGGGCGTGTTCAACCTGGAGTCGCTTGCGCTCAGCTTTAGGAAGAGCCTTTTCGTCCGTGACCTCCTCGACCAGGCGGCGCACCTCCCGGCCGAACAGTGCTTCAAGCTCTTCTGGTTTCGTGCCCGTATCCTCCAGGGTGTCATGCAAGACAGCCGCCATGAGCGTCGTTACTTCGGTAACGCCGGCCACCGTCGCCAGGATGTTGGCAACCTCGATCGGGTGGTTAATGTAGGGAGAGGCGTCGAAGCCCTTGCGCCGCTGACTGCGGTGCCGTTCCGCCGAGAAAGCGATCGCGCTCAGCAACAGCGTTGCGTCGGTCATGGGCTCCTCTTGATTATCGCCCGCTGCGGTCCCCTTGCAGACCTAACGGGGCGCTGAGCGGCCGGCGAAGCTGGACCGCAAGCGGTTTGTTAGACGGCCTTCTGCCCACGATGGCGTAGAGCCGCCCCTTCTGGTACTCACGGTGGACGACAAATAACGTTCTCTCGATGTCGCGCGCATTCACGCGCAGCTTCCTCGAAAAGTGCCGAACGATCATGAGGAAGCGGTACCAGTTGTTGAAGGTGAAGCCCGTGCCGTTCGGCTTCTGCGTGACGATACCGAGCTTGTAGAGAACCTGCCAGACACGGATGTCGATCACCCCATAACGGCGGGGGTCAAGGAGAGTCAGGATTGCGGACGCCATGGGTACGGAGACGCCTTGGAGCGTACGCAGCAGCTCTAGCCTGTGACGTTCGCTGCGCGTCGCCAGCGCCCGTCGCGTCACGGACCGTACCCTCCACGGGCTGTTAGCCTTGATGTGTCGTACTGCGCGCGCTGACTTCCACCGGCACACGGCTTCGAGTTCGCCTGGCGTCAGATAGCGCCGGCGTCGGGCGGCGCGGAGCTCCTGAACGAGGGCAAGCGTCTTCTTGTCCTCGGACTTGGACAGGCATCCTCGAAGCAAGGGCTCGAGACTCGTGTATGGAATCCGCTTCAGCGCCATCTCTACTTGTCCAAAGCCCGGCTAACCATTGAGTAGGCTGGTCAGCCTATGCCATTCGTGAAACCTCCAAATGAGTCGGCGATTCTCTCGCCGTTCCAAGGACTTGTCAGGGTCCTCCATTATCAGCCGTTGCCGACAAACACCGGTCGGTCTGATCCTGTTAACCCAGATCATTCGCGTCCGCACTGGGCACCCTCACCCCAGCCCCTCCCTCCTGAGGGAGAGGGAGCCCGTGCTCACAGTCCTGTGCGTTAGCGGCGGGCGTGGGTGTCGAGAATGAATCGGGCGATGCTGTGGCGGGGCGGGCCGTTCGGGAGATTGTCGCGGGAAAACCAGCGCGCGTCCTCCAGCTCTTCGCGGTCGATGGCGACCTCGCCGCCGGCGTACTGGGCCACGAAGCCGAGCATGAGCTGGCTCGGAAAGGGCCAGTTCTGGCTTCCGACGTACTCGATGTCCTTCACCTCCACGCCGACCTCCTCCTTGACCTCGCGCGCCACCGCCCCCTCCAGGGATTCCCCGTTGTCCACGAACCCCGCCACGAGGCTGTACCGCCCGGGCGCCCAGCCAGGCTTTCGGGCCAAGAGGCAGCGATCGCCGTCCAGCACCAGGATGATGACCGCGGGATGGAGATGCGGAAAGTGCTCGTACCCGCACCCGGGGCAGCGCTTCCCCCACTCCCCCTCGATCCGCTCCGTCCGCTCGCCGCACCGCGGGCAGTGGCCGCTCGTGCGTTCCCAGTAAAGGGCCTGCATCGCCATCCCCCCGAGCGAGAGGAGGTCGTCGGGGAGCCGGGTGCCCTGCATCGGGATCAGGGTCTCGCAATGGAAACCGTCGGGCACCGGCGCCTCCCGGGGCAGCTCCCCGACCCAGCACGGCGCTCCCTGGTAGGTCCCCAGCCAGAGCGGGGGAGCCAGCGCTCTGTCGAACGCGGGCGGCAGTTGTCCCGTCGGCAACCGGAGATCCTCTCCGTCGGGGACGACGATCAAGCCCTGGTCCCGGACGATGAGCCAGTGGCCGCGCCGGTCCGGCGGCGTCGTTCCGCGCTTCGCCGGCTCGAACTCGCCACGGAGGCAATCGCGGTTGAACGGGAGGTACACGCTGAGCGGCGTCATGGCCCGTGCCGATCGAGGCCGAACAGGTCGGCCAGAAGCTCGTAGGAGCGCAGCCGGGCCTTGAAGTCGTGGGTGATGGTGACAATCACGAGCTCGTCGACGCCGTATTCCGCGCCGAGCGCCAGGAGACGCTCCCGGACCTCGGCTGGGGCGCCGGCGATGGTGCGCTGTCGCGCATGATTGGCGATCGCCAGCTCCTGCGCGCTATACGGGTACGCCTCCGCCTCCTCCACCGAGGGGTAGGGGCCGGGCCGACCGGTGTAGAGCTGCACGAGGAAGAGATCACGGCTCTGCGCCAGCCGCCGGGCTTCCGCCTCGGTGTCGGCGCAGACGACGAAGACGGCGACGCTGGCGCGCGGCCGTGGAAAATAGCGCGAGGGGCGGAACTCCCGCGCATAGGCGCGCGTGATCTCGGCTCCACCCTTGTCGTTGATGAAGTGGGCGAAGGAGAAGGCTGTCCCGAAGTGGGCGGCGCAGGCCGCGCTCTCGTCACTCGAGCCGAGCAGCCAGACTTCCGGCGCGGTCGGCCCTGCCGGCATGGCCCGGACGCCGGCGAACGGGTGAGCGGGCTCGAGACGGTCGTGGAGGAAGCCGATCAGGTCCGCGATCTGCCGCGGAAAATGCTCGATACCGAGGGCCCCGGGGCCGTGCCTGAGCGCCCGGGCCGTCAGCGGGTCGCTTCCCGGCGCTCGCCCGATCCCCAGATCGATGCGGCCGGGGAAGAGCGTCTCCAGCATGCGGAAGTTTTCTGCGACTTTGAGGGCGCTGTAGTGGGTCAGCATGACGCCGCCAGCGCCCACCCGGATCCGCGAGGTGCGGGCGGCGACCTGCCCGATCAGGATCTCCGGGGACGCGTCGGCCAGCCCGCCGGTCGAATGGTGCTCGGCCAGCCAGTAGCGGTGATAGCCGAGCCGATCCGCGGCCTGGGCCAGCTCCAGGGTCTCGTGGATCGCGTCCGCGGCGGTCCCGCCGCTGCGGATCGGCGACTGGTCGAGCACGCTCAGCACTGTCACCGGATCGGGCTTTCGCTCACGCCGGCTGGCGCGCCGCGCTCTGTTGCTCGAGCTTCCGGAGCGCCGGCAGCGCTTCCCGCGCGAACAGGCGCATATTCCGCTCGGCCTCGTCCCAGGGCATGCCCGCGTAAGAGAAGACGCCCACGAACGTCTCGTTGCCGATCCGCCGGCGGATGTCGAGGATCTTCTCGTAGCACTGCTCCGGCGTCCCCCACACCTGGAGGTCGATGAAGAAGTCGCTCACGCCCTCGGCGCCGTACGTGTGGATCTTCTCCGCCATCTTGCCGTAGTACTCGTAGCCCCGCGTCTTGCCGAGATGATCGCCGGCGAAGTTGTAGTGGGCCAGGACCGACTGGAAGTAGCCGCCGATGTGGCGGCGGGCCATCTCCCGCGCGCGGTCCGCGCTCGCGTCGCAGAAGGTCCAGCAGGCCGCGATCGGCGGCGGCGCCTCGGTCCGGTTGACCTCGCGGTAGACCGTCCGGTAGGTGTCCAGCTCCTTGGCCACCTCGCCCCACGGCTTCTGGGGGATGATCAAGACGCCGACTCCCAGGTCGGCCATGATCCGGGCCGATTCGGGCGAGACGGCCGCGGCGTAGGTCCGCCCGCGAAACGTCTTGAACGGCGCCGGGCGGATCGGGGCCCGTGGCTGCTTGACGAACGTGCCGTCATACTCGCAGTAGCCGCGCTCGAGGCCGCGCAGCACCATCTCGGCGCACTCGACGAAGCGCTGGCGCGACTCCTCCATCGAGAGGCGGAAGCCGTCGAACTCCACCTTGCCGGCGCCGCGGCCCAGCCCCAGGATCAGGCGCCCTCCCGAGATGTTGTCGAGCATCGACACCTGTTCGGCGACCCGCATGGGATCGTGCCACGGCAGCACGACCACCATGGAGCCGAGGCGGGCGCGCTCCGTCCGCCCGGCCATGTAGGTCAGGAACTGGAGCACGTCGGGGCACATGGTGTAGTCGGTGAAGTGGTGCTCCACCCCCCAGATCGACTCGAAGCCCAACGGCTCGGCCAGGTCGGCGAGCCTGAGCTCGTTCTGATAGACCTCATGATCGCTGCGGGCTCTGTCGGGATTCTGGAAGACCGAAGCCATTCCGACGTGCATGGCGCCCTCCTTGATCCCCCTCACCTTAATCCTCTCCCCCTTTGAGGGGGAGAGGGAGGGTGAGGGGGTGGGAGCGAACGCGCGGGCGCGAGCGCCTCGGCGATCGCCTGGCTGGTAATGGGCAGCTCGGTGAAGCGCTGCCCGGTGGCATCGGCCAGGGCATTGGCGATGGCGGCGGCGGCAGCGATCACGGGTGGCTCGCCGACCCCTTTCGCCCCGAATGGTCCAAAGTCGGAGGGGAGCTCCACGATCACGGCCTCCACGGGCGGAACCTGGTCGGCGGCGGGGAGCGCGTAGTCCATCAGGGTGGCGGAGGAGAGATGCCCGCTCGCGTCATACGCCATCCGCTCGTAGAGTGCCCATCCCACTCCCTGCGCCACCGCGCCGTGAATCTGCCCCTCGATGGCGGCCGGGTTGATCGCGCGTCCCACATCCTGAACGACCACGTGGTTCACCACGCGGGCCGAGCCCGTCTCCTGGTCCACCTCCACCTCGGCCAGGTGGGCCGCAAAGGCCGGCGCGCGGGCCACCGTGGCGGTTGCGCCTCGGCCGAAGACCGGCTCGTACTTCCCGCCGAACCGCATGGTCTCGGCGGCAAGCTCCGCGAGAGCGACCGAGCGATCCGGCACGCCCCGCACCCGCACAGCCCGGTCCACCAGCTCCAGGTCCTCCACCGCAGCCTCCAGCTCCCTGGCGGCGATGGCCAGGAGCTGCTGCCGCGCGTCTCGGGCCGCGCGCTCCACCGCGGCGCCCACTGTGTACGTGATCTTGCTCCCGCCGCTGGCGCCCGCGAAAGGGGCGGCGTCCGTGTCAGCGTTGATGACCGTGACCTGCGCGATCGGCAGCCCGAACGCCTCCGCCGCGATCTGGGCGAACGCGGTGTTGGTCCCGCTCATGTCCACCGTCCCCACGACCACGGAGAGACTTCCGTCGCGATTCATCCGGCAGACCGCGCTGGCGGGCTCGACCCCGCCCAGCCATCCGCCTATGGCCACCCCCACGCCGCGTCGGCCGGCGCGGGATTGCGCGCTTCGCGCGCGGCGCTGGCGCTCCTCCTTGAGCCGGTCCAGGCAGGCGGTGAGGCCGATCTTCGGCCACGGCCGGCCGTTGGGCATGGGATCGCCCTCCCGGACCGCGTTGAGCCGGCGTAGCTCCAGGGGGTCCCACCCCAGCTCGCGCGCCATCAGGTCCATCTGGGACTCGATGGCGAAGGTGGCCTGGACCGCGCCCGGCGCCCGGTACGCTCCGTTGCCGGGCTTGTGGGTCAGGACCTCGTAGCCGCGGAGATCCAGGTGGGGGAAGCGGTAGTAACCGCCCAGGAGGAGGCACGCGATGCTCACGGGAGCGCCCGCAAACGCCCCCGCGTCGAAGATGACACGACCCGCGAGCGCCGTCAGGGTGCCGTCGCGGCGGACCCCGGTCTTCAGCTCGAAGAGGCTCTGCGGCGCCGGGTTCGTGGCCAGAAACTCCTCGGTGCGGGTCAGGACCAGCGAGACGGGGCGTCGCACGGCCATGGCCAGCGCCGCGGCCAACGGCTCCAGCAGCACGAACTTCCCGCCGAAGCCACCGCCGAGCGGCATGCCGACCAGGCGCACGCGATGCTCCGGGAGCTCGAGCGTCTCGGCCACCGCGGAGCGGGCGGAGAAAAGCGCCTGAGTGCTCGCCCAGACTGAAACGTTGCCCAGCGCGTCACACCAGGCCACCGCCGACTGCGGCTCCAGGTACCCCTGGTGCACCACGGAGGTACGGTAGCGTCGCTCGATCACGAGATCCGCCTCGCCGAACCCCCTGGCCACGTCGCCGCGCGCGAAGTGGACACTGCTCGCCACGTTTGGCGCCGTCTCACCGGCAGACGCCGCTCCGCCCGCGCCTGCCCCGTGAGCGGCCAGCTTCTCGTCGTCGGCCTCGCTGCCGGGTTCCTGCACCAGCGGCGCCTCCGGCCGCATCGCCTCCAGCGGGTCCTGGACTGCTGGCAGTTCCTCGTACTCCACCTCCACCAGCTCCGCTGCGTCTTCCGCCACCGCCTCGCTCTCGGCCACGACCACGGCGACCGGGTGCCCGTTCCAGAGCGCGCGGTCGAGCGCCAGGGGCGCGCGGTTCCTATCTGCGGGATCGGGGTGGGGAATGGGCAGGTCGCGGGCGCTCAGAACCGCGACGACATCGGGGAGCTGAGCCGCCGCCTTCCCGTCGATCCGGACGATGCGAGCGTGGGCATGCGGGCTCACTACCAGCCGCGCGTGGAGCATCCCGGGCAGGCGCAGGTCGCCGGCGTAGCGGCAGAGTCCGGAGACCTTTTCCGCGCCGTCGAGGCGGCGCAGCGATCGGCCGACCGCGTTCATTCGATGGTCACGCACTGGACGGGCGAGAGGCCCTTCGCCGCCAACTCCCATCGCCCGCCAGAGTCGGCGGAGCGGAAGACCGCATCACGAGCGCCGAAGGCCACGGCGGACCCCGAGGCGGCCAGGCAGTCCGTGTCGATGTTCTCCCCGAACCATTCTGGCAGGCCCTCGCGGCATCGCTCGAAGGGCTCGTCCCGATCGAGCGCTTTCCGGTAGATCGCGTTCCGGCGGCTGCCGGGTCCGGTCGACGCGGTCACCAGCGCCGTGTTGCCGGCGATAGCCACCGCTCGGAGATACGTGGCGTGGAGCCCCTCGGTTTGGAAGCTCCAGGAATCGCCGCCGTCGCGGCTCACTCCGAACCCGACCGCCGCGGCGACCAGCACGAACCCCGCGCGCGTCGGATGGGCGACGACCTGGTGAACGTCGGTCTCGATGTCCAGGGTGGGCTTCCAGGAACGGCCGCCGTCTTCTGAGCGGACGACGCCGCCCACATGGACATTGACGTAGATCGCACCGGCCCGGTCCACCGCGATGGACCGGACATCGGCCGGGTCTCCCCACGGCGTGTACCACTCGTCCCGCCCGTCCGCCGCGTCGAACGACTGGACCGGCACGAACGCGCCGTCGGCGAGACGGAGGAGATGAGCCGACTCGGTTCCCACGTAGAGCCCTGCCGTTGCCGGCACCATGCACGTGAGGCGCCGTCCCTCGACTTTCGCCACCTCCTGCCACGCGCCATCACGGCGGGCGCGCCAGAGCTGCCGGCCATCGACGATCGCCCACCGCGCGCGCTCCTCCCTGGCGAGGGCCGTGATCTCGCGACCGGCCAGCTCCTGAATCTGGACGCATTCATCCCCGCAAAGCTCATAGAGCCCACCGCTCGTGCCGACGAGGATTCGACGCCCGTTTTTCGCGCCCATCGCGCGCCTCCTGACCTTCGCTCGGTGCGGTTTGCACGATATCACGAAAGCTCTTATGATTCAAAGCGCGATGGAACCTTCGCGATCCTCACTGGACGCGTATCGCAAGAAGCGCGACCCGGAGCGGACACCGGAGCCGTTCGGCGGCCGGCGCCCGGCCGGCAGCCCTCTCTTCGTGGTCCAGAAACACGCGGCCCGGCGGCTCCACTACGACCTGCGACTGGAGATGGACGGAGTGCTGAAGAGCTGGGCCGTCCCCAAGGGCCCGTCGGTCCGGCCGGAGGAGAAGCGCCTGGCGGTTCACGTCGAGGACCACCCGATCGAGTACGCAGATTTCGAAGGGACGATCCCGCGGGACAACTACGGCGCCGGCGCGGTCATCGTCTGGGATCGCGGCTGGTACCGGCCGGTCAAGGAGGGCGATCCCCTGGAGCAGCTCGCGAAGGGAAAGCTCGAAGTCGAGTTCTTCGGCTTCAAGATGCGCGGCCGGTGGACGCTGGCCCGGATGGCGAAGAAGGAAAAGGAGTGGCTCCTCCTCAAGAAGGCGGACGCCGCCGTCGTCGCCGAGGAGCTGACGGACCGCTACCCCCGGTCGGTCATCTCCGGGCTGACCGTGGAAGAGATCCGCGACCTGCCGGGAAAGCTGGCCGCCCTTCGGGCCCGGCTGGAGAAATTGAAGGCGCCGCAGGCCGACTGGGCTCCGCGCGCTCAGCCGTTCATGCTCGCCACGCCGGCCGAGCGCCCGTTCTCCGGCAGGGAGTGGCTCTTCGAAATCAAATACGACGGCGTCCGGCTGCTGGCCTTCCGCCAGGGCAAGGGGGTGGAGTTGTACGGCCGGAGCGGACAGGTGATCACCGGGCGCTACCCGGAGCTGGTCTCGGCCCTCCGGGCGCTGCCGGTGGAGCGCTTCCTCATCGACGGCGAGATCGTCGCCCTGGACGAGAGCGGCAAGCCGAGCTTCCAGCGCCTCCAGGCCCGGATGGGGCTCACGAACCCGCTCGACATCCAGCGCGCCATGGCGACGGTGCCGGTGACGGGCATTTTCTTCGACTGCCTGGCGCTGGACGGCTACGATCTACGCCGTCTACCGCTGCTCGAGCGGAAGGAGTGCCTGAAGCTCCTCCTCCCGCCGCTCGGCATTGTCCACTATGGCGATCACATTCTGGAGCACGGCGTGGCGTTCTTCGAGGCAGCGTCGGAGCAACGCATCGAGGGGATCGTGGCGAAGAAGGTGGGGAGCGTCTATGCGGGCGGCCGCTCGCGGGAGTGGGTCAAGATCAAATGCCAGCGGCGCCAGGAGTTCGTGATCGGCGGGTACACCGATCCCCAGGGGTCGCGCGGCTACTTCGGCGCCCTCCACCTGGGGCTCTACGAGGGGCCGCGACTCGTCTACGTCTCCAAGGTCGGCACCGGATTCGATCAAGCACGGCTGAAGAACCTCTGGGAGGCGCTTCAACGTTTCAGCCGGCCGACCTCGCCTTTCGACGCCGGAGGCCCGACCGGGCGCGGCCACCACTGGGTCGAGCCGAAACTGGTCTCTGAGGTGCGCTTCACCGAGTGGA
>CAYJUC010000110.1:0-10709 GCA_964372605.1 uncultured bacterium | reverse complement strand
ATGCTAGCACACCGCTTATTCCTGGTGCGCCCAAGAGGATTCGAACCTCTGGCCTTCGGATTCGTAGTCCGACGCTCTATCCAACTGAGCTATGGGCGCTCAACCGGTCGCGGGGAGCCGCAAACGCTTGAATTTTGGCGGAGAGGCAGGGATTCGAACCCTGGACAGAGCTTTTAACCCTGTAACCGCTTAGCAGGCGGCTGCCTTCGGCCAACTCGGCCACCTCTCCCTAGCGCCAAGTCTTTTCACTATAAAGCATCCCGACCAATCGGCCAAGCGCGTCATGGGGGAGGCCTCGGAGGGGGCCGCCGAGGCCCCCTCCGAATTCTTGGCGGAGGGGGAGGGATTCGAACCCCCGATCCCTTGCGGGATTCCGGTTTTCAAGACCGGCGCCTTCAACCGCTCGGCCACCCCTCCGGCGTCTAGGAACCGGGCGCGATCTGCTCCAGGCCGTCCATGTACGGGCGCAGGGCCGGGGGGATCGTGACGCTCCCATCGGCCTCCTGACAGTTCTCCAGCACGGCGATCAGGGTCCGGCCCACCGCGAGGCCGGAGCCGTTGAGCGTGTGGGCAAACTCCGCCTTGCCGCCCGACGCCGGCCGGTAACGGATCTCAGCCCGGCGGGCCTGAAACGCCTCGCAGTTGGAGCAGGAGGAGATCTCGCGGTACTTCCCCTGCCCCGGGAGCCACACCTCAAGATCGTAGGTCTTGGCCGACGCGAACCCCGTGTCGCCGGTGGCGAGGAGCACCACCCGGTAGGGCAGCTCGAGCCGCTTCAGCACCTCCTCCGCGTTCCTGACCATGGACTCGAGCTCGTCGTAGGACGTGGCGGGCGTCGTCACCTTCACCAGCTCCACCTTGTCGAACTGGTGCTGGCGGATCATCCCCCGCGTGTCCTGTCCCGCCGCGCCCGCCTCCCGGCGGTAGCACGGCGTGAACGCCACATAGCGCTTGGGCAGCTCCTGCTCTCTCAGGATCTCGCCGCCGTGCAGCGCGGTGACCGGCACCTCGGCCGTCGGGATCAAGTAGAGCGAGCGTCCGCCCTCCGGCTCCAGCGTCCGGAAGAGCTGGTCCTCGAACTTCGGCAGCTGGCCCACGCCCTGCATCGTCTCGGCGTTGACCAGATGCGGCACCCAGACCTCCCGGTAGCCGTGCTCCCGCGTGTGGAGATCGAGCATGAACTGCGTCAGCGCCCGCTCGAGCCGCGCCCCCGCCCCCCAGAGCACCGCGAAGCGGGACTTGGCCAGCTTCGCCGCGCGCTCGAAGTCCAGAATCCCCAGCCGCTCGCCGACCTCCCAGTGCGGCTTGGGGTCGAAGGGGAACTGCCGCGGCGTGCCCCAGCGCCGCACCTCCTGGTTGTCCTCCGCCCGGCCCACCGGCACGCTCGGATGCGGGAGATTCGGGAGCTGAAGGAGGAGCGCCTCCGCCTGCTTCTCGACCTCGCCGACCGCCGCGTCCAGCTCCTTGATCTCGTCGCCGAGCTTCCGCATCCGGGCCATCTCCTCGGTCGGGCTCTCACCGCGACGCTTGGCCTGGGCGATCTGCCCAGTGACCTTGTTGCGCTCCGCCTTGAGGGCTTCGACGGCCGTCACGCGGCGCCGCCGCTCGGCGTCCAGCGCCAGGAGCCGCTGGACGGACTCCGCCCCACCCCGGGTTTCGAGCGCCCGGGCGACCTCGTCAGGATGTTCCCGAATGTATCTGACGTCCAGCATAGGGGTAAAAAAATAGGCCGCCGGAGCGGCCGCTGTCAAACCCCGCCCCGGGGCGCGCTATGACTCGGAGTCGGCCTGCTCCGCCTGCTCGGCCTCGACCCGCGCCACGCTCCCCACCTGATCGTCGGGGTCCAGGTCGATCACGCGCACGCCCCACGTGTTCCGGCCCTGGGACGACACATCGGGGGCATGCATCCGGATAATCATTCCCTTGGTCGTGACCACCAGGATGTCGTCACCCGCTCGGACCTGGACCACCGCCACCACGTTGCCGTTCCGGCCGCCGGTCTTGATGTCGATGATCCCCTTCCCCGCGCGTCCCTGGAGCCGGTACTCCGGGAGCGGCGTCCGCTTCCCGTAGCCGCGCTCGGTCACGGTGAGAATAGCGGCGCCCTCCTGCACCACATCGGCGGCGATCACCTGATCGCCTTCCTCCACGTCGATCCCCCTCACGCCGGCGGCGACCCGCCCCATGGGCCGCGCCTCGTCCTCCGAAAAGCGGATGATCATCCCCAGCTTGGTAGCGAGGACCACCTCGCGCTGACCATCGGTGCGCCGGGCGACCATAACCTCGTCGCCGTCTTCCAGGGCGATGGCCTGGATCCCTCCGGCCCGGGGATGGGAATACGCCTCCAGCTCCGTCTTCTTCACTTTCCCCTGCTTGGTGGCGAAGAGGATGAAGCCCCCAGACGCGAAGTCGCGAACAGGCACGCAGGCGGCCACGGCCTCCCCCTCCGCCAGAGCCAGAAGGTTCACCATGGCTTTCCCCTTCGCCTGCCGCCCCCCCTCGGGGATTTCGTGGACTTTGAGCCAGTGGACTTTCCCCCGGTTGGTGAAGAAGAGGAGGTACGAATGAGTGGAGGCGACGAAGAGGTCTTCGACGATGTCCTCTTCCTTCGTCTCCATCCCGGTCACGCCCTTGCCGCCGCGCCGCTGGGCCCGGTAGGCATCCACATGGGTCCGCTTGATGTACCCGGAGCGGGTGATGGTCACCACCATCTCCTCGTCGGCGAGAAGATCCTCGATGGTCAGCTCCGTGGTCTCGGTCAGGATCTCGGTGCGGCGCTCGTCTCCGTACTCATCCTTCAGGGCTAGGAGCTCGTCCTTGATGATCCCCATGAGGCGCGTCTCCGAGGCCAGGATCCCCTTGAGGTCGGTGATGAGGACCAGGGTTTGCTCGTGCTCCGCCACGATCTTGTCGCGCTCCAGCCGGGTCAGCCGCTGGAGCCGCATGTCCAGGATCGCCTTCGCCTGCGTCTCCGTGAGGTCCAGCCGGCCCATCAGGGCTGCCCTCGCCGCCTCCGGGCTCTCCGCGCCCCGGATCAGGCGAATGGCAAGGTCGAGCTGCTCGACGGCCTTCCGCAGGCCTTCGAGGATGTGCGCCCGCTCCTCCGCCCGGGCCAGATCATGCTGCGTCCGGCGGGTGACGACCTCCCGGCGAAAGCGGATGAACGCCTCCAGCATCTCCCGCAGGTTCACGATCTGGGGCCGCCCGTCCACGAGCGCCAGCATGATCACGCCGAACGTGGACTGCATCTGGGTGTGCTTGTAGAGCTGATTCATGACGATCTGGGGAATCTCGCCGCGCAACAACTCCAGCACGATGCGGATCCCCTCGCGGCTCGACTCGTCCCGCCGCTCCGCGATCCCCTCGATCTTCTTGTCGTGAATCAACTCGCCGATTTTCTCGATCAGGCTCGCCTTGTTCACCTGGTACGGCAGCTCCGTGATGATGATCGCCTCGCGGCCGCCCCGCATTTTTTCGGCGTGCGCCTTGGCCCGCATGGTGATGATGCCGCGCCCGGTGGTGTAGGCGTCCCGGATCCCTCCCGTACCGTAGATGTACCCGCGGGTGGGGAAATCCGGCCCCTCGACGACCTGCATCAGGTCCGCCAGGGTAGTCGCGGGGTTGTCGATCAGCATGACGAGGCCGTCAACGACCTCGGAAAGGTTGTGCGGGGGAATGTTGGTGGCCATCCCGACCGCGATCCCCGCGGAGCCGTTGACGAGGAGGTTGGGGAGCTTGGTGGGAAGGACCAGCGGCTCCCGCAGCGACTCGTCGAAGTTGGGGACAAACCCCACCGTCTCTTTGTCGATATCCGCCAGGAGCTCGTGGGCAATCTTCGCCAGACGCACCTCGGTATAGCGCATCGCCGCCGGCGGGTCGCCATCGATGGAGCCGTAGTTTCCCTGTCCGTCCACCAGCGGATATCGCAGCGAGAACTCCTGCACCATGCGGACCAGCGCCTCGTAGACCGGCGCGTCCCCGTGCGGGTGGTACTTTCCGAGCACCTCGCCAACGACACGCGCGCTCTTCTTGTAGGGACGGTTCCAGGGCAGGCCGAGCTCCGACATGGCGTACAGCACGCGCCGGTGCACCGGCTTGAGCCCGTCCCGGATGTCGGGCAGCGCCCGGCCCACGATGACAGACATGGCGTAGTCCAGATAGGACTTCCGCATCTCCTCCTCGATCGGAACCGGGATCTGACGCTCTGGCATGAAGGCTGGCTACTTGCGCAGGCCAAGCCCGCGCGCGGGTGCGCTGTGGTCCGGCGGTACGGTCTGGCAGGCGGTCACCATGTTTACCCGCATCCGGCTAGACGTCGATGTTGACGGCATCGAGCGCGTACTTTTCGATGAACTCGCGCCGTGGCTCCACGGCGTCACCCATCAGCATCGTGAACATCTGGTCGGCGGCGACCGCGTCCTCCATGGTGACCTTGAGAAGGGTTCGGGTTTCCGGATTCATGGTCGTTTCCCAGAGTTGCTCCGGGTTCATCTCGCCGAGCCCTTTATACCGTTGGATCGAGACACCCTCCTTGGCGAACTCGAAAACCACTTTCACCAGCTCGGCGGGCGTCCTGGCCGAGGCCTCCTTCCCGCTTCCGTCAACCACGAGGCAGGGGCCTTTGTACAACGGCGGAATCTTCTCATGAAGCTCATACAGGGCCTGGTAATCCGGGGAGCGGAGGGTCTCGATGCTGATCTGCGCCGGCAGGTCCCCCGAAATCTCGACGCTTGCTCCCTCACCGTTATCCCCATCGCGGATCTGAACGTGACAATCCGTCAGCCCGAGCTCCGCAACCACCGCCTGGAGCGCCGCCCCGATTTCTTCGGTTCCGACCCGCTTCGTTACCTTGAACTTTCTCCTCAACAGGCCGTCGATTACCTGATAGGGAAGGCCACGCTTCACGAACTTCTGAAATAAATGCTTGAACTCTAGCGTCCGTTTGAGCGCTTCGAGAAGGGTCTCCTCACGGAGTGGAGCCGACTTTCCTGGCACCTTCAGGCTTGCGCTCTCGACCCAGTTGCTGAGGAGGAACTCCTCCATTTCCCGTTCGCTCATCAGGTACTTCTCGGCCTTCCCCTTCTTCACCTTGAACAGGGGCGGCTGGGCGATGTAGAGACTCCCCTGCTCGATCACCGGCACCATATGCCGGAAGAAGAAGGTCAGAAGCAGGGTCCGGATGTGGGCGCCGTCCACGTCGGCATCCGTCATCAGGACGACCTTCTGATAGCGGAGCTTCCCGACCTCGAATTCCTCCGGGCCGATGCCCGTCCCCAGGGCGGAGATGAGCAGCCGGATTTCTTGATGGGAAAGCACCTTGTCATAGCGCGCCTTCTCGGCGTTGATGATCTTGCCTCTCAACGGGAGCACGGCCTGGATGCGCCGGTCGCGCCCCTGCTTGGCCGAGCCGCCGGCGGAATCTCCCTCCACCAGGAAGATCTCCCGGAACTGCGGGTCCCGCTCGGAACAGTCCGCAAGCTTGGCGGAAAGGCCGTCGTCATCCCGTCCACCTTTGCGCGTGAGCTCGCGCGCCTTCCGGGCGGCTTCGCGCGCCTGGGCTGCGCGCACGCACTTCTCGGTGATCTTCCGGGCTGTGCTCGGATCTTCTTCAAAAGCCTCCGCCAGCTTGTCGTTGACGATCTGCTGAACCAGGCCCTTGACGTCGCTGTTGCCAAGCTTTGCCTTCGTTTGCCCCTCGAACTGCGGGTCGGGAAGGCGGACCGACACTACCGCCGTGAGCCCTTCGCGAACATCGTCGCCGCTCACGCCGCCCTTGAACGACTTCAGGTACCCATTGGCCTGGGCGTAGCCGCTGATGGTGCTGGTGAGCGCCGCCCGGAACCCTGTGAGGTGGGTCCCTCCCTCGCGCGTGTTGATGTTGTTGGCAAAGTTGAAGAGAATCTCCTGGTAACCGTCATTGTACTGGAGGGCGACTTCCACCTGGATGTCGCCCTTGGAGCCCTCGAAGAAGAGCACCTTGGGGTGGATGGGAGTTTTGTTCTGGTTGATGTGTTTGACGAACTCGATGATCCCGCCGTTGTAGTGGAAGAGGTGCTTGCGCGCGTCGCGCTCGTCCTCGATGGCGATCTTCAGGCCCCGATTGAGGAAGGCGAGTTCCCGGAGCCGGTTGGAGAGGGTGTCGAAGGAGAAGGTGGTCTCCTCGAAGATCCCCGGGTCTGGCTTGAACCGGATGATCGTGCCGTGCTTCGCGGTCTTCTCCCCGGCTGCCAGGTCGCCCTGCGGCGCCCCCCGCTCGTAGCGTTGCGTGTAGACCCGCCCGTCACGCCGGATCTCCAGCTCCAGCCACTCGCTGAGCGCGTTCACCACCGAGACCCCCACGCCATGGAGCCCTCCCGAAACCTTGTAGGCGGAGTGCTCGAACTTCCCCCCGGCGTGGAGCGTGGTAAGCACGACCTCGGCTGCCGGCCTCCCGGTCTCCTTGTGGATATCCACCGGGATTCCCCGGCCGTTATCGCCCACCGAGCAGGAGCCGTCCGAGTGAAGCACCACCTTGACGTGATCACAGTACTCCGCGAGCGCCTCGTCCACCGAGTTGTCCACCGCCTCGTAGACCAGGTGGTGCAGCCCGTAAGCGGCGGTATCGCCAATATACATGGCCGGGCGCTTGCGGACCGCCTCAAGCCCTTCCAGAACCTTGATGTCACTCGCCGTATAGGTTTCTGCGGCCATGCGGTTCACCTCGCGCCCCTGACAAGTCTACCCGGGGGAGCCTCCCTCCCAGGCGACGGCAGACACCACCCCTCAGCAGGGAATCTACCAGAGCCGGAGAGTGCGCGGGAACGGCCCCTGGGGAGGACTGCCAGAATCGCTAGAGGATGCGCCCGGGCAGCCGGCCCGGGGAGGAGACCAAAGCGCGAAACCGGGGTGGAGGAGAGGGCTCGGTAATCACAGAATCCGAATGGTTGAATCCATTGGCCGTGCACCCTATCCTGCCCCCATCGCTGGCTAAATCCTCATAGGCATTATAACACAGACGTAATCGTTCCCCTCCACATTTCTGAGCACCCCGGGACTCGTCCCATCCTTGACCTCCATCACCACCTGGTCGCCCTCGATGGGTGTCAGGGCATCAAGGAGATACCTGGAATTGAAGCCGATCACGACCTCCGCTCCCGAATAGTCGACCGGTACGGTCTCCTCTGCCTCGCCCAGTTCCGGATTGTACGCGGTGAACTTTAACGAGCCGGGGGAAAGGCAAATTTTTACGGGCTTGGTGCGCTCCTCCGAAAGCACAGAAACCCGACGGAGCGCCGCCACAATGGCCTCTTTGGGGAGGGTCATCTGCGTCGGATGACCCTTCGGAAGCACCTGTTCATAGTTCGGAAACTGCCCCTCGATCAGCCGTGAGGTCAGGAGGAAGTTGGGCATTTTGAGCGCAAATTGACTTCCCGAAAGGGTTACCTGAACACTCTCCCTGGCCCCAAGGGTTCGCGCGATCTCATGGACGGCTTTTCTCGGAACGATTCCGCTCCAGCCCTGCCCGCCGTCCAGCGGCCTCCGCGCGAGCGCCAGGCGATGCCCATCCGTCGCCACCAGCCGAACCTCCCCCTGCTGAAAGGAAAAGAACACCCCATTCAACGCGTATCGGCTCTCATCGTGGGAAATCGCAAAACTCGTTTCGTCAAGCATCTCTTTCAACTCGCGCGCGTCAATGTTCACCCAGCTCGCCGAGTCGGATGCCTGTACCGCGGGAAAATCCGCTGAAGGGAGACCGACCAGCTTGTACCCCACACCAGCGCACCGCAGCGCGACCCACGAATTTTCCTGGACCTTTATCTCCACCGGCGAAGGGGGAAGCTCCTTCACGATCTCCAAAATTTTTCGCGCCGAAAGCGTTATCGCCCCGGGGGTTACGACACGCGCGGGAATTCCCACTCGAGCCCCGACCTCCAGGTCGGTAGCGGTTATGCGTAGCGTTTCACCTTCGGCTTCTAGTAGAACGTTGGCAAGGATCGGAAGCGTCTGCCGGGGCTCGACGATGTTCTGGACAAGCTGGAGCCCTTTTAAAAGCACATCGCGGTCAAGGTGAATATTCATTAAATAACCTCTTAGAATAACTAGGAGAGTTCGTCGTAATCGGTATGGTGCATTTTGTGACTGGGAACGAGCATGGCGGAATTGAAGGGGAAAGACATGCGGTTAGTGGTGAATGGTGTTGGGGATAGAGGTGGGTGGCGTGTGGATCATTGCGTAATGCTGTGGACAAGAGTCTCGATGGTCTTGCGGAGCTTTGGATCTTCTTGAAGCACGGCCTGGATTTTGTTCACTGCGTGGAGAACCGTCGTGTGATCCTTCCCCCCGAAGGCCTGTCCGATCTCGGCCAGCGATGCGTGGGTGAGCTGCCGCGAGAGAAACATAGCGACCTGTCGTGGGAATGCCACCGCACGCGTTCGAGAGCGAGCCTTGAGATCTGAAAGATTCACGCCGAAGAATTCAGAGACCGAACGCAGGATCTGCTCGAAGGTGATGACCTTTCCCTCCTGTCCCCAGAGGTCTATCAGTACCTCCTGCGCCAGGTCGACGGTAAGCTCGCGGCCGGTGAGCCCGCAAAAGGCGATGATGCGGGTCAGGGACCCCTCGAGTTCCCGGATGTTGGACTTCACGCGGCTGCCGATGAGATACGCGACCTCGTCGGGGAGGCGGACGCGTTCGAGCTCGGCTTTCTTTTTGAGGATCGCCACGCGAGTCTCAAAGTCCGGCGGTTGAATATCGGCGATGAGGCCCCATTCAAACCGGGAGCGCAGGCGCTCTTCAAGCTCGGGTATTTCCTTGGGCGAGCTGTCGCTGGACAAGACGATCTGTTTCCGGGAATCGTAGAGGTCGTTGAAGGTGTGGAAGAACTCCTCCTGCGTCCGCTCTTTTCCAGAGATGAACTGGATGTCGTCGATCAGGAGCAGGTCGATGTTCCGGTATTTGGCCCGAAACTCAACCGTGCGGTCGTAGCGGATCGAGTTGATGAGATCGTTGGTGAAGCGCTCTGAAGAAAGATAGAGAGAGGTGAGGCCGGGGAATAAGCTTGAGGCCTCATGGCCGATGGCATGGAGCAGGTGGGTTTTCCCCAGCCCGACTCCCCCGTAGATGAAGAGCGGATTGTACGCTTTACCCGGCTGCTCGGCCACAGCGAGGCTGGCGGCCCGGGCGAACTGGTTTCCGGACCCTACGACAAAGCTCTCGAACGTGTACCGCGGGGTGAGCCCGGCGGAGGAGGGGCTGTAGGAGCGCGCTGCCACGGTGCGATCGCGGGGCTCTGGGGCGGACTCCTGATATGGCTCGACAACGATGGAGACCTGCGGATTTCCGCCGAGGCACTCTCTCGCCGCCGCGTGGAGAGCGTCCAACAGGTGTTCGGCAACCCAGTCCTTGGAGAATTTGTTGGGGACAGCGATCCGGAGGTGGTCTCCGTCCGCCGCCAGGAGGCGGCCAGAGCGGATCCACGTGTCCAGCGCCGTGGAAGGGACGCGCTTCTCGAGGGCAGAAAGCAGGCGACTCCAGAGCTGCTCAAGCATTGATGTGGTTTCCTAACCCGGCGTAGCCGGAACCAAACAGGGCCAGCTACGCCGGGTTAGTCCCTTACGAGCCTCGCGCGAGGCGAGGGGATCCAGTGAGATAATCCCAGCATGCCAACCTTTATCGAACAGCACGCCCACGAGATCCGCGGCACCTTGTCCTGCTTCGACCGCGTGGTGATCACCGGTACGCTGCCGGATATCTGTCACGCCGGGGCGCTGGCCGGCTATCTCACCGCGCGGGGCACTCGGCTCTTCGACTATCCGCGCTGGGCCGAACCGCTGCGCGACGAGATCCGGGACCACGCCGAGCAGGTGGCGCAGGAGCACGGGCTGAAGATTGAGTTCATTCCGCGCACGGATGACTTCCGCAAGGAGAAACGCCTCAAGGCCATCGTCGCTGAGCGGGGGGATCAGCCCGGCCTCGTGCACATCTTCTCGGCCATGGAACCGTGCCCGTCCTTCAGGCCGTGGCACGACAAGGTCCTGGGCCGCACCTTCCTCAAGCCTACCCAAGGCAAGTGCCTGCACTACTACTTTTACTTCATCGATCCGGAGCTCGGCCTCTGCTCCCTCCGCGTCCCCACCTGGGCCCCGTTCCGGCTGCAGGTCTACTTCAACGGGCATAACGCCTTGGCCCGCCAACTCCGCAAGGCGGGCATCGCCTACACCCTGCGCGACAATGCCTTCCTGGACATCGCCGACTGGGCCCGCGCCCAAGCCCTCGCCGATGGCTTCTCCGTCCGCCGGCTGCACCGCCTGTTGGACCGGTTCGCCCGGCAGTACTGCCCGGTCCTGCGCCACTTTCGGGCGGGCTATCACTGGAGCTTCATGCAAGTGGAGTACGCCCTCGACAGTGTTTTTCATCAGCAAGCCGAGCTGCAACCGCTCTACGACGTCCTCAGCCGCACCGCCATCCATGCCCTGAAGGCCGAGCACGTGGCGACCTTTCTGGGGCGCAAGCTGACCGACGCCTACACGGGAGAGATCGGCAACCGATTCGAGACCCGCATCCAGGGCACGTGCATCAAGCACCACATGGGCCCGGTGGCCATCAAGCTCTACGACAAGTTCGGGCTCCTCCTGCGCATCGAATGCACGGCGAACGACGTCTCGTTTTTCAAACACCACCGGACGGTGGAACACCGGGACGGCACCAGCGACTTCCAGCTCGCCCCCGTG
>CAYJUC010000109.1:0-10728 GCA_964372605.1 uncultured bacterium | reverse complement strand
CACCGAGCACGGCGTCACGTCGTTCTTCCTGAGCGAGCTGTTGATGGACACCGGGGCCTCGATCCCGCTGCACACCCATCCCACCGAGGAGGCCTTGCTGGTGAGGGAGGGCTCCCTCACGGTCAGGATCGGCGACCAGACGGTCATCGCCGAGGCCGAGTCGGTGGTCCGGATCCCGCCCGGCGTCCCCCACGCGGTTCGGAACGACGGGCGCCAGTCCGTCCACGCCTACGGAGCGGCGGCGTGGAACCGCGCCACCTGGTTCACGCGGGCGACCGACTATCTCGAAGGTGAAGCCAGAACCGAGTAGAAGCTCCGGGCGGGGCCTCGGCGGCCCCCCCGGAAGCCCCCCCAGGGGGTTGCGCGGGCGAAGCCCGCGCCCGAGCAGCGTCTCGCCATGAATTCCCCGACACCCTCCCAGCCCTTTCGGTTAGGTGCAATTCGTTGGAGCAGAGCTAGGAGCGCCACGAGGGATGGATGATCCGGCTCTAACGGCGCTTCTCACGGACTGGAGCTGGAGGCCCGAGGTCCTCCTGGTCGTCGCGGCGCTGGGAAGCGCGTACACGCTCGGGTGGTGGCGCCTTCGCAACGCCGTGCGCCGGCGCGGCGCGGCGTGGTGGCGGTTGCTCGCTTACCTGACCGGGCTCATGGCGCTCGCGGTGGCGCTCCTGTCGCCGATCCACGAGCTCGCGTCCCGGCTCTTCACGGCGCACATGATCCAGCACCTGCTCCTGATGATGGTCGCCGCCCCGCTCCTCTTGCTCGGCAACCCCCTGTCGCCCTGCCTCTGGGCGCTGCCCAGGCGGGGCCGCCGCGCCGCCGGCCGGCTCCTCACCCGGAACGCGGTCTTCCGCAAAGCGCTGTGGGCGCTCACGCAGATGCCGGTCGCCTGGATCGTCTCCGTGGGCACGCTCTGGGCCTGGCATCTTCCCGCCGCCTATGAGGCGGCGCTCTCGCATCACGTGATCCACGACGCGGAGCACGTGACCTTCTTCGGGACCGCGCTGCTCTTCTGGTGGCCCGTCATCGAGCCGGCTCCGCGACTCCACGGGCGGATGCGCCCGGGTTTCGTGATCGTCTACCTCCTCGCCGCCGCCGGCCAGAACACCCTGCTGGGCGCCCTGATCGCCCTGCCCGAGCGACTGCTGTACCCCCATTACGCTTCCCAGCCGCGCCTTTTCGGCCTCTCTCCGCTCAACGATCAGGCTCTGGCGGGCGGCCTCATGTGGACGAGCGGGCACATGTATTTGCTCCCCATCCTGGTGGTGGTCGCCAGGATATTCCGCCACGAGGAGCGGACGACGCGTTTGCGGGAAGCGGCGCGGCGGAGAAACGCATGAGCGACAGCACGCAGCGCCGTTGGGGTTAGACTTTGCCGATAGGCTTGGATAAGATGCAGGACGAGGAAAGGGACGTGACCTCGCCCGTCGACGACACGAAGATGTCTTTCTTCGACCATCTGACCGAGCTCCGGCGGCGGATCATCTGGAGCGTGGCGGCGATCGGTCTCGGCTTCGCGGCGACCATGGCCTTCTCGGATCGGATTATCAAGTTCCTGGCCAGACCGCTGACGGTCAAGCTGGCCTTCCTGGCCCCGACTGAGGCCTTCTGGGTCAACATGAAGGTGGCCATGATCGCCGGCCTCTTCCTGGCGCTCCCCGTGGTGCTCTACCAGATCTGGGCATTCGTCTCGCCCGGGCTCCGTCCCGCCGAGCGTCGCTACGCCCTCCCCTTCGTGATCATCGGGACCGTGTTCTTCGCCATCGGCGTGGCGTTCGCGCTCTGGGTGGTGGTCCCTTTCGCCATCCACTTTCTGGTGGGCTTCGGAGAACGGCAGGGGCTCACCCCGGTGATCTCGGTCGGGAGCTACGTGGACTTCGTCCTGAAATTCGCGCTGGCCTTCGGCGCGGTCTTCGAGATGCCGCTGGCCATCACCCTGGCCGCGCGAATGGGGATCGTCACCCCCCAGCTTCTCTCCAAGTATCGAAAATACGCGATCCTCATCAACTTCATCCTTGCCGCGGTCCTGACCCCCACGCCGGATATCTTCAACCAGTTCCTGATGGCCGGGCCCCTCTGCCTCCTCTACGAGCTGGGGATCCTCTCGGCGCGGTTCTTCGGCCGGCGCGGCAAAGTCGCCCCCGCCCCGGCTCCCGAGCCCACGGCATGAGAGGGACCACGCTCGCGACGCCGTTCCGACCCATCCGCCCCGGATGAAGCTGACGAAACCGATCCGCTGGACCATCGGCGTGGGGCTCGCCGTCCTCCTGGCGCTGGCGCTCTGGCGGCTGACGCTCGACTCCGCGACGTTTCACCACCTTCTCCGTCTCTACAAAGACCCTGCGCTCCTCCAACAGAAGCTCCGCGCCTGGGGGTGGCTCGCTCCGGTGATCTTCATCTTCATCCAGGCGCTTCAGGTCATCATCTCCCCGATCCCCGGCGAGGCCACCGGCTTTCTGGGCGGCTACCTCTTCGGGCTGACGCTGGGATTCATCTACTCGACCGTTGGCCTCACGATCGGGACCATGGCGGCCTTCTGGATCGGCCGGTGGCTGGGGGGGGCATTCGTGCGCCGGTACATCGCCGACCACATATGGGAGCGGTTAGGGTTCATCGTCGAAGCGGAGGGAGCGATCCTGGCTTTCATCATTTATCTGATCCCGGGGTTCCCAAAAGACATCGTCGCCTACCTCTTCGGGATCAGCCCCATGCCAATCTGGGTCTTCGCCCTGGTCTCCACCCTCGGCCGGATGCCGGGGACCTGGGTGCTCTCGGCGCAGGGCGGCCGCACGGCGGCCGGGCACTACCTCCAGGTGGCCCTGATCTCCGCCCTCGTCGCGGCGGTGGCCATTCCTCTCTATTACTACCGGCACCAGATCCTGAGCCTTATCCGCCGCGGCTCCCGAGGGGAGTTGTCGTAGGCCGGAACGCGCTGCGAGAGGGACGGAGGCGTCATGCCGAACATCTGGATCCCCGAGATTTCCGTCGCGGAAAAACTGCTCCGATCGGTCGCCGTCTATCTCTTCCTGCTCCTCGCATTCCGGTTCACCGGGAAGCGGCAGGTGGGACAGCTCACGCCGTTCGACCTGGTCCTGCTGCTCATCATTTCCAACGTGGTCCAGAACGCGGTGATCGGAAACGACAACTCGCTCGGTGGTGGACTCATCGGCGCCGCCACCATTCTCGCGCTGAATTACGCGATCGTGGAGGTCGCTTACCGGTTCAAGCGGGCCCGCCGCCTGCTGGAGCCTCAGCCGACGCTCCTGATCCACAACGGGCGCGTTCTTCATGAGAACCTTCGGCGCGAGCGCATCACGCTGGACGAGCTGATGGCGGCACTGCGAAAACACGGGGTCGCAGAACCGGCAAGGGCGCGGTTCGCGGTCCTGGAAGAAAGCGGCGAGATCAGCGTGGTCGCCCGCGAAGCGGATTCAGCCGGGTGAGGCTCGGCAACCCCCGGCGCCACGGTCTCGTCCTCGCGCTGGCCCTCGCCTGGGCCGGACCCGTTGACGGAGACCTCCAGAGCCTCCTGACACCGCTCAGCGCCGCCAGACGCGAGGGGCGGGCCGGAGAGGTGACAGGCTCCGTGGTTCTGGAACCCAAAACCCCCCGAGGGTCCGCGATCCCGCTTCCCGGCGCTGTGCTGGTCCTCGTTCCGCGATCCCCGGAGCTTCTGCGCAACCTTGAGCGTGTCAAAGCCAGAGCCCGCGAATCCGAAGCCGGTTATCTGGGAGCAGCGACGGACGTCATCCGGCTCAGCGAACGTTTCGAGCAGGCGCTCGTCGACGCCGGCGCAGGAGAGATGGTGTTCCCGGGAGCGAGTGATGCCGGAGGACGGTTCGTCTTCTCCCGGGTACCTGCCGGAGAGTGGCTCCTCTTTGGCCACCACGAAACTGTCCATCGGCCGCGGGGCAACCACCCCTCCCCCCGGGAACGCCGGAATTTCCGCCTGGGTCCGCAGCCGACGCGCTACAGGGCGGTGACGTACTGGCTGGTTCCGATGAGGGTGGCCGAGGGGGATGTGGTAAAAGTCGAGCTCACGGACCGGAATCTGTGGCTCAGAGGGGTGGTCCAGGAGTATGAGTAAGGCCACGGGCCCCATCGCGTTGACACCCCCCCGGCCGCGTGATATAACCCTCCCAGATTTCTGTCTTTCCGAGATTCGGCCAGCACACGATCCCTACGAGGAGGGAGCCCACAACATGGAAGAGATGAGCGTGCAAGCTCCGGTCGCCGTCGGCGAAGCCGTTCGAGTCGCGGGCCAGGGGACGGCGCCGCGGGATCTGCGTGAGTGGGTCCAGCAGGCGGAAATCCTCGGCCAGCTCCAGCGCGTGAAGGAAGAGGTAAGTCCGAACGAGGAGATGGGGGCCATCACCTACATGGCCCACCAGACCATCAACGCGCCGGCCCTCCTCTTCGAAAGGATCAAGGACTGCCCGCCCGGGTTCCAGGCGCTCTGGAACTCGCTCGGCTCCAGCGTGGACCGTTTCGCCCTGTCCATCGGCGAGCCCGCGGGGCTCACCGTGATGGAGCTGATCCTGCGCTGCAAGACCAAGTTCAACCGGGCGATCCCACCGGTCTTCGTGGACGCCCAGGACGCCCCGGTCAACGCCCACGGGATGCGCGAGGGAAAGGTGGACATCACGATCTTCCCCGCGGCCCGCCACTGGCCCGGCGACGGCGGCTTCTACATCGGCACCGGCGACGCCACCTTCACCCGCGACCCCGACGGAGGCTGGATCAACGTAGGGTGTTACCGCCAGATGGTCCAGGACAAAAACCACATCGGCCTCTACCTCTCCCCTGGCAAGGATGCCCGGCTTCACATCGAACGCTACTGGAGCCGGAACGAGCCGTGCGAGGTCGTCTCCGCCTGGGGGATCGATCCCGCCACGTTCATCGCCGCCTCACAGACTTTCCCCAAGACCGTCTCCGAGCTGGACTTCGTCGGCGGCATGACCGGCCGGCCAGTGGAACTCGTCAAAGGGCAGGCGGGAAGTCTCCCCTACCTCGCCCGCGCCGAGATCGTCATGGAAGGGGTCATCCATCCAAACGCCATGAAGAAGGAGGGTCCCTTCGGCGAGTTCACCGGCTACTACGGCCGCCCCGAGGACCTGGCCTTCCTGGTGGAGGTCAAGGCCGTCCACTACCGGACTGACCCCATTCTCACCCATGCCCTCATGGCCGACTACCCCGCCAACGAGTGCAGCCTCCTCTATTCCATCGCCCGCTCCGCCCGGATCTGGAGCGACCTGGACAAACTCGGCGTTCCCGGTATCAAGGGCGTCTACTGCCACCCCGCGGCGGCCGGCGGTTTCGCCATGACCATCATCTCGCTGGAGCAGCGGTACGCCGGCCACGCCCCTCAGGTCCTGACCCTGGCCGCCCAGTGCCCCGGCGGCGCCTACTTCGCCAAGTGGTTCATCGCGGTCGATGACGACGTCGACCCCTCTAACATCAACCAGGTCCTCTGGGCCATGGCCACCCGCTCGAACCCCGTCGAGGACATCGACATCCTCCGCCAGACTTGGTCCACCTGGCTCGACCCCACCCAGAACCCCCCCGAGGAGCGCCCCTACGGCTCCAAGGCCCTCATCAACGCCTGCATGGAGCACCGCTACCTCAAGCAGTTCTCCAAGCGCACCAAGCTTCGCCGGTCGGTCTACGAGAAGGTCGCCGCCAACTGGGCCACGCTGGGCCTGCCGGGCGCGCCCCCCAAGCTCTGGGCGTTGGAGGAGTAACTGGGACGAGATGCGCATACCGGGACCAGTCCTCGGCGTCCTGATCGCTGCGACTGCCCCGCTCCAGCTCGCTCCGGCCCAGGGGCAGCCCCTTCCCCGCGCTGCCGCGCGAGGTCGAGCGAATCGCATAAGAGGAGGTTCGGTATGGAAGAGATGATCATCCAGGCGCCGATCGGCGTCAGTAAAGAACACGCCCCTTCGGGCGCCGGCCCCAGGGACCTCCGGGAGTGGCTCCTCCGGGTTGAGCGGATCGGGCTCCTCAAGCGGATCACCACGGAGGTGGACTGGGACGAGGAGATGAGCGCCATCACCTATATGGTGGCCCAGGAAGTCGGCGCGCCGGCGCTCCTCTTCGAGAAGATCAAGGGTTATTCCTCAGAGTTCAGCGCGCTCTGGAACTTGCTGGGCCCGAGCCTGCCTCGAATCGCGCTCTCGCTGGGGGAGCCCCACGACATCGGGATCATGGAGCTCATCCAGCGGTGCAAGACCAAGCTGACCCGGACTATCGCTCCCGTCTTCGTGGACACCGGGGACGCCCCGGTCAACGCCCACCACATGCGGGGCGACGACGTGGACATCACCCGGTTCCCCGTTCCCCGCCACTGGCCGCGGGACGGCGGGCGGTACATCGGGACTGCCGACGCCACGATCACGCGCGACCCCGACGGCGGTTGGCTCAACGTGGGGTGCTACCGGCAAATGGTCCAGGACAGGAACCACGTGGGCCTGTACCTCTCGCCGGGGAAGGACGCCCGCCTGCACATCGAGCGCTACTGGAGCCGGAACGAGCCGTGCGAGGTGGTGGCGGTGTGGGGCGTGGAGCCGGCGATGTTCATCGCGGCCTCCCAGACCTTTCCCAAGACTGTCTCCGAGCTGGACTTCGTTGGCGGGATCCTGGGCCAGCCCGTGGAGCTGGTGAAGGGCGAGGCCGGCAGCCTTCCGTACCCGGCGCACGCCGAGATCGTCATGGAGGGGATCATTTATCCCGACGCCATGAAGAAGGAAGGGCCCTTCGGCGAGTTCACCGGCTACTACGGTCGCCCCGAGGACCTGGCCTTCCTGGTGGAGATCAAGGCCGTCCACTACCGGGACAACCCGATCCTCACCAATGCCCTCATGGCCGACTATCCGGCCTGCGAGCAGGCCATGTTCTTCTCGGTCGCGCGCTCGGCCCGGATCTGGAACGACCTGGACAAACTCGGCGTCCCCGGCATCAAGGGCGTCTATTCGCCCGCCGCGGCAGGCGGTGGCTTCGGTATGACGGTGATCTCGCTGGAGCAGCGCTACGCGGGGCACGCCCCCCAGGTCCTGGCCCTGGCCGCCCAGTGCCCCGGCGGCGCCTATTTCACCAAGTGGATCATCGCCGTCGACGAGGACGTGGACCCCTCCAACATCAACCAGGTCCTCTGGGCCATGGCCACCCGCTCCAACCCCGCCGAGGATATCGACATCCTCCGCCAGACTTGGTCCACCTGGCTCGACCCCACCCAGAACCCCCCGGAGGAACGCCCTTACGGCTCCAAGGCCCTCATCAACGCGTGCATGGAGCACCGCTACCTCAAGCAGTTCTCCAAGCGCACCAAGCTCCGCCGTTCCGTCTACGAAAAGGTCGCCGCCAACTGGACCCGGCTGGGATTGAGTGGAACGCCCCCCAAGCTCTGGGCGCTGGAGGAGTAAGGAGGGAAGAGATGCGGACACGAGGGTTCGTGCTCGGCTCCTGGCTGGTCGCTTTCGTTGCGATGGCCCTGCTCCAGCCGGTTCCTGCTCAGGCGCAGCCGCTTCCCCGCTCAGTGACCATTGCTTCCGCCCCTCCCGGCACGCTCGTCTATGCCCAGACCAGCGCGCTCGCCAAGATCGTGAGCGGCGCGACCCCGATCCAGGCGGTGGTCCAGCCGCACTCCGGAACCAGCACGTTCCTACCGCTCATCAACAGCGGGGAGCTGGAGTTCGGCGTCATCAACGGTGTGGACATGGGGCTCGCCTACCAGGGGCCGCGGGTGAAGGCCGGCGGACGAAATCCCTTCCCCCATTCGCCCAATACCCGCCTGATCATGCGCGGCTCGCCGCTCTACGGGTCCCTGCTCGTCAAGAAGGACTCCCCCATCAAGACCATCTACGACGTCAAGGGGAAGCGTGTGACCGGAGAGTACCCGGCGCATCTCGCGGTCTGGTTCGGGGTCTTCGCATCGCTGGCGAACGCCGGGCTCACCTGGGATGACGTCAAAGTGGTCCCGGTCCCCGCGGTCAACGATGGCGTGGACGCCCTGGTTCAGGGACGGGCCGACGTCTCCCTCCACGCCATCGGCACCGCCAAAGTCAAGGAGGCCGACGCGGCCGTCGGAGTCCGGCACATCCAGCTCGACTGCTCCCCTCAAGGGGAGGATCGGATCAGAAAAGCAGTGCCGGGCTACGCCCTCACGACCCTCAAGGCAGGCGCCTACACCGGCATCGTCGAGGACACTTGCGTCTTCTACTACGACCTCTATCTGATCGGCCACAAGGCCCTCCCCGACGCCGTGGTCCAGACGGTCCTCAAGGGGATCTGGGAGAACATGGAGAAGCTTCTCCCGCTCCACCCCTCCTTCAAGGAGTGGACGCGCGAGCGCGCCGTGGGCCCGAGCGTGACCGTCCCCTACCATCCGGGGGCGATCCAGTTCTACAAGCAGCGCGAGGTCTGGAAGCCGGAGATGGACCAGGCGCAGCAGAAGCTCCTCTCCCTGAACCCATAGCGGAGGGACCGGATGAAACGAACGCGATCGTCCTTGGGGCGCCCAACAGGCGCCCTCCTGGCGCTGGCGCTTCTCCTGACCCAGGGGAACGCCTGGGCTCAGATGCCGAAGTCGGTCACTGTCGGGACCCCGCCTCCGGGAACGCTCTTCTACGCCCTGGGCGCCGGCGTGGCTAAAGTCGTCAGCGGGGGGGCGCCGTTTCAGATGGTGGTCCAGCCGCACGCCGGGACCAGCACCCACCTTCCGCTGGTCAACAGCGGCGAGCTGGACTTCGGTATCATCAACGGTGTGGACACGGGGATGGCCTACCAGGGGCCACAGCGGCTGAAGGTCGGGGGCCGGAACCCTTTCCCCTTCAGCCCGAACGCTCGCCTCGTGATGCGTGGCTCTCCGTTCCTGGGAAGCCCGATCGTCAGGAAGGACTCGCCGATCAAGTCCATCTATGACGTCAAGGGGAGGCGGATGACCGGGGAATACCCGGCGCATCTAGCGGTCTGGTTCGCGCTGTTCGGCTCGCTCGCCAACGCGGGGCTGACGTGGAACGATGTCGTCGTGGTGCCGGTCCCCGCGGTCAACGACGGGATCGACGCCCTGGTGCAGGGGCGGGCCGAGGTCTCCATGCACGCGCTCGGCTCCGCCAAGCTCAAGGAGGCTGACGCCGCCGTTGGGGTTCGAAATATCAAGCTGGACTGTTCCCCCCAGGGGGAGGAGCGAGTCAAAAGGGCCATACCCGGCTGGTCCCTCGTTACGCTGAAGGCCGGAACCTACCATACGATCGTCGAGGACACTTGCGTCTATGCCTTCGACATCTACTGGATCACCCACAAGGCGCTTCCCGACACCGTGGTCCAGGCGGCCCTCAAGGCCCTCTGGGAGAACACCGACAAGCTCCTCCCGCTCCATCCCTCCTTCAAAGACTGGACGCGGGAAAGAGCGGTGGACCCGAGCGTGACCACCCCCTACCATTCAGGGGCAATCCAGTTCTACAAGCAGCGCGAGGTCTGGAAGGCGGAGATGGACCAGGTGCAGCAGAAGCTCCTCGCCGTCAACCAGTAACCCCTCGACTGGAGGAACTGCATGGAAGAAATGAGTGTGGGGATCGCGCCGAAGGATGTTCGGGAGTGGATCGCCCGGATCGAAGCGATCGGCCAGCTCCACCGGATCACGCAAGAAGTGGACTGGAACGAGGAGATGGGCGCCATCACCTATATGGCTCACCAGACCATCAACGCCCCGGCTCTCCTCTTCGAAACAATCAGGGGCTGCCCGCCCGGCTTCCAGGCGCTCTGGAACCCGCTCGGTTCCAGCGTGGACCGCTTCGCCATTTCCGTGGGCGAGCCGACCGGTCTCGCCGTGATGGAGCTGATCCGGCGGTGCAAGACGAAATTCGGCGTGTCGATTCCGCCGGTCTTCGTGGACGGCCAGGATGCGCCCGTGAACGCCAAACAGATGACCGGAGACCGGGTGGACGTGAACATCTTCCCCGCCGCTCGCCACTGGCCCGGCGACGGTGGGCGCTACATCGGGACCGCCGACGCCATTCTCACCCGCGATCCCGACGGCGGCTGGATCAACGTGGGGTGCTACCGCCAGATGATCCAGGACAAAAACCATGTGGGCCTCTACCTCTCCCCGGGCAAGGATGCTCTTCTTCACATCGAGCGCGCCTGGAGCCGGAACGAGCCCTGCGAGGTAGTCGCGGTCTGGGGAGTGGATCCCGCCATGTTCATCGCCGCCGCCCAGGGCTTTCCAAAGACGGTCTCAGAGCTGGACTTCATCGGCGGGATCACCGGCCGGCCCGTGGAGCTCTGCAAGGGACAGGTCGTGAGCCTCCCCTACCCGGCGAACGCCGAGATCGTCATGGAAGGGATCGTCTATCCCAACGCCCAGAAGCTGGAAGGTCCCTTCGGCGAGTTCACCGGCTACTACGGCCGCCCCGAGGACCTGGCCTTCCTCGTCGAGGTCAAGACCGTCCACTACCGGGAGAACCCGATCCTCACTCACGCGCTCATGGCAGACTACCCGGCCTGCGAGTCGGCTCTCCTCTACTCCGTCGCCCGCTCCGCCCGGATCTGGAACGATCTGGATCGGCTCGGCGTCCCCGGCATCAAGGGTGTCTACTGCCACCCGGCGGCCGCAGCTGGTGCTGCCATGACCATCGTCTCCCTCGAGCAGCGCTACGCGGGGCACGCCCCCCAGGTCCTGGCCCTCGCCGCCCAGTGCCCCGGCGGCGCCTACTTCTCCAAGTGGATCATCGC
>CAYJUC010000108.1:0-10761 GCA_964372605.1 uncultured bacterium | reverse complement strand
GCCCCACGCCGAACACCAGGATGGCGAGCGGCGCCAGCGCCACGAGGGGGCTCGCGTAGAGGCCCGTGAGGAAAGGGTCCAGCGTGTACTCGACCCGCTTCCGCCACCCCATGACCGCGCCGGTGGGAATCCCGACGACGATCGCCGCGCTGAAGCCCCAGAGAAAGGCGCGGCTGCTGATCGCCAGGTCTCGCCAGAGTCGCTCGCCAAGCAGTAGCTCTTTTGCGGCGACCGCGATGAGGGAGGGTTTGGTAAAAAAGAAGGGGTTGAGCGGGATGACGTAGGTCAGGGTGAACTCCCAGAGTGCCGCCAGGGCGATTAGCGAGGCGACCCCCAGGATCAGCCTCTGGTGTTCCTGGTAGATTTCCTTAACGCCCATCGCCCGCGCCCCTGGCGATCAGCTCGTCTTTGAGCGAGTTCCAGATCGTCGCCTTGATGTCGTTGAATTCCGGCGAGAGTCTCATCTCGTAGTCTCTCGGCCTCAAGAGCTTGATGTCGATCACCTTTTTGGTCCGTCCCGGCCTGGCCGTCATCACCACCACCCGGTCCGACAGGTACGCGGCTTCCTCGATCGAGTGGGTCACGAAGATCACGGTCTTCTTGGCGCGATCCCAGATCTGCAGGAGCTCCGTCTGCATGAGGTCCCGCGTCTGCGCATCCAGAGACGCGAAGGGCTCGTCCATGAGGAGCACCTCGGGGTCGGTGGCCAGCGCTCTCGCCAGTCCCACCCGCTGCTTCATTCCACCGGACAACTCGTGGGGATAGTGATGTTCAAAGCCCGTCAGGCCGACAAGGTTGATCAACTCTCTCGCCCGCCCGTGTCGCATGGAAGCCGGCGCGCCTTTGAGCTCCAGGCCCAGCTCGACGTTTGCCAGGACCGTCCTCCAGGGAAGTAATCCGAACTCCTGGAAAACCATGGCCCTCTCGGATCCGGGGCCGGTTATTTTTTTTCCGTCCAGCTGTATTTCTCCCCCATCCGGTCTGAGCAGACCGAGGAGAACATTGAGAAAGGTGCTTTTACCGCATCCCGAAGGTCCCACAAGGGTCAGGAATTCTCCGCGTCGGACCTCGAGATCGAGGCCCTGAAGGGCCGTGACAGGGTCTCTGTTCTTCGGCCTGAAGGTGAGGAAAACGCCTTTGGCTTGAATGTACGGAGCCATGGACCGAAGGCGCGAATCAGAGCGTTGTCCGGCCGCTCGCTTTGTCGAGGAAGCCGAGGAGAACGCGGTTGAACTCCTCGGGCTGCTCCAGGTTGGAGAGGTGGGCGGCCGAGCGCAGGATCGCCAGCTCTGCCGAGGGCAGGGCCGCGTGGATCTCCCGCGCCATGGCCACCGGCGTACCGGGATCGTCCTCGCCCACGATCACCAGCGCCGGGCAGCGGATCTCCTTGAGGCGGTCGGTGACGTTGATCTTGGGGATGGCGTGGCAGCAGCCGATGAACCCCTGCGGCGGCGTACTCCGGATCATGGCCCGGACAGGGTCGATCACATCGGGGCGCCGCTGCCGGAACGGCTCGGTGAACCAGCGCTGGAGCGTGGGTTCCACCATGGGCTCCATGCCCTTCGCCTCGACCGCTTTGATGCGCTCTGCCCAGATCGACCACGCCTCCGCCGGGTAGCGGCTCGAGGTGTCGCAGAGGACCAGGCTCCGGAAGAAGGCGGGGTACTTGAGCGCGAAGACCTGCCCGATCATTCCGCCCATGGAGAGCCCGACGAAGTGTGTCTCCGCGATGCCGAGGCCGGTGAGGAGCCCGTGGAGGTCCTCCGCGAGCTGCTCGAGGCTGTAGGCGCCGGTCGGGACGCTCGTCTGGCCGTGCCCGCGCGTGTCGTACCGCAAGACCCGGTAGCGCTCGCGGAGCCGCCGGGCCTGCCCGTCCCACATGGAGAGGGTGCAGGCGAGCGAGTGGCTCATCGTGACCACGGGCCCGTCGCCCTCGATCGTGTAGTTGATCTCGATGCCGTTGGCGCGAAGCTTCATATATGCCTCCTTACGCGGGAAGGGCGTAGAACTCTCGAGCATTCCGGGAGAGGAGCTTTTCGAGAAGCTTGTCCGGGAGGTCCCGGCGGGCTTTCAGAGTGGCCACCAGCTGGGGCTCGTTCGAGGGATCGCCGTGGTGGCCGTAGTCGGAGCCGATGAGCAAGTTCTCCTCGCCGATATACCGCGCGAGGTACGGGATATCTTCGTCCGCTTCACACGCGACGAAGAGCCGCTTTTCCCGGAACAGAGCGGGCCCTTGCTCCCCGCGGCTCTCGCCGAACAGTCGCTTCAGGGCGTGGAGCACGTACGGGACCCACGACGCCGCCGCCTCGATGAAGCCGAACCGGATCTTCGGAAACAGCTCGGGAATCCGGTTGGCCACGATGTCACGGAACGCGATGGGTGGGAGGATCCGGATGGGTGCAAAGGTGTGGCTCCGCTCGAATCTGAAGATGTTCGTGAACGCGGGGCATCCGGCTCCGGTGTGGACGCAGATGGGCATGTTGAGGTGGCTGGCCTCTTCGTAGATCGGGAAGAAGTACGGGTCGTCCAGGGTGCGGTCCCGCTCGATCCCCCGGAAGAAGACGCCGACCGCGCCGTGCGCCTTGGCGAACTGCATCTCCTCGACGGACTGGTCGACGGAGCGGAGCGGTGGGATCACGACCCATCGCACGCGACCGCGCGTCCCCGCGCATGCCTGGGCCATGAAGCGGTTATAGGCCCGGCAGAGGGCGATTTCCAGCTCAACATCGTCGGTGACGTAGATGAGAAACAGGGTAGGGTAGACGACCTGAATCTCGACTCCCAGCCGGTCCATGTCACGGAGGCGCGCCTCCGGATCGGTCAGCTCACGGCAGGCGACCAGCATGTCGGTCCGCGCCGACTCCTGCTCCTGCTGCGACGGCGTGATCAGGGGGAAGCCTCCCTTGCCGCCGGGCTTCGGGAAGATGTTCCCGTCGATCAGCCAGAAGACATTCCGCTTTCCGTACAACGTGTCAGTCGGGACGGAGACCGGCACGGGCCTCCGGTGGTGCATGTCTTTGTCCAGGAGCTCCCACATGTGGAGCGATTCTGCGACGTGGGTGTCGGCATCGACCACGCCTGCCATGATGTTTCCCCTCCTTCAGGCACTCTCCAGATGGATGCGGATATCCCAGAGATCTTCCTCGCCGCCCAGAGCGGGACAATACACGTCCACCTGGAGGAGTGTGGCACACCCCGGGCAGATGTACTCGTGGTAGCGTCCCAGGTACGGATCACCCGACGGCAGCGGTCGGAGGGCGAGCCGATCCAGCTCCACGGTCCGCCGCACCGCGTGCTTCTTGTAGTTTTCGTCGGGCGAGCAGAAGAGATACCCGCAGCGGATGCAGCGGATCATCGTCTCGCCGCCGTCCCGGGCGATCTCCAGGTACTCGTGGATCCTGAGGAGGCGCTTCCAGAGACGATCCTGCCCGGCCCTGGGCGACCCGGCGGTGAGCCGCTTGCCCTCCTTGAGTCGCTGCTCACGGATCTCCCGGCGGCGAGCCTCCGTCGCGGCGACGTCAAAGGCGAAGCTCTTCTCGTCCACGACGACGCCGTAGACCCGCCGGGCGATCTCCACCGAGGTGGCGCCCGTCCGCACATCGCGCGCGACCAGTTCGGGCGGCCGGTCGAGCGGATCACCGTAGCCGCCGCCGCCCTGCACGTAGTCCGCCATCAGCGTCAGCTCCGGGAGGGAGACGCGCTCGGGCGAGCCCTCCGGGAGGTAGAGCTGTCCCCACCCCCGCGCGGTGATCTCGTCGAGCTGTGTCGGGTAATCCCCGGCGCGCATCCGCTCGGCCAGCTCGGGGGAGGTGAGGAAGATGGCCCGGAGGCCGCCGACTCCGGCGGGGTACGCGCCGAAGAGCCCGTAGCTTCCCTGGGGGATCCCGCCGTACGGGTTGTAGTTTACCGAGAAGTCCTTCGAGCCGTAGACGACAGAGATGCGGAAGCTCCCGACTCCGCCGCGGTACTTCCCGAAGCCGGAGCCGTCCGTGTTGTGGTTGCGGGTGAAGTAGATCAGCGGGTACTGCATCTCGACCCGCTCCACGTCGCTGATCCCGCCCGAGGGGATGTTCATGTGCCCCCCGCTGTCCACCCCGTCCCGATACGGCGCCGCTCCCAGGCCGCCCCCGTGGATGTCGTAGATCCCCTGCGGCGTCGGGATTCCCTCCCGGTTGTGGCCCGCGTAGACGAACCCCGGTCCCCCTTGATACCAGATGCTGTTCCAGGTGGCGTTGATATCGTCGTGGCGGCCGGCCGCGAAGAGCATCTTTCCGACGTTCTCCGCCACCGACGCCACGAGCATCTGGCCTACCCAAGGCGCGAAGCCGCAGGCTGCGGGAAACTTGCAGTTCAAGACCGTGCCCTCGGGGATCGCGACTTTCACGGGCACCATCTTCCCATCGGCCCAGGGGACGTCCCAGAAGAGCGTGTTGGTCAGGGCGACGGCCACATGGGCCAGGCTGCTGGGCAGGGTGGAGTTGGAGTCGTTGGTCATCTGGGGGCTGGTGCCCGAGAAATCCAGGTGGAGCTCATCCCTTTCCTTGATCATGGTGCAGACCACCTGAAGCGGCATCGCCCGGCGTTGCTTCCTGTCCAGGGACGTGAGATAGATCCGGGAGACCCAGCGCCCGTCCGGGAGGGAGGCGAGCTTGGCCCGGGCCATCGCCTCCGAGTCGCGAATGATCTTCTTCCCGGCGGCCTGCACAAACTTGAGGCCGAACTTCTCCACCAATCCCAGGAAGCGCTCGGCGCAGACATTATTGCCCGCGATCATCGCCTTCACGTCCAGCCCCACATACTGCGGGTCCCGGCACTGCTCGGTGAGGGTCCTGAACACGTCTTCGCGGAACTCGCCCTTCTCCACGATCTTCAGTCCCAGGATGCGGATCCCCTCGTGGTAAACCTCGGTGGCGGCGCCCCTGAGGAGCCCGCCGGTGTCCGCCGTGTGGGTGCTGGTGGCCGTCCAGGCGATCAGCTTCTTCCGGTAGAAGACGGGCTTGATCACCATCATGTCGTAGGTGTGGGAGCCCGCCACGTAGGGATCGTTGAAGAAAAGCTGATCTCCGTCGTGGAAGCCCGGGGATTTACCGTACCAGTCGATCAGGACCTTGAGCGCATCCGAGGTGGCGGCGGCGAACCGGAGATGCCCAGAGCAGGCCTGGATCATGATCCCCTCGGGAGTGTAGAAGGAGCTCATGCACTCCCCGCCCTGGGAGACGATGGGCGAGGCTGTCACGCGCTGGAGCGTGAGTCGCCCCTCCTCGCCGACGGCCCAGAGGCGGTGCAGAAACATCTCGTACTTCACCGGGTCCAGTTCCATTCTCATCCTCCGGCCCCTCGCCGTTCATTGGTCCTGGCGCGCAGGAGAGCCCTCCGTCCTGATGCCGCTTGACGGCACATCCGAATTGAAGTACTCGATCCAGATGGATGTATCACCGATGATGACCATGCCGGCGCCGGTCACGCTGCGCCTGGGCCTTCAGCTCCAGCTCTTCCAGCTCGCGCCAATCCAGATCGAGGTGGACTTTGCCCTCAAGGGCAAGCAATCCCTCGATCTTCTTTTTCCGAAGAAACTCCGTGATGGCCAGGTGGTGGCCCCGGTCTTCGTCCTGGCTCCCGTGACCGCCATCAGCTCCGTGATCAGCTTGTCGTCAAGGCTCAGGGTGGTGCGCATCCGATCCTCATTTCGAGCAGATCCCCGGCCTCACCCTCCACGTTGTTCGCCATCCGTCCCGGGGGCAATAGTCCCGTTCCGATCCTGGCCGCCCTGTCTGGCGAAGTTACCGGAGCTCCAGGACCAGGTTGCGGTAGTCGTCCACGGTGACGCGGGAGCCCGGCGTCACAAGCGTGGTGGTAAACGGCAGCTCGATGATTGCCGGGCCCGGGACCACGTGCCCGGGCTCCAGGCGGTCATAGTCGTAGACCGGCGTGTCGATGAACTTCCGCTCGGGGCGGGTGAAGAAGACTTGGCGCCACCCCTTGACAGCCGTCTTCGCGTCTCCCCCCGTCCCGCCGTGCGGCTTGAGCGCGGGCTTTCCCACGGGTCCTACCGCATCGACGCGGATGGCGCTGATCTCGATCCCCGCCTTGGTGTAGCCCGCTCCCACCCCGTACAGCTCCTCGTACTTCTTCTCGAACGTCTCCTGGAGACTGGCGACCTCGGGAGCCGAGAAGCGGTCCCAGGGGATCGGGATCTCGACCCCGGCGGTCTGGCGGCGGTACCGCATGGTGAAGAACCGGCGGAAGCCGACATCTTCCCGGCGGAACCCCTCGCCGGTCATCGCCTGCCCGAGCTCCGCCTCGATCGCCTCGAGCCGCTGATTCAGCGCCGCGGGATCCGCCGGGAGCCGGTACTGGCAGCTCACCACGCGGGTGTGGATGATGTCGGCTGCGGCGATGCCGAAGGCGGAGAAGACCGGAGAGCTGGCGAAGACGTAGATCTTCCCGATTCCCAGCTCGGCGGCGAAGCCGGCGGCGTGCACCGGACCCGCCCCGCCAAAGGCGTAGAGGACGAACTCCTCCGGGAAATATCCCGTGCGGACCACCTGCCGGCGGATGAGGTCGGACATCTTGCTGTTGATGATGTCGTGTATCCCGGCCGCGGCCTCCACCGGGTCCATCCGCATGGGGCCGGCGATCTTTTCCTGGATGGCGGCCTGGGCTTTCGCCTTGTCGAGGATCTGCCTGCCACCCAGGAAGTAGTTCGGGTCGATGATCCCCAGCACCAGGTCGGCGTCGGTGACGGTGACCTCCTGTCCGCCCTGGCCATAGCAGACCGGCCCCGGGCTGGCCCCCGCGCTCTGGGGGCCCACCAGGAGCCTGCCGGTGTGCTGATCGACCCGCGCGATGGTCCCGCCGCCGGCCCCGATCGACTCGATGTCGATGATCGGCTGGAGGATGCGGAAGCGCTCGAAGATGGGCTCCTGGGCGTAGCGCCAGTACCCCTCGGTGATCAGCCCCACGTCGAAGCTCGTCCCCCCCATGTCGGTGGTGATGACGTTCTTGTGTCCCATGAGCCCGGCCACGTACGCCGAGGCGATCATCCCGCCGGCAGGTCCCGACTGGAGGTTGGCGATGGGGGTCACCTGCTCCCGGTGGGCGACCCCGCCGTTCCCCTGCATGATGAGCAGGTGACCCCGAAACCCGTCCTCCCGGAGCTTCACCTCCAGATTTCCCAGGTAGCGCTGGACCGTGGGCCCCACGTAGCTGTTCATGATGGCCGTGTTGGCCCGGGCGTATTCGCCGGCCACCCGGGAGAGGTCCGAGCCGAAGCACCAGAAGATCCGTTTGTCGGGATAGAGGGTCTGGATCAAATCCTGAATCGCCCGCTCGTGAACCGGGTTCGACCACGCGTGCAGCAGGCTCACCGCCACCGCCTCGACCTGCTCCTCCTCCACCAGCTCGCGCACCGCCTGCGTGGCCCCCTCCAGATCGAGGGGGACCAGGACCTGGCCTTGATAGTCCACGCGCTCCTTGACCCCGCGGATTCGCTCCCTGGGGACGAGCGGCTCGGGCTTCGTGACGAACATCGTGTGGCGGACCTCCTCCTCGGGAAGCCCGTCCACCCGTCCGATGGCCCGCATGATGAGGGTGGTGTCCTCGAAGCCCTTCGTCGTGATGAGGCCGACCTTGACGCCGTTCCGGGTGATGAGGGCGTTGGTGGCCACGGTGCTCCCGTGCTTGACCATGGCCGTCCGGGAGAGGAGGTCCCGGGCGCCGAGGCCCATCTGCCGCCCGGCCTCGCCGATGGCGGCGAGCACGCCGAGGGAGAAATCCCGGGGGGTGGTCGGCGACTTGCTCATGACGACCTCCCCCGCGTCGGTAAGCACCACGATATCGGTGAAGGTGCCCCCCGTATCGACGCCGATGATGAAAGACCCGCGCTGAGCCATCATGCCTCCGTTTCAAGATTTCCCCCTCTCCCTTGAGGGAGAGGGTCTGGGTGAGGGTGACTCACTGCGGCAGCAATCTGTTGCAGTACTGCATCAGGATCAGCCAGCACCTCATTGTCCCAGAACCTAGGGTGCTGGCGCCGAAACTTCGCACCGCTCACTTGCCTGGCGCGCAGGCGTATCCATAGTTTGCGCTCGGCATCGGTCTGCTCGCGCCGGAGGCGCTTGGCACTCGTTCGCAGCGTTAAACTCTGATCCGGCATCACCGTTCCCCTCACCCTGACCCTCTCCCCGGAGGGGAGAGGGAATCTAAGGGCGGGTCCCTCCGCGAATCACGTTCCCCGGGCGCGCGCCGGTCAGCGCTCCTCCATCCAGGATCACCTCGCCGTTCACCAGCACGAGGCGGATGCCGTCGGCCTGTTGAACGAGTCTCGCCGCCCCGCCCGGCAGGTCGTGTGCCAGCTCCGGCTCTCGCGGGCCGACGGTGGCCGGATCGAAGACCACCACGTCGGCGGCCAGTCCCGGCGTGAGGCGCCCGCGGTCGGGGACGCCGAAGATCTCCGCCTGCATCCCGGTGAGCTTTCTGATCGCTTCCTCCATCGGGATGGCCTTCTTCTCGCGGACGAAAGTGCCGAGCAACCCTGTGCAGTAGCCGAAGCCCGCGTCGATGGCGAGGTGCGCGCCGGCGTCGGACTGCCCGATCACGGTGTACGGGCTCGCGACGATCTGAGCCACCGCGTCCGGGTCGCCGTTGGTGAGGGCGGTCTGGAAGAGCGTGTCCAGATCCTCCTCCAGCGCCAAGTCCAGAAACGCGTCAAGGACGTCCTTCCCCTTAGCTCGGGCCAGGTCGGCCACGCTCTTGCCGGCGAGGCCGGCGTTCTTCGGGAGCGCGGGCTTGATGATGTACACCAGGTCCCACCGCTTGTGGAAGATGACGGGTTTCGGGTCCTCCACCGCCTCCCACCTGAGCTTGGCGCGCGTGTCGGGGTTCCGGAACGCCTCCTTGCGTTCCTCGATGGGCATGAACATGAGCGACTTCCACGTCGGAAACTCGTCGAACTCCTGCGCGTCCTTGAGTGTGAAGCGGTTGTTGAACGCCCGCGCGTTGGTGTTGGCCCAGGCCTGCGCTCCGCGCTTGAACGCGCGCTCGGTGGCCAGGAGCTGATCGCGCCAGAGCCCGGGGTTGGACCAGATGTGCAGGATCGCGTTCCAGATGACGGGCCGGCCGATCGCCAGCGAGAGCTCCGCGACCTGGTCGATCCTGGCTACTCCCCCGGGCGCCGAGCTCATCTGGATCACGCCGCGCTTCTCGCCGGCGAGCACCTGCCCCAGCGCGTTGATCTCTTCAGGCGCGGCCAGCCGGCTTGGCAGCGGCTTTCCGTCGTCCCGAAAGTGACGGGCGTTCTGGTTGGTGGAAAAGCCGAGGGCTCCGGCGCGCAGCGCCTCTTGCAGGGACGACTGCATGGCGGCGATCTCGTCGGCGGTGGCAGCACGCTCTACCGAGTCTTCGCCCATCACGTATTGCCTGAGCGCGCAGTGGCCGACCAGCGTCCCGACGTTGAGGGCGGTTCGGGCCCGCGTGACGGCGTCGAGATACCCGGCCGCGTCGGTCCAGCTCCACTCAACCGCGCTCCGGAGCACGCTGATCTCCATCCCTTCCACGCGCACGAAGGTGTGGAGCAGCGTCTCCCGATCTTCGGGCTTGCACGGCGCCAGGGTGAGGCCGCAGTTCCCCACGATCACGCTGGTGACGCCGTGGAAGCACGAGCTGGTGAGGAAGGGATCCCAGAGGACCTGGGCGTCCAGGTGGGTGTGGCTGTCGATGAAGCCCGGCGCCACCGCGAGCCCGTCGGCCCGGATCTCGCGTCTCGCCGGACCCACCCGGCCCCCGACCTCGGCGAGCCGGTCGCCCTGGATGGCCAGGTCGCCGATGTACCCGGGCGTCCCCGAGCCGTCATAGATGGTTGCGCCGCGAATGGCGATGTCGAATGGCATCGGAGATTCCTTTCCTGTCGGCGGTCAGCCTTCCCCCTCACCCTGCCCTCTCCCCCTAGGGGCGAGGGTTTCCGAGAGGTTTCCCTCTCCCTCCTGAGGGAGAGGGTGGGGTGAGGGTTTCATAAGCGCCGCTCGGCGGCGTGCCGGGCGGCCAGCCAGCCGAAGGTCATGGCGCCGGCGAGACTCAGGCCGGCCTGGTAGCCCACGCCCACGTGCCGCCACGCCGCCACCTCGCCGCAGGCGTAGAGACCCGGGATCGGATCACCCCTCAGGTGAACCACCTGCCCGACGCCGTCGGTCACGAGCCCCACCGAGTTGCCCTGGATCGGCAGCATGGGGAGGCCGAAGAACGGCGGTTCCGACACCGAGCCCAGGTTCGGGTTCTCCTGAGTCAGGTCGCCGGCGGCCTGGCGCGACCACGGCATCCGCCCGCGCTGGAAGTCGGAATCGTCACCGGCCTTCACGAAGCCGTTGAAGCGCTCGACCGTCTCGGCCAATCCCGCGGGATCCACTCCGAGACGCTCGGCCAGCTCGACGATCGTGTGGCTCCGCGGCAACCAGTCGGGCGGCTCGGCGCCCGGCGGCAGGGGAGGGAGGCCATACTTGGTGAGGTACTGCGAGTCGAAGATCAGGTAGCAGGGGATGTTGACGGGGCGGTGAGTCCACGGATCGAAGTGGCGCAGCTTGGTGGCCACGTCCCCGAAGGCGGACTCGTCGGCGAAGCGCCGGCCGGCGCGATTCACCAGGAGGCAGTGCGGGTACGCGACCTCGCGGGAACCGGCGCCGCGCGTGAGGGGCTGGCCGTCGGCGGTCTCCCCCTGGACGTGGTAGCCGAGCTTGAGGCTCAGGTTCCAGTGCATGACCGTGAACGCCG
>CAYJUC010000107.1:0-10764 GCA_964372605.1 uncultured bacterium | reverse complement strand
CTAACCGGACAGATCACTTGCTATAACAACCGGACATCTTGACTTGCTAAGAACAACGACTAGAAGGGGCTTGACGGCATTGTCCTGGTCTGCTAAGGTGCAGCCAAGTTTTTCCTTCCTCAGGTTCCGCGGGGGACGTCGGACGCTCCGAACGTAACAGGAAAAGGCAGCCCGCCAGCGCCAGGTTCCATGAGCCGCTCTATTTTCCGCGCCGTTCTCTCTCCGTGAGTCGCACTTGCGCGCGCCGCGCCAACGCCGTTCGGATCCCCACACCGCCGTTACGCCGGAATTCTTTTGATCGAGGGGAGGTGAGAGTTCCTATCCATCGGGCCGGTCTGCCGCACGGTTTTCTGTCGTCCCCAACAGAGCGAGCGAAACAGGGAGAGCGTGAGAATGGAATTCCAGGACAAAGTGCTGGTGTGCAGAGAGTGCGGGAAGGAGTTTCTCTTCTCCTCGGGTGAGCAGGCGTTCTACGCGGAAAAGGGGTTCCAGCATCAGCCGACCCGCTGTCGTGATTGCCGCGGGTCCCGGCGACCGTCGGGCAGAAGCGAAGGGGGCCCCGCCGGCGAACGACCCCTTTTCTCTGCTGTCTGTTCCTCCTGCGGGAAGGAAACCCAGGTGCCGTTCAAGCCCACTGCCGGCAAGCCAGTGTACTGTCGCGACTGCTACCAGAAGCGAGGGGGCCGGACTGGCCAGCGGAGCCCGATGGCTATGGAGCCGTAGCTGACGGCACAGGGGAGCCGAGTGGTCGTTGGTCTGGGGGGCGCCCCCTGGCTGACCCTGACCACCGTCTGGCTGACCCTGGCTGTTTCCTACGGCCTCTATTTCTCGTTCTCGATCTTCTTCGTTCCTCTGCTCGAGGAATTCCGGTGGTCCAGGGGTCTCACCGCCGGGATCTTTTCCGTTGCCACCATCGTGCAGGGGCTCGCCTCCCCGATCGTTGGAACCCTCGTGGACCGGCTCGGTCCCCGTCGGGTGCTCCTCGCGGGGGCGACGCTTCTCGGCGCCGCTCCGATCCTCGCCAGCCGCGTCCAGCATCTCTGGGAGCTCTATCTGATCACGGGGGTGATAGCCGCCCTGGGGCTGGCCGGAGCCGGGTGGGTCCCGAGCGGAGTCCTGCTGGCCAGATGGTTCGCTCGCCGTCGGGGTGGCATGATCGGGTTGGCGTTCTCCGGCATGGGGATCGGAGTCCTCGTGGTCGGACCCGTGGCCCAGTATCTGATCGTCCGGATCGGGTGGCGCCAGGCGAATCTCCTGCTGGGGGTCGCCACGCTGCTTCTCCTGATCCCGCTTCTCTGGTTCGGCGTGAAGAACAGTCCATCCGCCTCCGAGGCGGCCCCTCCGCCCGCGCCCGGGAGACAGCCTCGTGGAGACGCCTCTTGCCCTGACAGAGCCGCCTCCCCCGGGCCCACGGTGCGCCAAGCGCTCGCCACACGGCGGTTCTGGGTCCTGTTCTCGGCGTCCCTCATTACCCCACTGGCCGTGATGCCGGTGTTCGTCCACCAGGTGGCTTTCGCCGTGGATCAGGGGTTCTCGCGGATGTTCGTCGCCTCCATCTTCGGGCTCTCGGGGCTCCTATCCAGCGTCGGCCGCGTGGGCTTCGGGATGATCTCCGATCGGGTGGGAAGAGCGCTGGCAGCCACGCTCTCCTTTGGCTGCACTGCCAGCGGGACGCTGGCGCTCCTTGTCGTGGAGCTCTACCCGCACCCGGGGTTCCTGTATGCGTACGCGATCCTCTTCGGCCTGGGGTTCGGCGCCCGGGGACCCATCATGACCGCCCTCGCCACCGACCACTTCGGGGGAAAGCGCTTCGGCGCCATCTACGGTATTCTCAACTTCGGCAACGGGATCGGAGCGGCGGTGGGACCGTGGTACAGCGGGATGGTGCATGACCTTGCCGGGAGCTATCGCTGGGCATTTCTCACCTCCATGGCGTTCTGCGGGGTCGGTTCCGCCTGCTTCTGGGCGGCCGCATCCCATCGTCCCGACGCGCGCTGGGGCGCGAGTCGGCCGATCCGGGCAGGCAGGGGATAGGACTTGACTCCCGCTCTTCCCAGGCGGTACGATGGGCTCGCGGTTCAGAGGAAAAGGCGCGCGATCCGTGATCAAGAGCGATCGGTGGATCAAGCAGATGGCGCTCGACAAAGGAATGATCGCTCCCTTCGAGGAGCGGCAGGTTCGCGGTGGCGTCATCTCCTTCGGGTTGTCCTCCTACGGGTACGATATCCGGATTGCCGATGAGTTCAAGATCTTCACCAATATCAACAACACCATTGTCGATCCCAAGAAGTTCGATCCCAGGTCCTTCGTGGACTTCAAGGGAGCGGTGTGCATCATCCCGCCGAACTCCTTCGCCCTGGGCCGGTCGGTCGAGTACTTCAAGATTCCCCGCAACGTGATGTGCATCTGCACCGGGAAGTCCACGTACGCGCGCTGCGGAATCATCACCAACGTGACCCCGTTCGAGCCCGAGTGGGAGGGGTACGTGACGCTGGAGATTTCCAACACCACCCCGCTGCCCGCGAAGATCTACGCCAACGAGGGGATCGCCCAGGTGCTCTTTTTCGAGTCCGATGAGGCCTGCGCGGTTTCGTACGCGGACAGGCAGGGAAAGTACCAGGGCCAGCAGGGGATCATGCTTCCCACAGTCTAGGACACTCGGAGGGGGGCTCTGCCCCCCTTCCGAAACCTCCCCCCGGGGGGGTTGCGCGGGCAAAGCCCGCGCCCGAGCAGCGGTTATTCCGACGCGCTCTGAGATAGTCGAAGGGGGCCTCGACGGCCCCCTCCGAGCCGCCCCCATTGTAGTTCGAGCGCGCCGGGTTCGGCCTTGCCGCAGGCAGGCCACCCGCCGCGCGAGGCCCGAGTCAGTTGCGCCGGCGCAGCCGGCGCTCGAACAGAGGTTATTGACACGCTCCTAGGCAGCGACGGCCCCCGCGGGGGTCAGGAAGGCGAGGCGTCCATGGCAGAACAGAAGAGGAAGGTAGAGCGGCCCAAGGGCCCTTCGGAGGACGAAGGGGGTGGCGCGAACCCCGAAGTCACCAAGAAGGGGAAAAAGATCAAGGAAGACCTGGACAAGCTCCTCGACGAAATCGACGAGATCCTCGAAGAGAACGCCGAGGAGTTCGTGAAGAGTTACGTCCAGCGAGGGGGTGAGTAGCCGAAGATGCCGATCTACGAGTATCGCTGCTCCCAGTGCGGGAGCGAGTTCGAGAAATTTATCACCGGGAACGTGGTGGTCGAGTGCCCGTCCTGCCAGGGTCGCGAGACCAGGCGTATCCTTTCACTTTTCGGCATGAAGACGGGGTCCGGATTCGTCGCCTCCGCCGGCAGGGGGGCCTGTTGCGGCGCCGGGGGATGCGCGTGCCACGGGTGAGCGTCGGCTCACCCGCTTGAACGCGAAGGGGGCCGGCAGCGGGCCCTTCGCGTCTCATAAGAGCCACCCGGATCGAGACCGCGGATGGATTTTCGGCAGATCGAGATCTTCGTCAAAGTGGCGGAGCTCGGGAGCTTCTCCAAGGCCGCCGGGGCCCTCTACCTGACCCAGCCCACGATCTCCGAGCGCATCCGGTCGTTGGAGGAGGAGCTGGGGTTGAAGCTCCTCGACCGCCAGCAGCGCGGCGCCGTTCCCACCAAAGCCGGCCAGATCCTGCTCGCCTACGCCCGGCGCATCCTCCAGCTCCAGCGCGAGGCTCGCCAGGCTCTGGACGAGTTCCAGGGGTTGATGAGCGGCGAGCTGGTCGTCGGGGCGAGCACGATCCCGGGAGAATACGTGCTCCCCCCGCTCATCGGGCGATTCAAGGCGAAGTTCCCCGACATCTCCGTCTGCCTTCTGATCGGCGACACCCAGCGCGTGCTGGACTGGATGCTGGAAGGAAAGGTGGAGGTCGGGGTGGTGGGGGCCCAGATCGATCACCGCGCCATCGAGTACCGGGAGCTGATGCCCGACGAGCTGGTCCTGGTGGTGCCCTCGGACCACCCCTGGCACGGGAAGAAGGCCGTGACGCTGGAGGAGGTGCGCCAGGAGTCCTTGATCGTGCGCGAGAAGGGGTCCGGCTCGCGCCACGCCCTGGAGCGGGCCCTCGGCCAGGTCGGGTTGGACCTCGGAGCGTTCAAGGTGGTGGGGGAGATGGGATCGACCCAGGCCATCAAGCAGGCGGTGAAGGCCGGCGTGGGCGTTTCCATGATCTCCAAGCGCGCAGTGGAGGAGGAGTGTCGCGCGAATCTTCTCTGGTGCGTGCGCGTCAGCGACCTCAAGTTTGCCCGGGCCTTCTACCTGGCGATCCACCGTGAGCGGACCCGCTCCCCGCTGGCGGAGGCGTTTCGCACGTTTCTCCTGGGCGAGATCCGCGCCGTTTTCCCTGAATCCGAGCGCGTGTCCGGCGTATCTCAAGGGTGGACCGGTCGGGAGGGGGTGACCTAGCGTGAGCGACACCAAGTTGACCGCGCCGCCGTCGGGGAAGGAAATCCGGCTGATGAGCTACGCCGCCTGCGCCGGCTGAGCCTCCAAGATGGGGCCCGGTGAGCTCCACGATCTCCTGACCGACCTGAAGCGCCACGAACATCCCGACCTCCTGGTGGGACTGGCCCGGCAGGATGACGCGGCGGTCTATCGGATCACCGATGAGGTCGCCATCGTCCTCACGGTGGACTTCTTTCCTCCCATCGTTGACGATCCCTACACCTACGGGGCGATCTCAGCCGCCAACTCCATGTCGGACGTCTATGCGATGGGGGGAGAGGTGCTCTTCGCCCTGAACGTGGCCGGCTTTCCCCGGGAATTCCCCAGGGAGGTCATCGCCGAGATCTTCAGGGGAGGCGCGGAAAAGGTGGCCGAGGCCGGAGGCGTGGTGGCCGGTGGCCACACGGTGGTGGATCAAGAGCCCAAGTACGGCCTCTGCGTCACCGGGCGAGTCCACCCGAAGAAGCTCTTCATCAAGGGCGGGTTCAGGGCAGGGGACCGGCTCTTTCTCTCAAAGCCGCTGGGCACGGGCGTGATCTCCACCGCGGCCAAGGCGGACGCCTGCCCGCCCGAGGTCCTGGAGGGCGCGATCCGGAGCATGCTGCGTTTGAACCGGGTCGCGGCAGAGGTGGCTCAGGAGGTCGGCGTGCGCGGAGCGACCGATATCACCGGCTTCGGGCTACTCGGTCATACGAAAGAGATGGTGGAGGCGTCGGGGGCCGGTGTCAGGATCCGCGCGCGGCAACTCCCGCTTCTCCCAGGAGCTCTCGCCCTGGCAGAAGCGGGGCACTGGAGCGGGGGGATGAAGCGGAACCGTGGCTACCTGGAGACCAAGGGGGAGCTTGTCATTGACCCCGGCCTGCCCGCGCCCCTTGTGGGTCTGCTCTTCGAATCGGAAACCTCCGGAGGTCTTCTCTTCTCCGTCTCCCTTGACAACGCCGGTGAGGTGCTCGAACGCTTCAAGGCCGAGGGCGAGTCCTGCTGGGAGATCGGAGAGGTCATCGTGGAACCCGAGCTTCACGTCGTTTAATCCCGCTTTCGCCATCGCAATCTTCTATCCTCGCGTCGCCTGTCTATCGGACATTCCGATTTGACCTCTCCGGGAATCTCTATACGATGGGCGGAGCGTCTTAACGCTAAAAGGTCTGTCGCACCGTTGAGGGGAGTTTAAATGCGCCTTTTCTCGCTCGCTCTGCTCTTCCTGCTGCTGATCGCCGGGTTTGGCGTCGCCTCCGCTGACATGCCCGAGGTTCTGAGAGTCTCGGCCATCCCTGATGAGAACCCCAACGAGTTGCTGCGGATCTACGCCCCCTTCGCCGAGTACCTGGCCAAAGAGCTCGGCATGAAGGTGCAATTCACGCCGGTGGTGGACTACGCGGCCACGGTGGAAGGGCTTGCGGCGAAGAAGCTCGACCTCGTCTGGTACGGCGGCTTCACATCGGTCCAGGCAGTCCGGCGCACCGGCGGGACCGCGAAGCGGCTGGCGCTGCGCCAGGAGGACGCGGAGTTCAAGTCGGTCTTCATCGCGAGGCCGGGCTCGGGAATCAAGAGCCTGTCCGACCTCAAGGGCAAGAGCTTCTCTTTCGGCTCGGTGTCATCCACCTCCGGCCACTTGATGCCGCGCTACTTTCTTCTTCAGGCCGGGGTGAATCCCGAGAAGGAGATGAAGCAGGTGGCGTTCTCCGGGGCCCACGACGCCACGGCGCTCTGGGTGGAGTCCGGGAAGGTGGATGCAGGAGCGCTGAACTTCCTCGTCTGGGACAAACTGGTTCAAACCAAGAAGGTGGACCTGGCAAAGGTCAACGTCTTCTACGCCACGCCGCCCTACGTGGATTATGTCTGGACGGCGCGGGGCGATCTCGACAAGGGGATCCAGGACAAGATCACCGCTGCCTTCCTCAAGCTCGATTACGCCAACCCCGAGCACCGGAAGCTCCTCGATCTTCATCGGACCAAGAAGTACATCAGAGCCAACGACGCCGACTGGAAAGGGACCGAGGAAGCCGCAATCGCCGCTGGTTTGCTCAAGTAGCCATGGCCGCAGCGATCTACGATCTGGAGAACCTCCGGAAGGTCTTCGACGACGGCTCGGTCGCCGTTGACGGGATCTCGCTGGTCGTTGGTGCCGGGGAGCACGTGGCCCTGATCGGCCCCAGCGGCGCCGGGAAGACGACGCTCTTCCGGATTCTGAACCTCACGCTTCGCCCCACGGGAGGCCGCCTCAGGTTCGACGGTGCGGACGTGGCCGACCTCGGGGAATCGGCGCTTCGCCGGGCCCGGACGCGCATCGGCACCATCTACCAGCAGGGAAATCTGGTGGGGCGTCTCCGCGTGGTTCACAACGTGCTGGCGGGAAACCTGGGCCGCTGGTCCACCCCGACGGCCCTGGCCTCGCTGATCCGGCCGGTGGCCGCTGCCGAGGCGCACCGCGCCCTGGAGCAGGTGGGGATCCCGGAGAAGCTTTACGCGCGAACCGATGAGCTGTCGGGCGGCCAGCAGCAGCGCGTGGCCATCGCGCGGCTGCTCGTTCAGAATCCAGGCGTCATCCTCGCTGACGAGCCCGTCTCCTCCGTTGACCCGTCTCTGGCGGTCACCATCGTCACGCTCCTGAGGGACCTCTCCGCGGAGTCGGAGAAGACTCTCCTGATGAACCTCCATAGCGTGAACCTGGCGCTTGCCTACTTCCCGCGGATCGTGGGGGTCCGGGACGGCCGGGTCCACTTCGATCTGGCCCCTGACAAGGTGACGCAGGACCTCCTCGAGACCCTCTATTCCGGACACAAGGACGAAGCGGTCCAGATCGAGCGGTTCAATGAATTCAATCCCTTCGGGAACGCCTGCCGACCGCTTCCCGGCTTCAAGTAAGTCCGCGTTTCCCTACCTCCTCGGCTTCTGCTTCCTCGCCTCGCTGGCGCTCTCTCTCCGCGTGGCGCAGGTGGACCCGCGTCTCCTCTTCGAGCGTGCCGCGCTGGCCAACCTGGCAAAGTTCATCGGCGGGATGTTCCCGCCCGAGCTGTCGGCCCGCTTTCTCGGGCTCATGGCCAGGCCCGTCGTCGAGACGATCCAGATCTCCGTGATGGGGACCACCATCGCCGTCCTGATCGGCTTCCCCCTGGGGCTCCTCGCCACGTCCTCGCTCACCTGGAGCGGCATCCTCCACGAGCGCGGCGGGAGAGCAACGCGCTGGCTCGGGGGGTTCGTCCCCTACGCCATGGCGCGGGGGCTCCTCTCGGTCTTCCGCTCCATCCCCGAGTTCGTCTGGGCGTTCATGTTTGTCCGCGCGGTGGGGCTGGGACCCTTCCCCGGCGTGCTGGCCATCGGGGTCGCCTACGGAGGAATGCTCGGGAAGGTCTATTCTGAAATCCTCGAGGGCGTCGATCCACGCCCCCTCGAGGCGCTTCGCGCGGGCGGGGCTCCGAAGCTCGGGATGGTCTTCTACGGGCTCGTCCCCCAGGCGCTGCCCGCGGTCATCTCTTACACACTCTACCGCTGGGAGTGCGCGATCCGCGCGTCCGCCGTCCTGGGGTTCGTGGGGGCGGGCGGGCTGGGCCAGCAGATCGAGCTCTCCATGCGGCACTTCCAGTTCAACGAGGTGGTCACGCTCCTCGCGATGCTCTTCAGTCTTGTGGCGGCGGTGGACTTCGTCAGCGGAAAGATCCGCGCCGCGGTTGTCAGATAGGCATGGCGAACGCGCGACGAGTGGCGCGGGTCGGGCCGGGCCCCTGGGTCATCACCGCGGGGTTTGTGGCGCTCATCCTCTGGTCCACCTACGGCACTCAGGTGGACCTGGCGAGCCTCCTGGGTGGAGAGGGGCGGCGCCAGATGGCGACCTACGTGACCCGCCTCTTTCCCCCGGACCTCTCGGCCAAAGTTCTGAGGGGCGCGGTCTTCGGGGCGGTGGAGACCTTCGCCATCTCTTTCCTGGGCTCCCTTCTGGCTGTCGGCCTCGCGCTTCCCCTCTCTGTGCTCACCACGCGGAGCCTTCTCTACCGGGGGATCCTTTACGAAGGGCAACGGCTCTCCAGGCTCTCCCGGGCGGGTCGCGTCGCCGTGTATGCGGGAGCCAAGGCGCTCCTGAACCTCCTCCGCACGATCCCCGAGATTGTCTGGGCGCTGATCTTCGTCTTCCTGGTTGGGCTGGGACCGTTCCCGGGTCTCCTGGCGCTCGGCTTTCACACCGGAGGGGTGCTGGGGAAGCTCTTCGGCGAGGTCCTGGAAGACGTAGATCCGCGGCCCATTGAGGCGCTCCAGGCTGTAGGCGCGAGCCGCTCGCGAATCCTTCTCTACGGCATCCTGCCGCAGGCCGCGCCCCAGTGCCTCTCCTACGCGCTCTACCGCTGGGAAGTGAACATCCGCGCGGCCGCCGTCCTGGGGTTTGTGGGGGCGGGCGGGCTGGGCCAGCAGATCCACATCGCCGTGAGCCTGTTCCTCGAAAATCAGCTCCTGACGCTGCTCCTGGCCGTCTACGTGATGGTCACGCTGGTGGACGCCGCGAGCGCCTACCTGCGGCGCCGGCTCATCTAAAACTCTCGGAGGGGGGCCTAAGATGCTTCGCCGCGCCCGCTCAAGCTCGGGACCTCCCGTACGTAGCCGCCGGCGCCGACGCTGGTGACGGCCAAGTACGAAAGGTTGCCGCGCCCCGTGTTGCGCATCCCGTGGACTACCCCACGAGGCACAATGGCGCATTCGCCTGCTTTGATTGGCACAGCTCGGGCGTCACCCTTGAGGCACTGCCCCTCGCCTTCCAACACCCAGAGCACATGGGCGCTCGCGGGATGGCTGTGAGGCGAATTCTCCTGGCCGGGAGCCAGGTTCCACACGACAACGCTCACGTCATTGTCCTTGTACACAGGGACGACGGTGCCTTCCTCTCGCCTGAACTGCTGGAACGTTCGCGGGTCATACACCCCCGTTCCCAGCGTGTCGGGCGTCATTCTTTTGGACGCATCCACTCTTGCCATGTACGTCCTCCAGCCGTCATGCCGCCGTTTAGGGTTTCGTCACGGTAGCGGAGTCGCCCGTCCCCGTCAGCGTGTATTGGCCCGCGCCGGTTCTCACGTAGGCGTAAGTCCACCCCGCTGGCGGTGTGGGAACAACCCCCAGGAAAGGCCCGGCCGACACGCCGTTGGTATCGGTGACTGCTGCCGTGAGGGGCTGGATGCCGGTCAACGCCACCGCGGCCGCGCAGGTGGCCGCCGTCCCGCCGCCCGCAAAGGCTCCTGTTGCCGGGACGTCACCGCAGTGGGCCATGAAGGATGAGAGCGCCGTCGTAGCGTTTCGCGGATCGCCCTGGCCCCTTGGCGATCCGCGCTCGCGCCTGGAAGTTGGCGTAGAGGGGGATTGAGACGCACAGTCGGTTCTCATCTGGTCAGCAACAAAGATACCAGGGCGCGGCCCGGGCGCCGCAAGGGGAAAGTAGTTCAAGAACTCGCGAAACTCGCGCGACGCCCAGCTCCGAGCGGCGGGAGAAGGGCTGGGTTCGCGCCGCGTCAGAACGACCGGATCAGGCGCTCCACGCGCTCGTCCTGGCTCTGGAAGGGATCCTTGCAGAGGATGGTCTCGCGCTCCGGGTCGTTGAGCTTCAGGTAGACCCAGTCCACGCGGTAATCCTTGCCCTTGAGGGTTGCCTGGCGGATGAACTCGCCCCGGAGCCGGGCGCGGGTGGTCTGGGGCGGCACGTGCTTGGCCCGCTCGACCACCTCGTCGGTGGTGAGGCGGTCCACCTGATCCCGCTTCGCCAAGTGGTAGTAGAGGCTACGGTCGGGCTGGATGTCGTGGTACTGGAGGTCCATGAGCGAGACCTTGGGGTCCCGCCACGACAGCCGGTTCTTGGCCATGTAGGCCTCGATCCACTCCTTCTTGATGACCCAATCCGCCTCGCGGTTGAGCTGCATGGGGTCGGTGGCAAGTTTGTCGAGGGTGTCCCCCCATCGGGCCAGGAGGTCCTTCGTGATGGGGTCGGCGTCGATCGTCCCCGCGTAACGGGTCGCGTGCTCCAGGTACTCGCGCTGGAGCTGGATCGGGGTGATGCTCCGGCCGTCCTTGAGCTTGATGGTTTCCCGCAGCGTGGGGTCGTGCGAGATGTCCCGGATGGCCTGGACCGGGGATTGGAGGCTCAGGTCCTTGTCGAAGGCGCCATCCTCGATCATGTCCAGAACCAGGGCGGTGGTCCCCACCTTGAGATAGGTGGCCACCTCGGACATGTTGGAGTCCCCCACGATGACGTGGAGCCGCCGGTAGCGTTCCGCGTCGGCGTGGGGCTCGTCCCGGGTGTTGATGATGGAGCGGGAGGACGTGGTGGCGCC
>CAYJUC010000106.1:0-10777 GCA_964372605.1 uncultured bacterium | reverse complement strand
CAACAGGCGGGCGTGGCGTCAGCCTTTCGAGCGCGGGCTTGGCCCGCGCAAGCTTAGGGGGTGGCTCGGAGGGGGATGTGCCCCCTTCGATTAAAGCCCTGGTGCCCGCCAGATTAAGGAGGGAGCCATGATCGGCTGGAGAGCGCACCTAGGCGCGATTTTCCCGACGCCGGTTCCCGGCCGGGTGGTCCGGGAGTTTTACGAGGTGGTGCCGGAGGGCGTGGATCTGACCATCGCGTCCCTCTCGATCAAGCAGCTATCGGTGGAGGAGTTCGAGGAGGCGATGGCCGGGATCGACCGCGCCGCCGAACAGATGGCGCGCTTCGAGGTGGACCTGATCTACCACCTGGGGGTCCCGCCGGTCGTGGCCAGGGGTCCGGGCTACGATCGGGAGGTCATCGCCCGGATTGAGAAGGCCTCTGGCCGGCCCGCCTCCACCGACATCGCGGGCGTCATGGAGGCGTTTGGCGCGCTCGGCTTGAAGCGCCTGGTCATGGCCACCCCCTTCGAGGACGAGATCAACGAGCAGATCAAGAAATTTCTCGCCGCCTCGGGCTTCGAGATCGTCCACATGAAGGGCCTGGGAATCCGGAAGAACGTGGAGATCCGCAAGCTCCCGATCCCGGTGGAGTACACCTTCGCCCGCGAGGTGCTTCGCGAGTCTCCGGTGGAGCCGGACGGGATCTACATCCCCTGCGGCGGCTGGGGAACCGTCCACAACATCCGGCGCCTGGAGGAAGATCTGCGGAAGCCGGTGGTCACCTGGTTCCAGGTGATGATCTGGTGGGCGCTCAGGCGCGCCGGGGTGCGGGAGCCGATCCGGGGATTCGGGAAGCTCCTGGAAACCCCGAGCCGCTGATGAAAGGCCCCCTCACCCTGACCCTCTCCCCCGCCAGGGGCGAGGGAACCGAAAGAACCCCCTCTCCCTCCCGAGCGAGAGGGCTGGGGTGAGGGTATGCGTCCTCCAGAGTGGTTCCGGTGGGATATTCGACCCAGAGAAATCAGATGGCCGGCATGGTTCACCGGGTGGCCGAACGGCGCGCGGGTGGCGTTGCATCTCACCGTCCTGCACGAGTGGGAGTGGGAGCCCCGGAGCTGGGCGCCGGCATTCGGCAGATCCTTCCCGCCGGATGCGCCCCAGCAGACAGACTTCCTGACGCTGGGGTACCGGGAATACGCGTTCACCTCGGGCGTCTGGCGGATCATGGAGATCCTGGATCGGCAGCGGGTCAAGGCCACGGTTTTCACCAACGGCGTCGTCGCGGAGCTCTGGCCGGAGAGCGTCAGGGAGCTCGGGCGGCGCGGCCACGAGATCGGTTCCCACTCTTGGGATCAGGCGGTCCACCCGGTGAGCTACAAAACGCGGGAGGAAGAACGCGAGGCGATACGGCAATCGATCGAGGCGATCGAGAAGGCCACGGGGGAACGGCCCCGCGCCTACATGTCTCCCGGTCCCAGGCCGACCGTGCACACCCTCGAGCTCTGCGCCGAGGCGGGGTTCACCTGGTGTTCGGATCTGATGAACGCGGATCTCCCGTATCTCGTGAAACTGCCCGGGAAGAAGCTGGTCGTCCTCCCCTACGCCACGCCGGGCTGCATCGACGTGCACATTTTCGGCGCGAGGCCGCCATTCAGAAGCCCGAGCGAAGCCCTGACTTCCCTGAAGGATGAATTCGACGCGGTGTACGAAGAATCGGCCATCCATCCCATGCGATTCAACTACGCGTTTCACACCCACGTTTCCGGACTGCCCGGCCCGGCCAAGACGCTCGAGGCCTTCATCAAACACGCGAAGAGCCACCCGGGGGTCTGGGTGGCCACCGGCATGGAACAGGCCCTATTCTGGCTCAAGCAGAGCGGCTAACTCCCCTCCACTCTCTGCCCCCCTCACCCTCCCCTCTCCCCCTTCGAGTGACTTCGAGTGGGAGAGGATTACAGTGACGGGGTCCTGCGGGAAGGGGTACTGGGGCCCATCGAAACGCGCCAGCTCAAGGCCGGGACCGTCGTCAGGCTCGAGCAGAGCGGTGGGGCCGGCTACGGCAACCCGTTCGAGCGACCGGGCGAGCTGGTCCTGGAGGATCTCCAGAACGGCTGCATCACCCCGGAGGCGGCCGCGGCGGAGTACGGGGTGGTCATCGACCCCCGGACATGCTCCATCGACCGCGAGGCTACAAGCGCGCTGAGAAGCCGGACCCGGCCGTCTGAAAAACCGGAGGGGGAGAAGGTATGACACCGACGCCAACCGAGCGTGTGATCGCGGCCATGGATCAGGAAGTCGAGGCGTTTATCGCCCGCACCCGCTGGTTCCACGCGCCGATGACTCTGGGTCGTGCGCGCATGTTCGTCCTCCAGCACCGGCAGAACAGCCGCTACCGGAATTCGGTCTTGAAGCTCCGAGTCGCCACGAACATTCCGGACTGGGACCGCCGGCTCCAGGTCATCCACGCCATCAGCCAGGAGATCATCGCCGACCACGAGTACGGCGGCGGACGCCCGCACTTCGAGATTTTGAAAGACCTGGGCCTCGCCATCGGGTTGAGCGAGGCGGAGATCGAGAACGAGCGACCCCTGCCCTCCACCCGGATCGCGTGGCTCGCCTGGGAAGCCCTGATGTCGAATCGCCACTGGCTCGAGGGGATCGTGGGGAACACCTGCGCCGAGCGCATCAACGTGCCGGGCTACGGCCGGCAACTGTTCGGGCCCGACGGGTACTCCGGCTTCGAGCGAAAGCGCTGGAGCGCGGCCCTCGGCTTGAGCGACGACCAGCTCGAGTTTTTCCGGATCCACAAAGAGGCGGACATGGAGCACTCCAAGCTCGGCTGGGAGAGCGTGGCGCAGTTCGCCGTGGAGCTCCGGATGGAGGAAGCGGTCGTCGAGGCGATGCGGACCAATCTCTTGGTCTGGAGTCACTACTGGGACGGCATCGGAGCCGCGGGCGACGCGCTGGCCGCCACCCTCAGCCAGCGCCCCTGAGGGCCGTTTCCTGCGCTCTGTCCGCTCCCCCGTCAGTACAAGTTTGCCTCATGTGCCGCCCGATTCATCCGCCAGGGCTGGGATGACCCGCGTGGCGAACAGCTCGAGAGAACGAACCACCTGGGCATGGCTCAAGTCGCCGAAGCTGAATATGCCGACGAGGCTGTCCGGTCGCGCCACCTCGATCAGCGCTCGCGCCTTCTTCGCCACAGTTTCCGGGCTGCCGATCAGGGACGTCCCCCACTCCTCGATCCTTTCCAGCGTGAGGCCGCCCGGGAAATAGGGGAAGTGGGCGGTAAACCGCGGGAGATCGTCCGTCGTGATGGGCTCGTGGCGCCAAACGTTGTCGCAGGCCAGCTGCCAGAATCGGGTGAGCTCCAGGCTGGCCTCGGCCCAGGCCTGCTCGTCCGTGTCAGCCACGTAGATCTCCCGCGACACGACCACATCTCCGTAGCCGGCTGGGTTGCCGAGGGCGGCCAGTTCCGCCCGATACGCTCTAGTGGTCCGAACGATGTTTTCGACAGGCTGGCGGGCCAGGGCCAGGTTCCAGCCCCGGCGCGCCACGGTCGCGGCGCTCTCGTGTGAGATTGCGCCGTAGTAGATGGGAGGATGAGGCCGCTGGATCGGTCGCGGGCGGCACGAGATGTCCACATAGGTCCAACTGGTCCCGGTGTAACTGAACGTCTCCTCCGTCCAGGCTCGAAGGATGATCGCGGCGCCCTCCTCAAACCGGGCCTGGGCCGTATCGCGATCCAGCCCATGTTTCAGGTCGTCTCGCGGCACCCCCCGACCCAGCCCCACGTTCAACCGCCCGCCCGTCAGGATGTCCAGGATCGCGCACTCCTCGGCGAGGCGCATCGGGTCGTGGAGGGGCAACGCGTTGACGAGGTTTCCCAGGCGCAGCCGCCGGGTGCGGTGGGCGAGGGCCGCGATGATGAGGTTGGGAGAGGCCAGCATTCCGTAATCCGAGTGGTGATGCTCGGCGAACCAGGCCTCGTCGAACCCGAGCTGCTCGGTCAACTCGATCTGCTCGAGCAATTCGTGGAAGCCGTGTGCCTCAGGCACGGTGGGTCGCGCCTGGTTGTAGCTAAAGGTCCCGAAGCGCATGGGCCGCTCCTCTCAAAGATCTCGCGTCGCCCTGATGTGAAAAACGTGGTGGCCCCAACGGGATTCGAACCCGTGTTCGAGCGCCGGCAAAGCCCGCGCAACTTTTTCTCTGGGGGAGGTATCGGAAGGGGGGCGGAGCCCCCCTCCGAGTCTAGAGGCGGTAGAGGCGCTTCGGGTTGTCGTAGAGGATCTTCGCCTTCGCGTCTTCAGAAAGATCGGGCCGCTTCCAGAACTCCTCCACGGACTCGATGAACTCGTGAGTCGGCTCGTGGGGGAAGTCTGAGGCGCAGAAGAATTGATCCGCCGCCAGCGCCCCCACGGCCACGGGGAGCAACGCCTCGTCCAGCTCGCAGTGGAAGAAGATCCGATCGCTCCGGAGCTGGTCGCTCGGCAAGGAGTTGAGCCCGGCCCCCCGGTTCCTGGACTCTCGGTCGAGCCGCTCCAGCAGGAACGGCACCCACCCCGCGCCGGCCTCCATGAACGACAGCCTGAGCTTCGGGAAGCGCTCCAGGACACCGTTCAGCACGATGCTGGTGAGCTGGATCATCTGGGCGAAGGGGTGGGAGAGCGTCCGGGCCTCCACGAGGCGCTCGAAGAAGTCGAAGCCGAGCCCCTGGGCCGGCGCCCCGTGGACCGCGAACATGCATCCGAGCCGCTGAGCCTCTTCGTAGAGCGGATTGTAATATGCGTCGCCGAAGGGGCGACGGAGCCCCACGGCGGGGAAGATCGCGCCCACCATCCCCAGCTCGGTCACGGCTCGCCGGAGCTCCTTGACCGCTTCAGAGGTGTCCTGCAGCGGGATCAACGCCATCCCCTTGAGACGCTTCGGGGCGGCTTTCAGATATTCCGCGTAAACGAAATTGTTGTACCCTCGGGCCAGCACCGCGGCCCACTCCCGGTCCTTGATCAGGCCGTAGGCGAGCCCGTTGGTGGGGTAGAGCACCGAGGCATCCACGCCGGCGTCGTCCAGGAAGGCGAGCCAGGCCTTGGCGTCGGGCTGGGGCATCCCCTTCCCCTTGCCGTCGGCGACGCGGCGCGCCGCCCGGTTCCAGCCGTCGAGCGTCGGGAAGAAGGGGACGCCCAGGAGGTCGGGATTGCTTCGATACGGCTCCTCCAGGTACTCCTTGATCCGCGTGTCACGCTCGATGATGTGCCCGTCCGCGTCGATGATCTGTCGTCCCATTGTCCCCTCCTCTGCTGGCTTCCTTCAGGGCTGATACTATCCCCATCCTGGCAAGGTAATCACGGTAATGTCAAGCAGCCAAATTCCCCAGATTTCCCAAATTTCCCAGCAGCCACATCGTCCAGCATCGACTACGGCCGGAAGATCGCACACGAGCTTGAGCGCATCGCCGGAAGTGTGCAGGGAGAAAGGCGCGGACGCTTTCGCGGGCATCGGCGGCAACGGTAGGGTTGGTTGTTCTGCCGCGTTGTCGGGAAGATCGGTGCCTGCTATGATACTCGACAGGTTTATGGCTATGAAGGGATCCCGGGGATGCTTGCGCGAGCGTTCTGGAAAACGGTGACGGCAGACCGGACGGATTTTCTCGACCGGTTGATCGCCCTTCTGACCGAGCACGGCATCCGCTACTGTGTGGTCGGCGGGCAGGCGGTCAATGCGTACGTGGAGCCCGTAGTGAGCCTCGACCTTGATCTGGCCGTGGCCGTAGACCAGCTTCCCCGGGCCGAGGTCCTCCTGCGTCAAGCGTTCAGCGTCGAGCGGTTTCCTCATAGCCTGAACGTCTCCGCGCCGGGCTCCGACCTTCGGGTCCAGCTTCAAACCGATCCGCGCTACGCGTCGTTCGTGGACCGCGCGACGCCCAAGGAGATCCTCGGCATTTCCCTGCCGGTAGCCCGCCTTGAGGACTTGCTGCAAGGCAAGCTCTGGGCGGCGCTGGATCCGGAGCGGCGCCCCAGCAAGCGACAGAAGGACCTCGCCGACATCGCGCGACTCCTGGAAGCATATCCGGCCTTGCGCCAGCAGGTCCCTCCGGAGGTGCTGGCCAGGCTGGTGTAACACGGGCAACCAGAAGCGCAAGGATCGCAGGCTCATCGGTCGGCTGGGCGGGGTCGGCGGCTTCCGACATCCGCGCAGCGCTCTCCATCTCCCGGATAAGCCCGGAACAGTCAGGACACCCGTCGATGTGGGCCGTAAGGGTTGCCCGATGGGACTCATCGACGACAAGCCTGAGGCGTAGGCTGAGACGGCCGATTTCAATGAGATCGTTCCCGGCGCTCGGGCAGAAGCATCTGGCGAAGCGACTCCAGGCGGCGCTTCACCCGACGCAGGGCTTCACCGGCGGCCAGGGGCTCCCGCGGCTCCTCCCGCCGCCGCGACTCGCCCAGGAGTCGCTTCTTGGCCCCCTCCAGAGTCAGGCGCTCACCGTAGAGCAGCGTCTTGATCCGGAGCACCAGGTCCACGTCGCGCTTCCGGTAAAGGCGCTGTCCGGCGGGGTTCTTCTTGGGACGGAGGAGTTTGAACTCGGATTCCCAGTAGCGGAGCACATAGGTCGGCACCCCGGTCATGGCCGACACCTCTCCGATTCGGTAGTAAAGCCGGTCGGGAATCTCCTGGGCCATGATCACGGTGCCGGCTACTGCTGGTTGATCTTCAGCTTGAGCCCCTTGCTCGGCTTGAAGGTGAGCACCTTCCGGGCCGTGATTTCGATGCTGTTGCCGGTCTGGGGGTTGCGGCCGCGACGGGAGGCTTTCTTCCGGACCCGGAAGTGGCCGAACCCGACGATCTTCACATCCTCCTCTTGCTCGAAGGTGCGCAGCATAATGTCGAAGACCGACTCCACCACCGACGCCGATTGCCGCTTCGAGAACCCATGGTTTGCGACCGCGTTGATCAGATCGTTCTTGGTCAGAAGGATCACCCCCCTTCGGTATGGACGCTCTCCCGGACCCACGCGACATAGGCCGGGGAGCCCGCCTCCACGGCGAGCGCGAGGATTTCCGGCACCGAGTACGAGTGGAGGGATCGGATCCGCGCCTCCAGCTCCCCGTATCGCTCGCGCCTGGTCTTCACGAGCAGCAGCGCTTCGTCATCCTCCTGCAGGCGTCCCTCCCAGAAGAAGAACGATCGCACACCCCTCACCACGTTGACGCAGGCGGCCAGGCGCTCCTCCACCAGAGCCCGCGCGATGGCTTCTCCCTCTTCGGCCGAGGCCACGGTGGTCAGGACTAACAGGGTCCCTTCCGCGCTCACCGCCGGGCCTCCGGAACGACGAACCCCGCGTACCCCTTCTCCTCGAGTTCCTGCCGGACAGCTTCGGCCCGGGATCGAGTGGGAAACGCGCCTACGCGGACGACGTGAAGCGCGGCGGTCCCCTGCGCGCGCCGGATCTTCACGGTCAGGCCGGCGGCCCGGAGCTCTTGGGAAAGAGCCACGGCGTCCTTGAGGGGCAGCGCCGGCTGGATCACCACCCCTTCGGAAGTTGTCACAGCTTTCCGGCTTGTGTCACGGAGCTTCCCGTTGACCTCGTCCACGGAGGTCCCGACGACCACGACTTCGTGTCCCCCACCTTCACCCCTACCCCCGCCCCCGGACCGTGACTCCGTCGCGCGCTGGAGCGGGTATTTCTCCTTGGCAAGCCGAGCTGCCAGACGCGCGGCGTTCGCCTCATCCTGAAAGGCCCCCACCTGAACCATGTACCCGCCCCCGGCGGACGACGGGGTCGCGCTGTCCTCTTCTTTGGCGGCCTTCGCCGACCGCTTTGGCGCCGGTTTCGTCGCCTCCCGGGCCGGCTTGCGCGAGAGGGGCGTGTCTACTTGGGAGGGAGGCTTTTCGATCTGCCGGGGAGCCAGGAGTGGCGGAGACGGGGCGGGCGGCGTTCCTCCGGGAGATAGCCGGAGCGCGGGCGCAGGCGGCTGGGGCTTCTGGACAACTGCTGGCCGGGTGAGCACGGGGCTGAACGAGTCGAGGAGATACGGCAACGCGATGGCGACGATCAGCGCCAGGCCAACCAGGGCGAGGAGCCCTCGAAACCACCAGGAAGAAACGATGCTCGGTGGAGAGAACTCGTTCCGATCCTCGTCACGCTCAGGATCCATCGCCGTCACCCCGTGCCGCTCGACACCGGCCCTCGCTCACGCCGCCTTATCTTAGCACACCCCTCTGGGGCCACAAACGGGTTTCCCTTTCCGTTTTGGCCAGTTAGCCTCACCCACTCGGACCCGAACCTTCTATGAGGCTCGTGAGCGGCGTGCCTTCTTCACCAGAGCCCGACGGAAGGAGAGGCGGATCGGCGACCCGCTGAAGCCGAAGGCCCGGCGGAGTGAGTTCACGAGATACCGCTCGTAGGAGAAATGAATCTGGTCCGGCAGGTTGACGCGAAGCGCGAACGTCGGCGGGGAGTGCCCCACCTGGGAGGCCGAATGAACCCGAAGGGGAACGCCGCCGGGTGTGATCGGGCGTCGCTCCATAACGGCCACGATCGTCTTGGTCACGAGGGCAGGCGGAACCTTTTTTATCGCTTCTTCGGCAACCTGGTCGATCAGGTCGAACAGCTCCGGGAGTCCCGCCCGGGTCACCGCCGAGGTGAACCCAACCGGCGCGTAATCGAGCAACGGAAGGCGGTCGCGAATCTGGCTCACCACCTCGGCGCGATTCACGAGCCCGGGGGGCACCAGATCCCACTTGTTCACGGCGATGACGATAGCCCGGCCGGCCTCGTGGGCATACCCCGCGATGTGGGCGTCCTGGGCTGTCAGCCCCTCAGAGACATCCAGAAGCAGGACGGCCACCTGGCAACGCTTCAGGCTCTTGAGCGCCATGACGACCGAAAGCTTCTCCAGCGGTCCGGTCACCCGCCCCTTCCGGCGGATTCCGGCTGTGTCGATCAGGACGTAGGAGCGACCACGATAGAGAAGCGGGGTATCCACCGAGTCCCGGGTGGTGCCCGGAGCCTCGTGAACCAGGACGCGCTCGGCTCCGAGAATCGCGTTGATCAGCGAGGACTTCCCCACATTGGGGCGCCCCACCACGGCCACGCGAAGACCCGAGGATGGCGCCTCGGGCGGAAGCGGAGGGCTCTGCGCCCTCACCGTCTCCAGGAGCTCCGCCACTCCCCTACCGTGCTCGGCAGAAACAGTGGAGAGGCTGCCAAAACCGAGCCCGTAGAGCTCCCCCAGCAGCGCCTCTTGAGTCAGGCTCTCCACTTTGTTGGCCACTAAGATCACCGGGCGCCCGCTCCGGCGGAGGATCTGGGCCGCCTCCTGATCGAGCGGCGTGACCCCCGCGCGCCCGTCGACCACGAAGAGAAGGAGATCGGCCTCCTCGATGGCGGTCAGCACCTGGCGCTTGACCAGAGCGGGAATGTCTGATTCGGCGGTGGGGTCGAATCCGCCGGTGTCCACCACCGTGGCCTGCCAGCGCTCGAAGCTCACGGTTCCGTAGAGGCGGTCCCGGGTGACCCCCGGGATGTCTCGCACCAGGGCCTGGCGGCGCCCGATGAGCCGGTTGAAGAGCGTGGACTTTCCGACGTTCGGGCGCCCGACAATGGCGATCACCGGGCGGAGCATCTCAGATCGCTCGATGCACTTCGGCCTCGTTCGAGCGCGGGCTTGGCCCGCGCAACCTTTTTCCCTGGGGGGAGGTATCGGAAGGGGGGCGACGCCCCCCTCCGAGCGATCCGAGGACGGCTCGAAGGAGGGCCCGGGGTGTCGGCGCCGGCGCCCTGACGCGAATTCCGAGACGGGCCTCAAGATCGCGCGGTGTCATATCGTCGAGGAAGACTCCCTCTCCATCCTTCAGCGCGACGCCGGGGACCAGAACCAGATCACCGCCGGGCCGGTTCTCGAGGGCGCGCAGGATGTCCTGGCCGGTGAGGAGCCCGGCCACCGAGATAGTCCCGCCGAAAAATTCGTTCGGCGTAGGGATCACCGAAACGCTGAGGCCGTCGCACCGGACGCGCTCCAGGAGCGCGGACATCCGGGGCGCGAACATTAGGCCGGTGACCACGCTGACCCGACGGAGAGGAAACACGGCCCGAGGAAGCCGACTCACGCCGCGGAGGAAGCCGTCGGTGAAACGACGGACGAGTCCCACTCCATCCTCGAGGAGCGGGAACCGCTCGTAGTCGCGCGCCGGGGGCAACTCGACCCCGGCCAGAAGGTAGAGCTCGTCCGCGGCGTAGACGAACCGGCTCCCGAGCCCGCTCGAGAATTCGCGCTGCCACGCCTCGACGGTCGAGACCAGGGACCGGGCCTCAACCGGGGTGACCGGCCGAAGATGCGGAAGCCGCTGCCGATAGTCGGTAAGCCCCACCGGGACCACGGCGACGGTGGCGACCGCGGGGTGGAGGCGGGCGAGGTCGCTCACGCTCCGCTCGAGGTGGCTCCCGTCATTCCAGTCGGGGCAGAGCACGATCTGGGCGTGCATGCGGATCCCGGCCCCGGCCAGCCGCTCCATCCTGGGAAGGAGATCGCCACGGATCCTGGGGTTTCCCAGGAGGGCGTGGCGAAGCTCCGGGTCGGTGGCGTGGACCGAGATATACAACGGCGAGAGCCGCTGATCGATGATCCGCTGCAGGTCTTCATCATGGAGATCCGTGAGGGTGATGTAGTTGCCGTGGAGAAAGGAGAGGCGGTAGTCATCGTCCTTGACGTAGAGACTCTTCCGCATCCCGCGGGGAAGCTGGTGGATGAAGCAGAAGACGCACTTGTTGGCGCACGTGGAGATCTCGGCGGGCCG
>CAYJUC010000105.1:6451-10823 GCA_964372605.1 uncultured bacterium | reverse complement strand
CCCGAGCGGGTGAGGAAGGTGCCGAAGAGCGTGAGGCCGAAGGTCAGGATGATCAACGTGAGGTTCCAGAGCTTCAGCATCCGCCTCCGTTCCTGGATCATGACCGAGTGGAGGAACGCGGTCCCGGTGAGCCACGGCATGAACGCCGCGTTCTCAACCGGGTCCCACGCCCAGTAGCCGCCCCATCCCAGCACGTGGTAGCTCCACCACCCGCCGATCAGGAGGCCCAGAGAAAGGAAGTACCAGGCCACGATGGTCCAGCGGCGCGTGATCGTGATCCACTCGTCCCCTGTCCGGCCGGTGATGAGCGCGGCCATGGCGAAGGCGAAGGGCACGGTGAACCCGGTGAATCCCAGGTAGAGGGCGACGGGGTGAGTGATCATCCCGGTGTCCTCGAGCAGCGGATTCAACCCGCGCCCGTCCGGGGGAACGGGGAAGAGCCGCTGGAACGGCGGCGCCGGCAGTGTCATCACGAGCAGGAAGAAGGCGAGGGTCCCGAGCATTACCGAAAGCGCCCACGGGTAGAACTCGGGCCGGCGCGTCCGGTAACGCGCGATCACGATAAGCGTGTAGAGCGCCAGCATCCACGACCAGAGGATGATGGAGCCTTCCAGCGCCCCCCAGAGCGCGGTGATCCGGTAGTAGAACGGCGTGCCCAGGTTGGTGTTGGTGGCGACGTACTTCACGCTGAAGTCGAACGTCAGGAAGGCGTAGACCAGGAGGCCCATGGCGAGCGTGATGAGGATGAAGATGGCGAGCGCGGCGTGCTGGGCCGACTGGATCAAGCCGGGCCGCGCCGCCCGTGCCCCGGCCGCCGCCGCCCCGCTTCCGTACAGGGCCAGCCCCAGGGAGACGGCGGTCATCGCGTAGCCGATTTCGGGGGTCATCGGGTGCTCAGTAGCCGGGGAGTGGGCTCTTGGGCTGGCCCTGGAGGGTTTTGAGCAGCTCCTTGTAGCCCGCCGGCGCCGCGTCGCCGTGAGGCGCCTTGTATTCCTCGGAGTGCTTGGCCATGATCAGCGAAGCCTGGAAGTAGCCGTCTCCGCGCCACGTTCCCTCGACGACCGCCCCGCGCCCCTCGGCAAAGAGGTCGGGGGGCGTCCCCTTGTGCCTGACCGGGATGGCTGCCTTCCCATCGGAGAGGGCGAAGGAGAGGTCCAGGCTTCGCGGCTCCCACTTGAGGGAACCCGCCACCACCATCCCACCCAGGCGGTACGCTTTCCCCGCCACGGGCCGGGCCTGGAGCTCGCTGGGGGTGACGAAGTACACCAGCGACTGGCTGACCCCAGCATACATCATGTACGCGAGGGCGGCCACGATGACGCCGCCGCCGGCCAGGAACTTTCCCTTCCGATTCATGCGCGTTGTTTGCCCTTCCGCTGCGCCAGCGCCGCCAGCTCGCGGGCGCGCCGCGCCAGGCGCCGCCAGTAGCCGCCGAGCGCCAGCGCGGCGATCAGGTACGCGGCGAAGACGTACCCCCAGTTATCCGGCATCAGGTCAGCATCTCCTGCTCCTGCTTGAGCAAGCTGATACGTTTCGCCACGAAGTAGGTGTACAGCAAAGCAAACGCGACGGCGTTGGCGAGGACAACGCTCCAGACGACGGCTGGCATCGTGGCGGCTCCCGGCCGAAACAACGAGGGCGGCTGGTGAAGCGTGCGCCACCAGAGAACCGAGAAGTGCACGATCGGAATGTTCAGGGCGCCGACGATGCCGAGCACCGCCGCGTACCTGGCGCCGCGCTCCGGGTCGTCCACCATCCCGCGGAGGAGCAGGTAGCCCAGATAGATGACGAAGAGAATGGCGGTCGCGGTCAGGCGGGCGTCCCAGCTCCACCAGACCCCCCAGGTGGGCTTCCCCCAGATGGCGCCGGAGACCAGCGTCAGGCCGGTGAAGAGGACGCCGCTCTCGGCGGAGGCCGCGGCCAGGTTGTCCCATCTGCGGTTCTGGGTGAAGAGGTAGGTGAGGCTTCCCACAAAGACGATTCCGAACGCCAGGTACGCGGTGAGGATCGAGGGGACGTGCAGGTACATGATCCGCTGGACGTTTCCCTGTGTGACCTCCGTGGGCGCGTAGCCGAAGCTTAGAGCCAGGCCGAGGGCCAGCGCGATCGTTGCCGTCCAGCCGAGGGCGCGTATCATCCCTCAGGCCTCGAGGATGAACTCGAAGGTGAGGAGGCCGACGGCGATGTAGACCACGTCGGCCGCGGCCAGGAGCCTGAGCCAGTGGCCCACCTCCGCCAGGGGAACTCCGCCCAGCGCCGCTTCGGTGGCCTTCACCGTCGCCAGGAGCACCGGGATCTGGACCGGCAGGAGGAGGAGCGGAAAGAGAAGCTCACGCGCGCGGACCCGCGCGGTCATGGCCGCGAAGAGCGTCCCGACGCTGGCGAGTCCGGCCGTCCCGAGCAGCATCACCAGCAAGAGAGACGGGAGCGCCGGCCACAGATCCACGTTGTAGAAGATGCCGAAGAGGGCCAGGATGACCACTTCCACGGCCGCCATGAGGAGAAAATTTCCCAGAAGCTTCCCCAGGTAGATGGCCGACTTGTCCCCGGGAGCGAGGACCAGCCCCTCCCAGCAGTCGTTCTCCCGCTCGACCTGAAAGGTGCGTCCCAGCCCGAGCAGCCCCGCCAGGATGAAGCCGAGCCAGAGCAGACCGGGGAGCGCAGCCTGAAGGCGCTCCCGATCGGGACCAAGGGCGAACTCGAAGAGGAAGAGCAAGAGGAGCGCGAAGAAGAAGAGGGCGTTGAGGCTTTCCTTGCTCCGCCGTTCGGCGAGACAGTCCTTCCAGAGGACGATCCAGGCCCTGCGCGCGTAGGTCATCCCGCGTCCGAGATATCCTCGGTGTGCACGGCGTAGAGGCGGTGGAGCTCCTCCAGATCGATGGAGGCGCGTGGGTAGTCCAGCGCGATCCGACCCCCGGCGAGGATCGCCACCCGATCCGCGATGCCGAGCCCTCGGCCAAAGCTGTGGGTGGCCAGCAGGATCCCGCCGCCCCGGCCCTTGAACGAGAGGAGGAATTCGTCCAGCCACTTTTTCCCCTGCTGGTCCAGCCCATCGAACGGCTCGTCGAGGAGCAGGAGCTGGGGATCCCCGAGGGAGAGACGGGCGAGCGCGAGCCTGCGCCTCATCCCGGTAGAAAAGTCGCGAACCCTGCTCTCCCCCGCGTGATCGAGCTCGACCGCGGCGAGGGCGGCGTCGAGGCGGAGCGGGTCGCCGCGCGCCCCCGAGAGCGTGGTCCAGAAGCGGAGGTTCTCCCGCGCCGTGAGGTCCTCGTAGAGATAGCTGCCGTGGGCCAGGAGGCCGACGGCGGCCCGGACCCTTTCCGGTTCGCGGTGGAGATCCGCCCCCGCGACCCACGCGCTCCCGCCCGAGGGCCGGATCAGCGTCGCGAGGATTTTCAGCAGCGTCGTCTTTCCGGCGCCGTTGGGTCCCAGGAGCACAAGGCACTCCCCCCTGCCGAGATCGAACGTAATGTTCCCCAGGACCGGCGTGGCTCCGAATACTTTCCTGAGCCCTACGGCGGAGACGACCGGAGCGAGCGCGGAGGGTCGGTAATCGGGGTGCATTTTATGACTCTTCGAGCCTTAGACCGGGCTTATTGTCCCCCGTGGGTTTGAAGGGGTCAAGCAATTGTACTCGTTCGTACGCTGGTGACGCCATCTAACTGGACCAAGGCCGCCATCTCTCAACCCTCGATTCGTAGGCGGTAGGCACGTTTCCTCGCGCCAATTGAGTTTGGGCACCAATTCTCAGAGAGGATCGGACCATGGGCCGTATTGTTCTTTGGACATTGACAGCCCGGTAATCGTTCCCTTCAAAATCCCGATTAGCTTCAACATGTGGTATTGCGGACCTCGACATTGGTCTATATATGTACTATACGGATGACGAGGAGATTGAAGTGGTGCGAACGGCAAGGAAGTTCCGGAGCCCTTTTCGCTACCCGGGCGGCAAGACTTGGTTGGTTCCTCATGTTCGTCGCTGGCTCACCAGCTTATCAAGTCCCCCGAGGGAGTTCGTGGAGCCGTTTGCTGGTGGGGCTATTGTCGGTCTTTCAATGCTGTTTGACGGGCTGACAGCACATCTAACGCTCGTGGAGCTAGACGAAGATGTAGCCGCCGTATGGAAAACTATGCTGAGTAGCAGTGTGCAGCGGTTTGTTCATCGAATCACGTCTTTCAAGATAACACCCGAGGCGGTAACAAAGCTCTAACAGGACACCCTACCACTATCCCCGATCGGGCCTTTGTAACTATCGTCAGAAACCGAGTCCAGCGTGGCGGTATTATGGAGGAACGTATTCTTGCGATCGCAGAAAGACGCGACCGCATCTCGTTTGTTCACGGGGATGGGATCCAATACATACGGCGAAAG
>CAYJUC010000105.1:0-6351 GCA_964372605.1 uncultured bacterium | reverse complement strand
ACGCGACCGCATCTCGTTTGTTCACGGGGATGGGATCCAATACATACGGCGAAAGGCCGAACAGGAGCGTGCGGTATTTTTTGTCGATCCGCCATACACAGTCGCGGGACGCCGGTTGTATGTTCATTCTGAGATCGATCATGAAGAGCTGTTTCGGATGATGTCGTCGGTCCGGGGAGACTTCCTCATGAGTTATGATGATGCCCGGCCGATTCGTGAATTAGCCGGAAAATTTGGGTTTGATATGGAGAAAGTGGCCATGAAGAACACGCACCACGAGGTGATGAACGAGCTTCTGATTGGCAAAAATCTCGACTGGCTAAGACGCTGACTGGCGCTTCGGGAGTTTCGCTAAAATACGTTCCTCGAACGCAGGCAGGTCTGTCGGCATTCCAGCGGTTAGTCCTTCTACAGAGCGTTCTAAAGGGAAACCGCGCGGTTTCCCTCCAAATGTTTTCGACCCGTGGGCCGATCAGATCCGCAGGGCGCGGAGGCGGGCGATTCGTTCCTCCAGGGGGGGATGGGTGGAGAAGAGCCTGAGAAAACTCTGCCCGCTGAGCGGGTTCACGATGAACAAATGGGCCGTGGCCGGGCTCGCCTCCAGGGGGACCACCTGCGAGGCCGCGTGGAGTTTTTCTAGCGCCTTTGCCAGTCCCCAGGGCTTGCCGGCCAGCCGGGCGCCCGTGGCGTCGGCCTGGAACTCCCGCGCCCGCGAAACGGCCATCTGAACCAGCATGGCGGCGATGGGGGCAAGGATGGCCATGAAGATGGCCCCGAACACCCCACCCCCGCCTTCTTCCTCGTCGTCGCGCCGGCCGCCGAAGATGGCCGCCCACTGGGCCATGTGGGCCATGTAGGTGATCGCTCCGGCCAGCGTCGCCGCGATGGTCGCGATCAGGATATCGCGGTTTTTCACGTGGGAGAGCTCGTGAGCCAAGACCCCCTCCAACTCCTCCTCGTCGAGAATTCGCATGATCCCCTCGGTCACCGCGACCGCGGCGTGCTCGGGATTGCGCCCGGTCGCGAAAGCGTTGGGAGCCTCGCTCGGGATGAGGTAGACGCGGGGCATGGGGAGCCCGCCGCGGGTGCAGAGGGTGCGCACGATCCTGAAGAGCGCCGGGGCCTGGGACTCCTCGATCGGTTGGGCTCGGTACATGGTCAGCACGATCTTGTCCGAAAACCAGTAGCTCGCGAAGTTCATGCCGAGGGCCAGAACGAAGGCCACGGCCATCCCCTGCTGTCCCCCGAAGGCCCCCCCGAGCAGAACCAGGAGAGCGGTAAGAATTCCGAGAAGAATGGCCGTCTTGAACATGTTGGACATACGCACCTCCGGATCACCGCTGGAAACCAGATGTATGCTAGCATTCCGGCGGATTACCGTCAAGAGATCAGCACTTTCGGCACTTTCGGGGCGTTTTCCCTTGACAATAAGACGGCCCGGAGTTTATACTGTGCGCGGCCTTGAAAAACTTTATTTATCAGAGGTTTAACTGGTCTCTAGTATGGTCATTCGAGTGTCCGAAATTCCCGAAGATGGACGAGTCATAGAGGGTGTGGAGGAGTGCCGCCCCTTTCAGGACCCGCACTGGACCCTCGAGGCGCTCAGGCTCTTTATCGCGCGGGACAAGGACGACGTCCTGGTTCGGGGCCGCGTCAGGTCCCGCGTTCCGCTCACCTGCAGCCGCTGCCTCGAGCCGTTCCCCATGACCGTGGAAGCCGACACAGACGTCCGCTTCAGTCCGCGTCCGCGGTGGCGGGGCGAGGACTTCGAGCTCTCTGCCAACGACCTGGAGGTGGATTTCTACGCGGAGAATCTCCTGGATCTGGACCGGCTGATCGAGACGGAGACGACCCTCAGGCTTCCGATGAAACCCCTCTGCCGCGAGGATTGCCGGGGATTGTGTCCCGTTTGCGGCGGAAACCGAAACCAGAATCCCTGCGCTTGCCAGGTGAAGCTCCCCGATCCCCGGCTTCAAGCGCTCAACTTCCTCAACGAACGATTCCACACTCGATAGGAGCGAATCCGCATGCCTCTCCCAAAACGACGCCATTCCAAGACCAGGGGAAAGAAGCGCCGGACCCACTACAAGCTGTCGGCTCCGACGATTTCGATTTGCCCCCAATGCCGCGAGACCAAGCTGCCCCACCGCGTCTGTCCCCACTGCGGATACTACAAGGGCCGGGAGATCCTCACCGTCGAAGGAACCTGAGCGCTCCAGAGCCTGGATGCCGGGTGTTGGGCGCTCGAAGATCTAACATCCAACGCCCGCGGGTATGAGAATCGCCGTCGACGCCATGGGGGGAGACTACGGCCCGGCGGTGGTCGTCGCAGGGACCGTCGCCGCCGTCCGGGAATACGGGATCTCCACCGTTCTGGTCGGAGACAAAATCGCCGTGGAGCGGGAAGTCCTCCGCCTGCGCGCGCGGGATCTTTCGATCATCATCCGGCATGCCTCTCAGGTGGTGGGGATGAGCGAGGCCCCCTCCCAGGCGCTTCGCCGCAAGCGAGATTCCTCGCTAAGAGTCGCGGCCGAACTGGTCAGGGCGGGCGAGGCCGCGGCCTTCGTCTCGGCCGGAAATACCGGGGCCGCCATGGCCATCGGAATGTTCGTCCTCGGCGTGCTCCCCGGGGTGGATCGACCCGCGATCGCCGTCGTGCTCCCGAGCCTCAGGGGCTACACCGTGCTCATCGACGCCGGCGCCAACGTCGATCCGAAGCCCCGCCACCTGGTCCAGTTCGGCGTCATGGGGCATGTGTACGCCAGAGATATCCTCGGAAAGCCGAATCCCCGCGTGGGCCTCCTCTCTGTCGGCGAGGAGGAGGGGAAGGGGAACGAGCTCACGAAGGAGGCGTTTGAGGAACTGAAGATCTCCTCCCTGAACTTTATCGGCAACGTGGAGGGGCGGGATATCTACAGTGGGAAGGCGGACGTGGTCGTGACGGATGGGTTCACAGGGAACGTGGCGCTCAAGATCTCCGAAAGCCTGGCCGAAATGCTCGGGGCGATGATCAAGCAGGAGCTGGCGCGAGACCCCCTCTCCAAGGCGGCGGCGCTCCTGGGAATGCCGGCATTTCGCCGCTTCAAAAAGCGGGTCGATTACACCGAGATGGGTGGCGCTCCGCTCCTCGGAATCAATGGCGCCTCCATCATTTGCCACGGGGCCTCGCCCGCGAAGGCGATCAAGAACGCCATCCGGGTGGCGTCCGAGTGGGTGCAGATCAACGTGAACGAGCACATCAAGGCTGCCTTGGAGGCCGAGGCCCTTGGGCACCAGGACCGGGAGGGGCAGGACGGTCGCCAAGTATGAAGATCGGGTTTTGCTTTCCGGGGCAGGGCTCCCAGCGGGTGGGAATGGGAAAGGGGTTTTACGATGCGTCCGCTTCGGTGCGGGCGCTCTACCAGGAGGCCAGCGTCGTGCTCGGCTTCGATATCGCTAAACTCTCCTTCGAGGGCCCCGAAGCCGACCTCCAGCTCACGATCAACACCCAACCCGCGGTGCTCACCGCCAGCGTTGGCGCCGCCACCGTGCTGGCCGAACGGGGAGTTATGCCGGCGCTGGTGGCCGGCCACAGCCTGGGAGAGTATGCGGCCCTGGTCGTGGCGGGCGCCCTCGCGTTCGCTGACGCCGTCCGGCTGGTGCGGAAGCGGGGCGAGTTCATGCAGGAGGCCGTCCCCGTGGGCGTCGGCGCCATGGCCGCGATCGTCGGCGTGACCCTTCCCGTCCTCGAGGCGATTTGCGAGGAAGCGTCCGTGGCCAGCGGAGACACCCGGCAGGTGGTCGGGGTGGCCAACGTCAACTCCACCGCCCAGGTGGTGATCGCCGGGCACACGAGCGCGGTGGAACGGGCCCTGGCGTTGGCCGCAGAGCGCGGCGGAAAGAAAAGCGTCCTCCTTCCGGTGAGCGCTCCCTTTCACTGCGCGCTCATGGGCGCGGCTGCCGAGAGGCTGGCCCGGGAGCTGGAGAGCGTGCCGGTGGCCGCCCCGAAGATCCCGGTGGTGAGGAATGTGGACGCCGGCATCACGACCTCGGCCGGCGATGTTGTCCCGTTCTTGATCAAGCAGGTTGTGAGCCCCGTGAGATGGGTGGATTGCGTGCGTCGCCTGATTCAGGAGGGGGTGACCACCCTGCTGGAGGTGGGGCCGGGGAAGGTGCTGACCGGTCTTCTCAGGCGGATCGACGGGAACGTCTGGGGCCACGCCGTGGAAGATCCTTCGAGCCTGGATGCGGCGATCGCCGCCATGGGGCGCCCTGATGGCGACAAAGACGCTTGAGGGCAGGGTCGCCATCGTCACCGGCGCGAGCCGCGGAATCGGACGGGTCGTCGCGCTATGTCTGGCGGAGGACGGCGCCTCCGTGGTAGTCTCTGGTCGCGACGCGGCCAGGGTGGAGACGGCGGCGAAGGAAATGGAAGCCTTGGGGGCGGCGGTCCTGGGGGTGGCGGCAGACGTGGCCCGGCGCGAGGACGTGGCCAGGCTCGTGGATTCGACGCGAGAGCGCTTCGGCCGCATCGACATCCTGGTGAACAACGCGGGGATCACCCGGGACGCGCTCCTGATCCGGATGAAGGACGAAGATTGGGATCAGGTGCTGAGCGTCAATCTTCGCGGCGCGTTTCTGATGACCCGCGCCGTCGGCAAGGTGATGATGCGCCAGAAGGGAGGGCGTATCATCAATATCGCTTCAGTGGCCGGGGCCATGGGGAACGCGGGTCAGGTGAACTACTCCGCAGCCAAGGCCGGTCTGATCGGGATGACCAAGGCCGCGGCCCGCGAGCTGGCGCACTGGGGGATTCTTGTCAACGCCGTGGCTCCGGGGCTGATCGACACGGATCTGTCGGCCGCCATGCCGGCCGATTCGAGGGATGCGCTGATCGCCCAGATCCCGTTGAAACGGGTGGGCAACGCGCGGGAAGTGGCCGAGGTGGTGCGGTTCCTGGCCGGCGACGGCGCTTCGTACGTGACCGGCCAGGTGATTCACGTGAACGGCGGCCTGTACATGTAGTATGTCGTACGGTTCGAACCGAGGCGGCGCGGCGCCCACTTGAGTGATATCGTTCGAGGAGGTGAGTATGGCCAAACCGGTCGAGGAGCGTGTCAAGGAGATCATCTGCGAGCAGCTCGGTGTCGAGCTCGACGAAGTCACCCCCTCCGCGAAGTTCATCGAAGATCTGGGGGCAGACTCGCTGGACACGGTTGAGCTAGTCATGGCCTTCGAAGAAGAGTTCAACCTGGAAATCCCCGACGAGGACGCGGAGAAGATCGCGACCGTCGGCGCCGCCATCCAGTACATCAAGGAGAAGACCTAGGGTTCAGCGTCCGAAATGGGGGGGCTGGCGATCCCCGGTGCCAGAATCCCGCAAGCGGAGTGACAGTGTGGAGAAGCCACGCGTAGTGGTCACCGGTCTCGGGGCTCTCACGCCGGTGGGCAACTCGGTGGAAGAGTACTGGGCCGCCATCGTGCAGGGTCGGTCCGGTATCGGGCCCATCACGCGGTTCGACGCCACGGGATTCTCCACTCGCATCGCGGGCGAGCTCCGGAACTTTGACCCGCTCAAGTGGGTGGACAAGAAGGAGGCGCGGAGGCTGGATCCGTACCTCCAGTACGCCCTGGCCTGCGCCGCGATGGCGGTGGAAGACTCGGGGCTCAATTTCGACAAGGTAGATCGGAATCGAGCCGGGGTCCTGGTGGGGTCCGGCATCGGGGGGATCGGCACCCTGCTCGAGACCCACAAAATCCTGATGGAGAAAGGCCCGGACCGCGTCTCGCCGTTTTTCATTCCCATGATGATCGTCAACATGGCCTCGGGTCTCATCTCCATGCGCTACGGCGCCAAAGGGCCCAACTCGTCCGTGATCACCGCGTGCGCCACCGGCAACCACGCCATCGGGGATGCGTTCAAGATCATCCAGCGCGGGGACGCCGACGTGATGATCGCGGGTGGGGCGGAGGCCATCATCATGCCGCTCACGATCGCCGGGTTCTGTCAGATGAAGGCCATGTCCACCCGGAACGACGACCCGCAGAGAGCCTCCCGGCCCTTCGACGCCAACCGCGACGGCTTCGTCTGCGGGGAAGGGGGCGGGCTCGTCGTGCTCGAGTCGCTGAAGCACGCGCTCGGGCGGGATGCGAGGATCTACGCCGAGATCACCGGCTACGGCATGACCGCCGACGCCTATCACATGACGGCGCCGGATCCGGAGGGCGATGGCGCCGCGCGGGCGATGGCGAACGCGCTTCGGGACGGCAGCATCGGTCCCTCCGAAGTCACCTACATCAACGCCCACGGGACATCCACCCCTTACAACGACAAGTTCGAGACCATGGCCATCAAGCGGGTTTTCGGGGAGC
>CAYJUC010000104.1:0-10848 GCA_964372605.1 uncultured bacterium | reverse complement strand
CCAAGGTCAACATGTACCAGTCGCTCCACACGACGGTCATCGGGCCCAAGGGCGATCCTGTGGAGGTTCAGATCCGCACCTGGGAGATGCACCGGGTGGCGGAGGAGGGGATCGCCGCCCACTGGCTTTATAAGGAGAAGAAGGCCGGCAAGGACAAGTTCGATGCCGCGTTTCACTGGCTCCGCCAGCTCATGGAGTGGCAGCAGGAGATGAAGGACCCGCGGGAGTTCATGGAGTCGGTGCGGGTGGACCTCTTCCCGGACGAGGTGTACGTCTTCACGCCGAAGGGGGACGTCAAGCCCCTCCCCGAAGGCTCAACGCCCATCGACTTCGCCTACGCGGTCCACACCGAGGTGGGGAACCACTGCGTGGGCGCCAAGGTCAACGGCAAGCTGGTCCCCCTCCGCTACACCCTCCGCCAGGGCGATATCGTGGAGATCGTCACCTCGCCCACCCAGCGCCCGAGCCGGGACTGGCTCAAGATCGTCAAGTCCTCCCGCGCCCGCACCAAGATCAACCAGTGGCTCAAGGCCGAGGAGCGCGTTCGTTCCCTCGCGCTCGGACGCGAGCTCTTCGAGCGGGAAGCCCGGAAGTACCGGCTCTCGCCGGGGAACCTCCTGGCCTCGGAGGAGATCAAGAAAGTCGCCTCTGACTACGGGTTCCCCTCCCCCGACGATCTCCTGGCGTCCATCGGCTACGGGAAAACCTCCGTCCACCAGGTGATGGCGAAGCTGGCTCCGGCCGAGGTGCACGACGCCGAGCGCGCCGCCGAGGCCAAACCGCAGAAGGTCGCCAAGCCTTCAAAGGAAGAGGGCGGGGTCAGGATCCGGGGGATAGACGATCTCCTGGTGCGCTTCCCCAAGTGTTGTTCTCCGGTGAACGGGGACCCCATCGTGGGGTTCATCACCCGGGGCCGGGGGCTCACCGTTCACACGCGGGACTGCCTTGCCCTGGCCAGGGGCCGCCTCGACAAGGAGCGGCTGGTGAATGTTGAGTGGGATGTGAAGGAGCCCGCCGCCCGCGCGGTGAAGATCGCGGTGTACATCGGTCGGGATCGCCCCGGACTCCTGGCCGACATCTCTTCCGCCATCTCCTCCCGCCAGGGGAACATCACCAAGGCCGAGGTCACGGTCACCGAGGACCGGAAGGGGATCAACTACTTCTCGGTGGAGGTGACGGATCTTGCCCAGCTTGAAGGGATCATGCAGGCCATCCGCGCGGTGAAGGATGTGATCAATGTCGAGCGGATCCGCGGCCGCTAGAATCCTCGGAGGGGAGCGCCGCCCCCCTTCCGAACCTCCCCCCGAACTTGCGCGGGCCGGGTACCCGCGGCGAAGCCGTGGGCGCGCGCTCGAACAGGAGCCCAGAGTTCCCAACCCACGCCCGCTCTGACCGTGACGCGCGGCGAGTTCGAAGCCCTGGTGGAGCGAACGCTCCGGACACTGCCGAAACGGTTCAGGCGGAAGATCACCAACGTCCTAGTGGTGGTCGAAGACTGGCCGGATGCGGAGACGCTGGAGGAAATGGGGATCGAACCTCCAGAGACGCTCTACGGTCTCTACCGCGGCGTGGATCTGACACGCCGCGATTCTTCCTACGGCAACGTCCTTCCGGACACCATCACCATCTATCAGGGGCCGATCGAGGAGGACTGCGCGGACGAGGCGGAGATGGCGACGCTCGTGCGGGACGTCGTGATCCACGAGGTCGGCCACTATTTCGGCCTGGACGACGCGCGCCTCGAAGAACTGGAGCATCCAGAAGAGTAACTCGGGTCGATCACCTGTCCACTGTTCTAAATCGTCGGAAGGGGCCTTGGCCCCCTCCGAGCCCTCCCCCAGATTCAGTTCGAGCGTGGCACTCGGTTTTTCAGCACCCTGTAGCAGTTCCGGCCGCATCCTTATAATTTCAAACTCTTCTCGGGCCGCCAGATCAACGCGATGTTTTTTGCTTGACAAGGGTTTCATCATTTCCTATGGTTTCAGCAGATGCTGAAAATCATGGAACAAGTGAAACAATGCTTAAACCCAAAGAGATTCGGAAAATGGCAGCCCAACGGCTGCGAGAGATCTTTCCCAAAGTAAAGGTCTGGGAGGAGACTCTTGACAGCCGTGTGGGGACCCAAACCTCAGATCTTATAGTGAGATTCCGAATGGGGGATCAGGAGCAGACGCTAGTGCTGGGAGTGAGCCAGCTCGGGCAACCCCGTCAAATCCGGGAGGCCATTACCCGCCTGAGCGAAATTCGCCGTGAGCTGCCCGGGAGTTACCCTGTAGCCGTTTCGCCCTACATCAGTCCTCAGAGCGCAACCCTCCTCAGGCGAAACGGGCTCGGCTACCTGGACCTCTCCGGGAACTGCTCGCTTGCCTTTGGCAACGTGCTGATCGAGAAGGAAGGGAAGCCCAACCTTCGCCCCTCCACCCGCCCGCTGAGATCCCTGTTCGCGCCCCGCGCCACGCGTGTCGTGCGGGTGCTCCTCGTGGACCCGCCCCGTTTCTGGAGGCTCGAGGAGTTATCGAAGATCGCGGGGGTCAGCCTGGGTCACGCCCACAACGTCGTCAAGCGGCTCGAGGAGCTGGCCTGGGTGGAGCGCGGGGAGCATCAGCGAATCCATCTCGCGAAGCCGGCCGACCTTCTGGAGGCCTGGCTGGACACGTATACCTATAGCAAAAACGAGATCGCCACCTACTTCTCCCCCGAGCGCATCACCCGCAAGCTCATGACGGAGATCGCGCGGCTGGCTCACACCGAGGGGCGCCGCTACGCCTTCACCCTTCACTCGGGGGCGACGCTTGTGGCGTCCCACATTCGGGTTCCCTCGATTCACTGCTACCTCGAAGGTGAGCCTAACCCGCTCGCGCGCTCCCTCGGGCTCCGGCCAGGCGAAGAGGAGGGGAACGTGCACTTCATGCTCCCCTACGACGAGGGGGTGTTCCACGCTCCGCTGGAGAAAGGGGGTCTCGCGGTCGTGTGCCTCCCCCAGCTTTATGTGGATCTCTACCACTATGAGCGTCGAGGCCGGGAGCAGGCGGAATACCTGAGACGGGAAGCGATGGGGTACTAATTCCGGGGACGGGTCAACCGAGCATGGCTAAGAAAAGGGGAAGAGGCAGACCCGATGTCCAGCGAGACAGGGTCAGACCGGGCACCAAGTCCAGCGATCCTCCTCTTCTCTGGAAGAAAGGGGGTGACAACTGAATGGCGAAGAAAAAGGCTGCCAAGAAAAAGAAGAAGTAAGCTCTGCAGCACCCATCGGTGGGGGGTGGCGGCCTCCCACCGGGACTCATCCCCCTCGCCCGCGCCCCCTCCCTGGAAGGGGAGAGGGCAGGGTGAGGGGGTTTTTTATCCGGCCTTGACCACCTTCCTGCCCTTCAAACAGCGGGTGCAGACCCGGATCCGCTTTGGCGCGCCGGAGACAATGGTCCGCACGGAGACCAAGTTGGGGAGCCAGCGCCGTTTTGTCTTGTTGTGGGCGTGGCTGATCCGGTAACCGACACCGGGGCCTTTTCCGCACACATCGCACCGCTGAGCCATGGGCACTCCCTGAAACTCGGAGGGGGGCATTGCCCCCCTTCCGAACCTCCCCCCGAGGGTTACGCGGGCAAGGCCCGCGCTCGAACAGGAGGGGTGGAGGAGGAATTGATCGACAACGCCTCCTCTTACTAAGTAAGCTGCTTAAAACCGCGTGCGACTACGCCGCCTGACTCTGCAATGTTCGAGCGCCGGCTTTGCCGGCGCAACCCTGAGCGGAGGCTCGGAAGGGGGGCATGCCCCCCTCCGAGTATTCTTAGTAGCATAAATACTCGAACGAGGCAACTCCTTGAACCGCCCCCCCCTGTCCCGGTCTACGCCGAACCAAGGGCTGGAGACCAGGCTCCAGTACCTCAAAGGGGTCGGCCCCCACCGCGCAAAACTCCTTTCCCGACTCAATTTAGAGACGATCCAGGATGCCCTTTTCTTCGTCCCCCATCGTCACGAAGACCGAAGCCGCCTGACCCCGTTCGGGTCGCTCAAGGTCGGGGCCGCACAATCCTGCTCGGGGACGATCATCGGTCTTAGCCCACCTCCCCGGGGGAATCGTCGTGTGCCGTTTCAGGCGCTCCTCCGCGACGGGTCTGGCTATCTCACCCTGGTCTGGTTCAACCAGCCGTACCTCGAAAAAGTCCTGGCTCGCGGCCAAACCTTGGTGCTCCACGGGAAAGCCACCCGTTTCGGAGGCGGCCCCCTCCGGATGCAGCACCCCGACTTCGAAATCGTCGACGACGGAGACGACGAGCGCTTGCACACCGGTCGCCTTGTTCCCATCTACCCGCTCACCGAGGGGCTCACTCAACGCGCCCTCCGTTCGCTCCTGTGGCGGGTCGTCGAGGCCTACGCCTCAACGGTCCCGGAACCGCTCCCCGAGCCGATCCTGAAGCGGCGGAAATTCCTCCGGCTGGCCGACGCGCTCAGCGCGATCCATTTCCCCGAGAACGAGATCGCCGCTCGGGCGGCCCGCCGCCGACTCGTGTTCGATGACTTTTTCCTCCTTCAGCTCGGCCTCGCGATCCGTCGCCACCGCGAGACGCGCCAGCTCGGCCTCGTCATCAATCCGCCCGGGGAACTGGTCGCCCGCTTCAGGCGCTCTCTGCCGTACAGCCTGACGCCCGCCCAGGAGCGGGTCCGGGAAGAGATCAGGCGAGACATGGCCCGACCCTATCCCATGAACCGTCTCCTCCAGGGCGATGTGGGGTCGGGCAAGACGGTGGTCGCGGCCCTGGCGATCCTGACCGCGGTGGAGGCGGGCTACCAGGCCGCGCTCATGGCTCCCACCGAAATTCTGGCCGAGCAGCATCTGCTGACACTCACCGCGCTGCTCGAGCATTCCGGCGTCAGGCTGGCGCTCCTGACATCGGGGATCAAGGGGAAGGAGCGCGAGGCACTCCTGGCGGGAACCCGCGCCGGCCTGATCGACTGCGTGGTCGGGACCCACGCGCTGATCCAGGAAGGGGTGGAGTTCAGGCGACTGGGCCTCGCCGTCGTGGACGAGCAGCATCGCTTCGGCGTGGTCCAACGCGCGAGCCTCAGGGCCAAGGGCGACAACCCCGACGTGCTGGTGATGACCGCGACCCCGATCCCGCGCACTCTGGCGCTGACGCTCTACGGCGACCTGGACGTCTCGGTGATCGACCAGATGCCGCCCGGTCGCCAGCCCGTCGTCACCGTCTCGCGCACCGAGGCCAGGCGGGCCCAGATTTACGCGTTCCTGAAGGGAGAGATCGAGGCCGGGCGGCAGGGCTACGTGGTCTGCCCGCTGGTGGAGGAATCCGAGGTCTCCGACCTCAAAGCCGCCACCTTGATGGCCGAGCAGCTCGGCTCGGAGGTATTCCCGGAGTACCGCGTCGGTCTCCTCCACGGGCGGATGGGCTTCGCCGAGAAAGAGGCGGTGATGCGCGCCTTCAAGGCCGGGGAGATCAAGATCCTCGTCTCCACCACCGTCATCGAGGTGGGCATCGACGTCCCCAACGCCTCGGTGCTGCTGGTGGAGCATGCCGAGCGCTTCGGTCTCTCCCAACTCCACCAGCTCAGGGGGCGGATCGGGCGCGGCCCCTGGAAGTCCTACTGCATCCTGCTGGCCTCGGGGAACTCCTCGGCGGAGGCCAGGCGCCGGCTCGACGCCATGACCCAGACCCAGGATGGCTTCAGGATCGCTGAGACGGACCTCCGGTTGCGCGGGCCGGGAGACTTCTTCGGCACCCGCCAGTCCGGGCTTCCCGAGTTCCGGGTGGCCGATCTGCTGAAAGATGGCGCGGTGCTGGAGGAGGCGCGTCGGGAGGCTCTCGCCGTCGTCGAAGGCGACCCCGGCCTGGCGAAGCCGGAACACCGCCAGCTCCGCGAGGCGCTTCTGGCCCGCTGGCGCGGCAAGCTGGATCTCGCCAGCGTGGGGTAGTCGTCGGAGGGGGCCTCGACGGCCCCCTCCGAAACCTCCCCCAGGTGCAGTTCGAGCGTGGCGGGTTCGGCCATGCCGAGAGGCAGGCCACCCGCCGCGCGAGGACCGAGTCAATCGCGCCGGCGGAGCCGGCGCTCGAACGCCATGGCCGCAATCACGCTGACAGGTTCCTAGAGATGCGCGTCACCGCGGGGGATCTCAAGGGGCGGCGGTTCGTGGTGCCAGCGGGGAGACGGACCCGCCCCACTGCCGATCAGGTGCGCATTGCGCTGATGGATATCCTCGCGCCCTGGCTCCCGGGCGCGCGCTTCCTCGATCTCTTCGCCGGAGCAGGCGGGGTCGGGATCGAAGCGCTCTCACGCGGCGCGGCGGAGGCGGTCTTCGTGGAGACAGACGCCGCGGCGCTCCGGGCCCTCAGGGAGAACCTCGCCACCCTCGATCTCGGGTCGCGGGGCCGGATTCTCCGCCAGGATGCGGGGAAGGCCATCGACCGGCTCGCCCGCGCCGGGGAACGCTTTCGACTGATCTTTCTGGATCCACCCTACGAGGGGCCCGAGGTTCGGGCGGCGCTCGACCGGCTCGGGGCGGGAGCCATCCTCGAGCCCGACGGCCTGGTCCAGGTCCAGCACATGACCAAGGCTGCCCTCCCCGAATCCGCCGGCGTCCTTCGCCGTTTCAAAACGCGCCGCTTCGGAGAAACCACCTTGACTTTCTTTCGCTCCGAGGAGTAAGATCAGCACGTTTTTTCGAGGGCGCTGATTCCGGCGCGGAGGCGCAGGTGGGGAAACGGGCGGTGTATCCCGGCATGTTCGACCCGATCACCAACGGCCATCTGGACCTGATCCAGCGGAGTCTCCGGATCTTCGACGAGTTGATCGTGGCTGTCGTCGCGAATCCGAGCAAGGCCCCCCTCTTCACGATGAAGGAGCGCTTGGAGCTGATCGACGAGGCGACTGCGGGGCTCTCGAACCTCCGGATCACCTCCTTCGACGGCCTGCTGATCGATCTGGTGGAGCGGGAGCGGGCCGATGTCATCGTGCGGGGCGTTCGCGCGGTCTCCGATTTCGAGTACGAGTTTCAGATGGCGTTGATGAACCGGAAGCTCAGAAACACGATCGAGACGGTCTTCATGATGCCCCACGAGCGGTACACCTACATCTCCTCCCGCCTCATCAAGGAGGTGGCCAGCCTGGGCGCCTCGGTGACCGGCATGGTCCCGCCCGTTGTTGACAAGCGGCTCATGGAGAAGTTCTCAAAAAAATAGCGGGCCCGATGCTCGCCGACCCCATCCGCGCCCTCCCTCCACCGTCTTTTCCGGTCAGGATCGCCCGTTCGTGCCAGAGATGACCAGAGACCCATCCTGGGAAGCGGCCCTTCACCGGGCGTCTCTCGCCCGGGTTGTCCTCATCATCGGCGAAACGGACACGGGCAAGACCGCCTTCACCACGTTCCTGGCCAACGGTCTGGTCGAGAAAAAGAAGAGGGTCGGAGTGGTGGACGCCGATCTCGGCCAATCCGATATCGGCCCGCCGACCACCGTCGGGCTCGGTCTGTTCACTCAGCCTATCGACAGTCTCGGCGAGGCCGAGGTCGCGGGTCTCTACTTCGTCGGCTCCACCTCGCCCCAGGGGCATTTGCTCCAGACCGTCATCGGCACCAAAAAGATGGTGGAGAAGGCCCTTGCCCTCGGCATCGACCCGGTCCTGGTGGATACCAGCGGCCTGATCCAGGGAGAGCTGGGGCGCACGTTGAAGCAGCACAAGATCGATCTCGTGGATCCCGACGTGCTGCTCTGCCTCCAGCGGGCCGCCGAGTGCGAGCACATCCTAAGGCCGTACAGCGTGGGTCTCCGGCCCGAGATCCTGCGCCTCGCCCCGGGCCCCGCCGGGAGAAAGCGATCCCAGGAAGAGCGCCGCCAGCACCGCGAGCGCACCCTCCAGGCCTACTTCCACGACGCCCGGACGTTCCACCTGGACCTCTCCCGAGTGCTCCTGAACCAGCCGTCCCTTTTCGTGGGCCAGCCGCTCCCCACGCGACAGCTGGAAGAGATCTCCGGGCTCCTGGACGACATGATCCTCTGGGCGGAGCGCCGGGGAGGGGAGATCATCGTGGTGAGCCCGGATTCCCTGAAGGAGGTCCAGCTCCGTCAGATTCAGAAACGGTTCGAGGACGTCGCCGTGGTGAACTACTGCCTGGACGATTTCCAGTGGGCGCTGGCGGGACTGGACGACGCGCGGCGGGAGACCATCGGCCTCGGCGTCGTCCGGGCCATCGACTTCGCCAAGCAGACGCTGGTGCTGGAGACGGTGGTGCCCGAAGCCTCCATCGCCGCGGTCAGGATCGGTCGCCAGAAATTCCGCCCCGCCTAGGCCCCCGTCGTTTTCAGCCGTGCGGCTCGGTGTTCGACAGAAGCTCGTCCTCCTCAACATCCTCCTCCTCGTTGTCGTCGCGTTGGGTTTTGCCGCGCTGAACCTCGGACTCTCGCAAGGCTGGGTGGAAGAAGACCTGAAGGAGCGGGCGATCGCCTTCGCCCGGGAAGTGGCGGCCACGATTGCGGACCGGCGGGAGTTCGAGAGCGGTGCGCTTCTCAACGACCAGATCAGGCAGATCCTGGCGATCCGGCAGAGTGTCCTTCAGATCGACATCCTGGCGTTCGGCGTCGAGGGGACGAAAGTGGTCGCCACCAGCCACGCGTCGCCCCGGCTGCCGTTTGACCGCAAGGATACCGATCAGATCCTCAAAGCCCGGATCATTTCGCGGTTTGTCAAAGACGCGCAGGGGCGGTACTGGGAAGTCATGGCGCCGGTCACCCTCGAGGGGTCGGTGGCGGGCGCGGTAGCCGCCAAGTTCTCCGTTGATCGGGCGGACCGGCTGGCGTCTCGAGCCCGGTGGTGGGCCGTCGCCTTGACTGCCGCCTTGATGGTGGTCGCGGGTTTCCTGATGAGCCTCGCCGTGAAGCTGGTGGTGGACCGCCCGGTGCGGCGATTCATGGACGCGATCTCTCGGGTCAGGGGTGGAGACTCGACCGCGACGGTCCCGATCAAGTCCGCGGACGAATTCGGGGTACTGGCGAGCCACTTCAACGAGATGATGGCGCGGATCAACCGGTTCAACGAGGAGCTCCAGGGCCGGGTGACCGAAGCCACCGCGGAGCTGGACCGGCGCTATCGGGAGGTTCAGCGCCTCAACGCCCTGCTCTTCGAGATGCAGCGGAGCCTCGGCCACGTCGAGCGGCTCGCCATCTCGGGCCGGATCATGGCCGAGGTAGCCCACGAGGTCGGCACTCCGCTCCACTCGGTTGCCGGGCACCTGGAGCTCCTCCGCAAAGACCTCCCGCCCGATCTCCTCTCGGAGGATCTCGCCCGTCGCCTGGCTGTCATCGAGACCCAGCTCTCCCGGGTCATCGAGATCATCACGCAGCTCCTGGATCTCACCCGGCGCTCTCCTGGAGAGCCCGGGCCTGTGGACCTGAACCGGTTGGTCGGCGACACGGCCGACCTGGTACGGCCCGGCCTGTCCGCCGCCGGCTTGGCCTTTCGGCTGGTGAGCGCACCCGAGCTTCCGCCGGTTCTCGGTCATCAAAATCAACTTCAGCAGGTGATCCTGAACCTCCTGACCAACGCCATGGACGCCACTCCGGCGGGAGGTCGCGTGGAAGTGACCACCCGGACTCACCCGGATCGAGGGGAAGTCCAGGTGGAGGTCAGCGATACCGGCCAGGGAATTCCGCTCACCCACCGAAAACAGATCTTCGAGCCCTTCTTTTCCACCAAGGGGCCGGGGCAGGGCACGGGTCTCGGGCTCTTCATCTCTGCCCAGATCGTGCGCGACCACAAAGGACGAATCGAGGTGGAGAGTGAGGAGACCCGGGGAAGCACGTTTCGGGTCTTCCTTCCTGTGGCAGGAAGTTTACCGTGACGGCGGCCGCGACTCTCCTCATCGCCGACGACGACCCGGCGGCCTGCGAGCTCCTCGCCGAAGTGTTGACCCGGGAAGGGTACCGGGTCCGAGCTGCTTCCGGGGGGGAAGAATGCCTGCTCCTGGCCCAGGCCGAGCCCTTTGATCTTGCCCTCGTGGACCTGCGGATGCCCGATCTGGACGGACTCCAGGTCCTCAAGCGGCTCACGTCGATTCAGCCGGGGATCCCCGTCTTGATCCTCACCGCGTTCGCGACCATCGAGACCGCCATCGAAGCGATCCGCGCCGGCGCGTACGACTACCTCTCCAAGCCCTTCCGGATGGAGGAGATCAAAATCGTGGTGCGCCGGACGCTGGAGGCGCAGCGGCTGGTCCGGGAAAACCTCCAGTACCGCCAGGAGCTCGGGGATCGGTATCGGGTCGAAAACCTCGTGGGCCAGTCGCCCCAGATGGTGGAGATCTACAAGCTGGTGGCCCGGGTCGCAAACCTCGACACGACCGTCCTCATCCAGGGGGAAACCGGCACCGGGAAGGAACTGGTGGCCCGCGCCATCCACTACGCGAGTCCCAGGGCCGGCCGTCCCTTCGTCGTGGTGGACTGCGCGGCGCTTCCCGAGGCGCTCTTCGAGTCGGAACTCTTCGGCCACGAGCGAGGGGCGTTCACAGGCGCCCTCTCGGCGCGGCACGGTCTTCTCGAGACGTCCGACGGCGGGACCTGCTTGCTCGACGAGATCGGAGAGCTGTCGCCTGCCCTCCAGGCCAAGCTCCTGCGGGTCCTTCAGGAGAAGGTGATTCGCCGGGTCGGAGGGAACGAATCGCTTCCGGTGAACATCCGGATTCTTGCGGCCACCAACCGGGATCTCCGCAAGCGGGTGGAGGAGGGCGACTTCCGGGACGATCTCTACTTCCGCCTCAACGTGGTGACGATCACCGTCCCGCCGCTGCGCGAACGCCCCCAGGACGTTCCATTGCTGGCCCAGCACTTTCTCGAGAAGTACGCC
>CAYJUC010000103.1:0-11030 GCA_964372605.1 uncultured bacterium | reverse complement strand
GTGAGAGCGAGATGAGTCAACGGATCCGTGCGGTGGGAGTCGATCCCGAGCTGAGCCACGACCACGTCGGGCCTGAACGCCTGAACGAGCGGCGGCACCACGGCCTCAAAGGCGTCGGTGTAGACTGGGTCGTCTGTGAACGGCTGAAGCGGCAGGTTGACCGAGTACCCCTTGCCCTCTCCCTCCCCTTCTTCCTCGACGAACCCTGTGCCCGGGAAGAGGCGATCCCCCCGCTCGTGAGTGGAAATCGTGAGCACGTGGGGGTCCCGGTAGAAGGCGAACTGGACCCCGTCGCCGTGATGGGCATCGATGTCCAGATATAAGACCCGCCAGCCTCGCTGGCGGAGATGGAGGATCGCCAGCACCGGATCGTTCAGATAGCAGAAGCCTGACGCCCGGTCGGGGAGGGCGTGGTGGAGGCCGCCGGCGAAGTGAAACGCGCGTTCGACTTCGCCGTCCGCGACGAGCCTTGCAGCCAAAAGGGAGCCGCCCACCGCAAGGCAGGAGACCTCCCAGAGCCCGGGGAAGATGGGGTTATCGCCAAAGCCGAGGCCGTAGAGTGGGGCGGTGGGAACATGCTCTCCCGCGCTCACCTTTTTGAGGACCTCCACGTACTCTCGCCGGTGGTGCCTCAAGATCGCCTCCTCGCCGGCAGGCTCCGGCGCGAGGACCTTGGTCTTGGAGAGGCCGGTGAGGCCGTACGCCTCCATGAGGCTCCAGGTGAGCCCGAGACGCTCCATCCTGAGCGGATGCTCGGGGCCGTAATCGAAGCGGGAATAGGCGTCCGAATGAATCAGGGCGGTGTTCACGGGCGCCCCCGCTTCCAGTGGCCGGACTTTCCGCCGGACTTCTCCAAGAGGCAGAGGCGGGTCAGCGTTACGTCTTTGTCGATCGCCTTCACCATGTCGTAGACGGCGAGGCCGGCCACCGCCGCGGCGGTGAGCGCCTCCATTTCCACCCCGGTCTTATCCACGGCGCTCACCCGCGTTTCGATCGTGAGGGTTCGGCTGCGCTGGTTGATTTTGAACGAGAGATCAACGCCGGTGATCCGGAGCGGGTGACAGAGCGGGATTAGCTCCGAGGTCTTCTTGGCGGCCATGATGCCCGCGGTGCGCGCGACGCCCAGGACATCGCCCTTGGCCACTTGGCCGGCCTTGATCGCGGAGAGCGTCCGCGGTCTCATCCGGAGGATTGCGCGGGCCACCGCTTCGCGGGCCGTCTCCCCCTTGGGGGTCACGTCCACCATGCGGGCCGCCCCCTCTGGGGTGAGGTGGGAGAGTCCGCGGAAGGAAGGCTTCCCCCCTGACGGGGACATGAACGCCGACCGCGGAGCGGTCAGACCGTGGCCTGGGACGAGGCCGTCTGGCGGGTCTGGCGGATGATGCCCTCCATGCGATCTTTGGCCGCGAGCTTGAGCTTCTTGATTTCGCTGATCCGTTGCTGCTGATCCGTCGAGAGGTACGGTCGCTGCTTGAGCGCTTCCAGCTCCTGCTCGTACCCCTGGTGCGCTTCCCGAAGGCGGCGGAACTCTTCGTTCCCGGCGGTGAGGCGTTCGACGAGAGCTTCCTGATCGATCATCCAGGACCTCCTTCACTCACGCGCTAGACGTTTGTCAGAGTAAGGCCGAGACCCAGCAATACTATCGCCCACCTCAATGTCTTCCGCTCCGAGCGCGGGCTTTGCCCGCGCCACCCTTCCCGGGGGAGGTTCGGAAGGGGGGCTCCGCCCCCCTCCGAGGGGTCTAGGCCGGAAAGAGCGCCAGGCATTTGTTGGAGTTGAAGACGTAGCTCTCCACGTAATCCACGATCTTCGGCTGCCGACCGAGCTCCGCCATCGCGCCGGCCAGACAGACCCAGTTGAGGAATTCGTGCTGGCCCGCCGCCTCGACCTGCGCGAGGCTCAGATTGCTCCACTCCGCGTACCGCCCGCTCTTCAGCTCCTCGAAACGCGCCCGGTCCGATTCCATGTCGGGGTAGAGCCACATGTTCTTCTCGGTGAGGAAGGCGTGGGACCAGCTCGAGGAGCCGATCAGGGTCACCCGCCACGGGCTCGCCAGGAGAATCCGCGCCGTCACCCGGCCCACCTCGAAGCATCGCCTCGGCATCGGCGCGGGCGGGTCAGGTTCGTCACCCTGCTGTCCCGGCACCGAGCTTCCCCCTCGTTCGCGAATCACGCTGCTGCCGTAGCAGTTGACGTGGAATGGCACCACCGGGTAGGGGAATCCCCGACGGTCATAGTCGAGGTAGAGGATCGTGTTGATGAACGCATGGGCCAGCCCGCGCGGATCGCGCACAGTATAGCCGTACGGAATGTCGAATCCCTCCTCGATGAGCCTGCGGGCCAGCCACTTCCCGCCGGCCGGGTGGCCTTTCACCTTGAACACCGTATCGGCGGGTTCTCCCCAGACGTTCCGGCGGATTCCGGTGCCGATGGTGTGCGCGAAGGGGGTGCAGGCCACCTCATCGAGGATGAAGACGCAGAACGGAGGGATGATATCCTCTTTGAAGTTTTCGTACTGGTCGTCGCCCCAGATGACGACGAAGTCCGGGTTGAAGGCATCGATCTCCTTGCGGAGTTTTCGGAATCCTTCGGCCAGGCGCTCGCGATGGCGGGGAGCCGCGCTTTTCCCCCCATCGTCCCCCCACTCCGCCTGCATTGGCGCGGGCCAGCTCTTGGGATCTTTCAGTGCCGGGGGCACCTTTGCGCTCTGCAACGTTCTCCGGAGAAATACCGCCATGTCTTCGTCGGGCATCCAGACCCCCGGGTAGTGCGTGAGCCCTACTCCCTGAATTTCAGCCATATTCGACCTCGCCAGGAAGGTGAATTGCGATCAACCGCATTATTGGCGATTCGCTTAACCAGTGCAAGCCTGTTCCGGGTTCACCGGCGGAGGAAGCCGAAGACGGCGAGGACGGCAGTGAGAAAGGTGAACCAGCCGGAGACGACCCACATGAAACTCCTCAGCGTCCCGTGCATGTCGGTGAGCCGAAGGTTGAGATCGCTGAACCGCTGGTTCACGTCGGCGAACCGCTGGTTCATGTCGGTCCGTAGCTCGCCGAACCGCTCATTCACTTCCACGAACCGCTGGTTCATCTCCGCTCTGAGGTCGTCGATCCGCCTGTCCACGGCGGTGAAGCGGGTAAACATATCGGCCCGCAGGTCGTCGAAGCGCTTGTGGAGGTCATCGATGCGTTTAGAGATCTCGTCGCTCATGCGAGCAGGATATGCCGGAACCCGACCACGGTCAACCTTCCGAAGCCGATCTGCGCGCTCCGGCGCGGGGGCCAAGAAAAGGGCGCTCTCAGGCCCATGAGAATTGTCAAAGAAACAGTTAGTTACGGACCCGCCGGTGGCGCGTTGCCTTTGGCCGCAGGAGCTTCTCCGGCGTCGCCAGTGGCGTCTCACAGGACGGGGCCGGGGGTACCTCCGGCTCGGGCGCTGAGGCGGATTAAGTGGGGGGCGGTCGCTTTGAAGGTCGCGATGACCGGCGCGCCCTCCCGGAGCCCCAGCTCGTCCACGGAGCGATGCGTGACGAGGGCCACCAGGGGAATACCGCATTCCACCACCACGCGGACGTGGGGACCTCCAGGGATCATCCGGACCACCCGACCGGCCAGGTGGTTCCGGGCGCTGGATCCGGAGACCAGAGTCTCCGCGGGAACCAGCGTCACGTCTTCCGGGCGAAGACAGAGCCTTACCCGCTCCCCGGGCGCCACGGTGGCCGCCACCTCGATCTTTTCGCCCCCGGCTTCCACGAGAGCCAGGCCGTCCTGCTCGGACAGCACCCGGCCGTCCACAATGGTCTCCACCCCTACGAAGCGGGCCACCTCCGCTGAGACCGGGGTCCTGAACAGGCGCGCCGCCTCGTCCAGCTGGAGGATCTCGCCTCCCATCATCACCGCGACCCGGTCGCCGAGTACCAGTGCTTCGTCCCGATCGTGGGTCACGAAAACGGTGGTGATCCGGTCTCGGCGGAGGATGATTCCCAGCTCTTCCAGCAGCGCTTCCCGGGTCGGTTGATCCAGGGAAGAGAAGGGCTCATCCAGGAGGAGAAGCTCTGGCTTCAAGACCAGGGCCCGAGCCAGCGCCACCCGCTGGGCTTCCCCCCCAGACAGCGTCCGGGCCTGGCGGCGAGCGAGATCGGCGATCCCGAACTGATCCAGCCAGAACAGGACCCGCGGGGCGATGGAAGCGCTGGGAAGGCGGCGGAAACGGAGGCCCAACGCCACGTTCTCGAAGACCGTGGTGTCGCAGAGGAGCGGATCCTGGAAGACGCTGGCCATCCGCCGGCGGAGCGTGATCAGACTTCCCCGGTCAGCCGGCTGGCCGTCGAAAGAGACGGTCCCGCTGCGGGGCGCTTCCAGAAGGCCGATCACCCGGAGGAGGGTGGATTTCCCTGCCCCGTTGGGGCCGATCACCGCCAGCAGCTCGGATTCTCTCACCTGGAGCTGGGGAACGCGGAGGATCGGCCGGCCGCCGCCCCTCACCTCGATCTCTAGAAGTTCCAGCAACACGCTCACGTCGTGGGCAGGACCTGAATAGAGCCGCGATGCATGGAGATCTGCCACTGCCTGTCGCGATGCACCTCGAGGATCTCGTAGACCAGCTCCGGCAGCTCGATCTCCAGGTCATACTCCCCCTGGCTGGGCGCTCCCGCGGCGTCGAGGCGGAACAGGAGCGTCCACATGGTTCCCTGATCCACCTCCCTCACAACCTGCCCCTCCATCAGGTTCATGTGATGCCCGGGGTCGGGCCCCGGCCGGTCTTTCTTGATCAGGCGCACGTACTCCGGGCGGATAAAGAAGGCGATGGAGGTGCCCGGTAAAGGGAGGTAGGAGCGCGCGGGAGAGTTCACGGCCTCGAGGGTCTGGCCGCGCCACTGGAACTGGATCAGATCCGGGGTGGCTTTGAGGACTGTGCCGCGGAGGAGGTTCCGCAGTCCCATGAGCCGCGCCACGTTCTCCGAGGCGGGCTGCCAGAGGAGCTCTGCCTTGGGCGCGGCCTGGACCACGCGTCCCGCTTCGTAGACCACCACCCGGTCGGCGATCTGATAGGCCTCGGCCAGATCGTGGGTGACGAGTACTGTGACCTTCCCCCACTCCCTGACGAGCGCGCCCATCTCTTCCCTGAGCTGGCGGCGCAGCGGAACGTCCAGGGCCGAGAACGGCTCATCCAGCAGGAGAAGGTCGGGATCCACCGCCAGCGCCCGCCCGAGGGCCACACGTTGCTGCTGTCCCCCCGAGAGATGTCGCGGATACCGGCCTTCAAGCCCGGCCAGCCCGAGCCGCTCGAGCATCTCCTCGATCCGGCGCCGGCGTTCGAGGCGGGGGCGGTTCTTCAAGCCGAAGCCCACGTTCTCGGCCACGGTCAGATGGGGAAAGAGCGCATAACCCTGGAAGACGTACCCCAATCGCCGGGCCTGGGGCGGGAGGTTGACCTGCCGCGCGCTGTTGAAGAACTCGATCCCGTTGACCACGATCGTTCCCGAGTCCGGGCGGACGAGACCAGCGAGGCACTGGAGGGTCAGGCTCTTCCCCGCCCCGGAGGGCCCGAACAGCGCGATGACCTCGTCGCCGGCGCTCCACTCAACGTCGAGCGTGAAGCCGGTGAGCGATTTTTTGATCTCCACCCGCAGCCGCTCGGAGGTCACACGCGCCCTCCCAGCCGGTTGGCGGCGATCAGCACCGCGCACGACAGCGCCGTGAGGAGGAGGACCAACCACTGAGCCTGAGCCGTCTCGCCTGTCGCCACCGCGGTGTAGATGGCCAGCGGCACCGTCGCCGTTCTGCCCGGGATGTTCCCCGCCAGCATCAGCGTCGCTCCGAACTCGCCCAGGGCTCGGGCAAAGGCCAGTACGAGGCCGGCCAGGATCCCCCGGCGGGCCAGCGGGAGCGTCACCTCCAACGCCGTCTGCCAGTTCGATCGCCCCAGGGTGAAGGCGGCGCGCTCCAGATCAGGGCTCACCGACTCCATGGCGGCGCGCGATGTCCTCACCATGAGGGGAAGCGCCATCACCGTGGCCGCGATCACGGCAGCCAGCCAGGTGAATGTCACGCTCCATCCTGTCCACTGGTAGAGCGGACCACCGAGCCAGCCGTGGCGCCCCAGAAGCACGATCAGATAGTAGCCGGTGACCGTCGGGGGGAGCACGAGCGGCAGCGTCACCAGGAGGTCCACGGCCTGATGCCCCCAGAAGCGCCGCTTGGCGAGGACCCAGGCCAGCGGAAGCCCGATCAGCGCGTTCAAGAGTGTAGCCAGCGTGGCCACCCAGACCGAGAGCCAGAGCGCGGAGACGATCGCGTCACTCATCGGACTCGGGCGGGCGGTTGAAAGCCGCGCCGCGCCAGCACGGCCTGGCCGGCAGGGCTCAGCAGAAAGTCAACGAAGGCGCGGACGACCTCGGGCTTCCTGGCGCCTTTCACCATGGCGACAGGATACACCACGGGACGGTAACTATCCTCGTGAGGGCGGAAGGCGACCTTCACGCGACCCGGCCGTGCCGCCGCGTCCGTCGCGTAGACAAACCCTGCGTCCACCTCGTCGCGGGAGACGTATTCGAGGGCCTGCCGGACATTCTCGGCGAAGAGAAGCCTGGGCTGGATTTTTCCCCAGAGCCCCAGGTGCCGGAGACTCTCCTCCGAGTACTGGCCCACGGGAACGGTCTTCGGATTGCCGATGACGATCCGCTTCACGGCGGGGGCGAGAAGGTCGGATGGCTTGGCAAGGTCCAAGTTGGAGCCAGCGGGTTTGATGACGACCAGCGCGTTCCGCGCGAAGACCTTCCGGGTCTCCGGGTAGATGAGCCCCCGCTGCGCCAGCTCGTCCACCTGGCGCTCGCCGGCGCTGACGAAGAGGTCCACGGGCGCCCCGGCTTCGATCTGCTTCTGGAGCTCCCCCGAGGCGCCGAAGTTGTAGCGAAGCGTGAGGCCGGGACGACTCCTGACGAACTCGCGCCCCACCTCCTCCACCGCCTCCTTCATGCTGATGGCCACGGAGAAGAGCAGCTCCGCCGCCGATGCCGGGACCGCGGCGCCGGTGAGGAGGAAGAACGCGATGAGAAAAACGGGCACAGGCACCTTCATGGTGAAAGGAAACCGGTCCATTAACCCCGATCCGAAAAAGAGCGAGGTCCAACACTCGGAAACGGGCGTTGATCCTTTGCATCGAAGAATGCGTGCGCCTGATACGTACGCCCCTGGAGGAGCCCACACGGGACCTCGTGATCCAGGCGCAGGAGGCTTCTCAAGAGCCCTTCAGCCGTTGTGGAAATTTCGGATCGGGGCTAACTCACCTGAACGCCAGATGCTGGCTTGTCAATCCGCGGGAGCCCTATCTCCAACGCTTGTTGTGCCCCCTTCACAATCACCAAGAGTTCTCCTTGCCGCACCCGCTCCTGATCAGCTTCTAGCAGCCGGATGAATTTCGGATTGTTAACGTCATCCGCTGCAATAATGGCGCGAGCAGACAATTCATCGTCCACATACTGCTCAAGGGCATAAACGCCCTGTCTTGGGAATACGATTATAGTTTCCCCTTGGATTGGAGTGTCTCGCAAGTAGGCGTTCGACTGTAAATCGTTGAGACTGTTCGCCGTTTTTCGTTCTTTCGTGATTACATCTACCAGATCCACCCGCACCTTGTGCCTGCCGGGTTCGGTTCTGAGACTTGACGCAAGCATTATCCGGAGGGCTTGAGGGAAGTGAGACGTACACACCAGATCAAACATGCCGGTAAAAGACAGGGACATTGGGTCGACTCTGTTCTCCTGACAAGGAACGAAGTAATTCAGGATGGATTTACACTCCCCACTCGCCAATACAGGATCAACCCCTTTCATTTGCTGTAGGGTCAGCCGCTCAACTTGCTGCTCCAGAAGATTCGGGTGGTCTTCCAGCTTGACCGTTGAGTCACGAAGTTCGTCCAGCATCACGGTCATAACGTAGGACCGCCTGGCAATTCGATAGCCGTCCACCAGCGCCTCTATGAACCAAACTCCGGGGTGTGGAAATACCAGCTGAAGTCTAAGGTCTCGAATGATGTCGTCTATCGGTGTATGGGAATTAAAAACCTCTTCATATACGTTCTCCGCGCGACCATCGTTGTCCACAAGTTGGAGGCGGAGGGTGTGTGAGCCAGTCCCTGCTCGCGAACTCAGCGGGATGATTAGATCAACCTCCGCCGGGAAGGATGGCGACGCTGTCATACTCACGGTTGGGTTAAATTCCACGATTCCGGGCTCCCGCCGAACGCCGCCGCACAAAACGAAGTAATTGAGAAACAGTGCGGTCCGTGCGCGCTCCGAGGCATACTCTGCATCGTCGACATCAGGCATGGGAAGCAAATCGCGTACCCGTGCAGGTTGGAGACGAAGCTGACCCGGCCGTTCGAGCCGGACAATCCCGCCGGATTTCAAATTCCTTTGATACCAGAAGCCGTTCTTCATGAACATTTCGAACGCTTCATCATCATCGTCGGGATTCACCGAGAAGTACCCATAGCTCATTGGCCGGATGCCGCCGGGTTCGATGAGTACAATTTGAAAAAGCCCGCCGACGGTCAGAAGGCGGTGTCGGCGTAGCTCTTCCTCTAGATTCGCGTTCAGCCAGTCCGCCTTGGTTTTTATATCTGGCGGCTGAAGGGTGAGGAGCACTCCCCAGTTGCCGGTCAGATACGATCTCGTGACGTCACCCGTGCCCAGAACGTCGAATCCGTGGTAAATGCGTTCCGGTGCGAAGATAGGAGACCGATAAGAAAAAAGATAACCGGCGGCTAGCTCGGTAGCCGCCGGAGCAAACCCAGCCAATATGAATCCGACATCTACCCTTCGCCGCTGCTTCGCTTCAAACTCCTGATGTAGACGGTGAAGTTCCGTTCCTAGGACCGGTCCCGCGATTGCAACATTTGGGAGATCCGGGTTGCCTCGGAGAAGGTCGTTGAGTTTAGAAAGTATGAACGCAGCGCAGGCGACGTTACCCGCGAAAGCCACTGCAACGTTTGGAGCGAAAGGAAGAATCTTTTGGAGTATGTCGTGGAAACTATCCGCTCGCGCACATGGGTCTTCCAGAGTTACACGGCTGTCCGCAAGTACGACTATTCCCAGATCAAAGTGGGCTCCCACCGCTATTGTCATCTCAAGATGCACTCCCTTAGCGGAACCTCTTCAGCAACGCCTCCGCCAACGCCTCATCGTGATGTTCCGAGACCGGCGAAATTCGCTCCTGGCGGGAACGCCCTGCACCAATAAAGGTAAAATCCTTGATGGTAGATCGCCGCTTGGCTCTGCTTGCTTCCAAGGAGTGGGCCAGGAGTTCGCGGATGAGAGCAGATATCGAGCACCCCCTTTCAAAGGCGCGCCGACGCAGAGTTTCGTAGGTTCGTTCGTCGAGTTGAATCTGAGTTCGCTTCATAAAGGCTTCTCCGTCAGGACCCGGTTCTGTGAGTAAACAGTATGCTGGCATGATTACATGATGTCAATTCTTCGAGCGTTATTGGCCCTAACTGGGCCGCGGGCGCTGCTGGATCCAGGTGAGGGCCCAGTTCACGAGGAAGGTGATCAGGAGCAGGAGGATCGACAGCGCGATGGCGAGATCGAAGTTCCCCTTCGAAGTCTCGAGCACGGTGGCGGTGGTGAGAACCCGGGTCTGTCCACGGATGTTTCCGCCCACCATCATGGAGGCGCCGATCTCGGAGATCACCCCGCCGAAGCCGGCCATCACCGCCGCCAGCATGGGCAGGCGCGCCTCGCGCATGAGCACCCAGAGGAGCTGGAGCCGGGAGGCGCCGAGCCCCAGCATCTGGAGGCGGAACTGGGGCGGGATCTGCTGGACCGCGGCCAGCGTCAAGCCGGTCACGATGGGGGCGGCGATGACGAACTGGGCGATCACGATTGCCGTCGGCGTGTAGAGAAGCTCGAGAGCACCGAGCGGGCCGCTCCGCCAGAGGAAGATGGAGACGAACAGCCCCACGACCACGGGAGGAAGCCCCATGCCGGTGTTGACGAGGCTGATCACGAGCCGACGCCCGGGGAAGCGGTTCAGGGCGATCAGGGTCCCCAGGGGAATCCCGGCCAGAAGGCTCGCGAGCGTGGCGCCCCCCGAGACCTGGAGCGACAGGAGGGTGATCCGGAGCAGTTCAGGGTCGCCGGTGACGAGGAGCCAGAGCGCCTGCTTGATCCCTTCCCAGATCAGCTCCACGGTCTAGATCTCTCGGAGGGGGGCTCCGCCCCCCTTCCGAACCTCCCCCGCGATTGCGCGGGCCAAGCCCGCGCTCGAACAGATTCCAACACCCCGCTAGCCTCCGATCTCTTCTTCCTTCTGGCCGGCGATCGGCACGAAAAGCGGTTGGCCGAATTTCTGGACTCCGAAACTCCCGATGAGCTTTTGGGCCTCGGGGGAGACCAGGAAATCGGCGAAGGCCTTCCCTCCCGACGCGTTCACCCTTGGCCCGTTGGCAGGGTTCACCTCCATCACCGAGTAGATGTTGAGAAGGGGGCGGTCTCGCTCCAGGAGGATCCGGAGTGTAAGCCGCTTCTGGAACGCCAGGTAGGTGGCGCGATCTGCGAGGGTGTAGGCGTTCTTCTCGCCGGCGATGCCGAGCGTGGCCCCCATCCCCTGGCCGGACTCGACGTACCAGAACCCCCCGGGCTCGATCCCCCCGAGCTTCCAGAGGTTCTTCTCCAAGAGGTGGGTGCCGGAGTTGTCACCGCGGGAGACGAAGCGGGACCGGCTCCGCGCGATGCGTTTCAGCGCTTCATGCGCCGCCCCCGCCCCCCTCACCCCGGCCGGATCCTCGGACGGCCCCACGATAACGAAGTCGTTCAGCATGACGAGGCGGCGGTTCAGCAGTTTCCCCTCCGCCACGTACTTCTTCTCCAGAGCCGGGGCGTGGGCCAGCGTCACGTCCGCCTCGCCCCTGGCCGCCAGCGCCAGCGCCTGCCCGGTGCCGACGGAGATGGTCTTCACGCTGTAGCCGGTCTTCTTCTCGAAGAGCGGGACCAGGAGATCCAGGAGCCCGGAGTCCTGAGTGCTGGA